>NZ_JAMAWB010000012.1:0-188745 GCF_023713585.1 Paenibacillus sp. MER TA 81-3
CTTCGGGAGCACAGAGATCACCAGCCTTTGATGAGATACTTTGATTATACCGAAAAAAAGAGACAGACTCTTCAAAAAAATGAAGAATTGTCTCTTTCAGGACTAAGGGACTTTTTCAGTGGCCTCGGTGAAACGGGGGAGGTTTTTTTTATGGGTGTCACCTTTTCCTCCTCTTTCGAACAAACGCATATTGTCGCTCGGCCCTTAGCTCCATTCTCCCATACAGTCAGAAAGGCAGGAACCCGATGAGGAGGAGTCAGAGTTACATGCCGCTTGGAGAAGACCCCTGCTGCCCCTTTGAGCGATTCTTCACTCTCCCTTTCATTTAGACAGTTGCAAATCATTCCCCCTGTAAGTATATCGTACCTCTTCTGATGCAAGGGGAGGATGCAGCAAAGGGGCGGACGAACGATTGCCTTCAATCTAAACTGTTTTGGGAGCAAAAGAAAAAAGATATGAAAGAGGCCTATAAGAGCTTAAAGCCTCAAGTGCTCAAAGCGGCGAACGAAGCTGCGCAAAGATTGAAGCCGATTAAAGACTCTGCGCTTACCGTGATCGGCGGCGATAGGGAAAGATCGATCGACGGAGTGGTGACTGGGGAGTGGCTGGGAGTGTACATCCAACACCCCCGCGAGATGCTTCAACAAGAACGATACATGGCTGAGTCCAATCTAATTCTTAACTGCTTTACTCGACGCAGTGGAAAGGTCCTATAATTGAATAATGACATTAAAAATTACCTCATTAAATAAACAAGTGCGTATTAAAAGCTGTTTACTTAATTGAATTGTAACCCGTACAGTTTCCGCTGTTGCCCTTTACATTTATCGTACCTACAGTGCAGCGCGTATGTCGAATCGACGGGTCTTGGCTGTCGTTTCCGGTCTGTTATTCCTGCTCGGTATGTGTGGATTATTCTACGGAAGCGGGCCGTTCGTGCTCGCAAGTGTGGTTACTATTGGAATACAAGTAGGTTTTTTCCAGATAGGCGATGATGTTTTTCGGACTTCGAGCAACCCCGTAGGGCGGGCACTTTTTTTAAAGGTGTCTATCCTATGGGGTACAGTTCAAATGGGGATTTTTCATGTTCTTTTAAACGCGGATATTTATGTCATATTCATGACAATATAAACCTTTAATTTACGGAAAATTAATATATTATACTAATTTATAGTAAATGATATTGTTAAATACAACCAATGATACTATAATACGTGGTGGTAATAATTAACTTATAAGGATGTCTTTTAAATGAATTAAATTACTTCGCTTTATTGCATATAAGGGGGTGAAGTATCTTTATCTGGATTCTTCGGCGAATCTCAATGATCTGTTTCCACCAACCATGCGGCTATTTAACACATGTGCCAGATCGGCTTGCCCTGGCCATACACCTTTGATGACCCCAAGAAACGCTATACCTGCCTTTTCGAACCGTATTCAAGCTACCTACTCGCACTATCGCACGGGATATGCCCAAATCTAACCTAACCAAACCAAATTAAACCTAACCAATCATAAGTGAAATATCCCTCTACTCTATAACGATAACGGTTTTAATCCATTTCTGTACGGAAATGTTTATTTACTCATCCAGAAGAACATTCAAATAGCTGTGTACCTAGACAGTTACGAATATTTCTAATAGGGGAGAGTCCATGTGAACGAAAATCCGAACAAATTATTTCCATTGACGCAGGCGCAGCGAAGAATATGGTATATGGAAATGATGCATCCGAATACCACCGTCTCTACCGTTGCAGGAACTTTAGTCATTCGAGGCGAGGTAGACGCGGCTGTGCTGAAGGAGTCTATCTGCCAAGTAATTACGCAACACGATGCTTTCCGCATCAGAATCATGACTCAAGACAATCAACCCATTCAGCGGCTCGAGCCCGAATCGGCTATCACTCCAGAAGTAGACTATATGGAATGGGATGACCATTTGGAAGCTAAAGACTGGTTGAATCGTTTCAATCGAATTCCAATCAGTATTTTTGATGATAAATTATATAATTTCACAGTATTTAACGTTAACAATCAAGAGTATTGGATTCACTTAAAAATTAACCATATTATAGCTGATGGCGTAACTTCGCATCTTATAGGCAATAAAATCGTGCAAACCTATATGGAGCTTACAAATGGAACGTTCTCGGCCAAAGACAAGAAGAACTCTTATCTCGATTACATTTATGCGGAGCAGGAATATGAAAAGTCCGATCGCTATCAGAAAGATAAGGCATATTGGCTGGAAAAGTTCAAAACCATGCCCGAGACGACAGGAATTAAACCGTATCCTCCATACTCCATAAGCACTGAGGCGAAAAGAGCGTACGTAGCCCTCACCGGCGAGCGTTACGAACAGCTGAAGGTCTTCAGCGAGCAACACAACATTAGCCTGTTCACACTATTTTTGGCAACGGTATACATGTTTTTATATAAAACAACTGGAAATTTGGATATTGCTGTGGGGACAGCATACGCGAACCGGACATCAAGAAAAGAAAAAGAAATGTTGGGCATGTTTGTAAGCACAGTCGCGACTCGATTGTCGCTTGATCCCAACCAAGATCTGATTTCCATCCTACATAATGTCTCCAAAGAGCAAAAGACGAATTTGCGTCATCAGAAATATCCGTACAACCAGCTTATTCTGGATTTGAGAAAGGAGCATAAGCACAGCGATATCCAAGATCTCTATGGTGTGTCTGTGGACTATATGCCGATTAATTGGTCCAGCTATGGACAGCTCAGCATTCAGCAGCGGAGCAGTTTTTGCGGTCACGAAGTGGATGACTTCGCGGTTCATGTCGAAGATATGCTTGACGATCAACAGCTTGTCATCAATGTCGATTATCAGATCCAATTGTTCGAAGAGCATGAAATCACTCGAATTATCGAGCAGATGCTTACCATAGTCGATGGAATTCTGCATAATCCGCATCAGACGCTGCACGAGCTGACCATGTTGAACAACGAAGAAGCGCGTAAAATATTGACCCAATTCAACGACACGGCCGCAGAGTTCCCTAGGGACAAGACCGTGCACCAATTGTTCGAGGAGCAGGCGGCGCGCACGCCCAATCATGTTGCGGCCGTGTATGAGGATGAGCAGTTGACATACCGGGAATTGAACGAACGGGCCAATCGGCTAGCGCGGACATTGCGAGCCGAGGGCGTGCAGCCAGAGCAATTAGTGGGCATTATGGCAGACCGCTCGCTGGAGATGATAGTGGGCATTCTGGCTATCTTGAAAGCTGGCGGGGCTTATGTGCCAATCGATCCGGAATACCCGGAGGAGCGCATCCGCTATATGCTGGATGATTCGAACGCGCGGGTGCTGTTGGCCCAGCGTCATCTGCAGGCACGAATTGCGTTCACCGGCACATGGGTGATTCTTGATGAGAATGCGTTCTACGACGAAGACGGCACCAACCTTGAATCGAACAATGACCCGTCTAATTTGAGCTATGTCATCTACACATCAGGGACGACAGGCAAGCCGAAAGGGGTCATGATTGAGCATAGACAGCTGGTGGCCATGGCACACGCCTGGAAATCCCGGTATCACTTGCATGAGGCGGGCATTCGCTGGTTGCAGTGGGCGAGCTTCTCGTTCGACGTATTCTCGGGAGACATGGTCCGCACACTCTTGAATGGCGGAGAGCTTATTCTGTGTCCCGATCACGCGCGGGCGAACCCGGAAGCTATCTGCGAATTGATTCGCAAGCATCGCATCCAGATGTTCGAGTCGACGCCGGCCCTCGTTGTCCCGCTGATGGAATATATATACGACAACAAAATGGACATTCACAGTCTGAAATTGTTAATCATCGGCTCGGATTACTGTCCGGCTGAAGAATTCCAGAAGCTGATGGAACGATTCGGCTCACAAATGCGAATTCTGAATAGCTATGGCGTAACCGAAGCGTGCGTCGATGCCAGTTATTTCGAACAGACGGATTCCGATGCGCTTCGAACGCTGCCGATAGGCAAACCATTACCAGCCGTATCCATGATGGTACTGGACGATAACCGCTCGTTGCAGCCGATCGGGATAACGGGTGAACTATATATCGGCGGGGCTTGTGTGGGAAGAGGATATTTGAATCGGCCAGATCTGACGGCCGAGAAGTTCGTCGACAATCCATATGCGCCAAGCGAGATGATGTACCGGACGGGCGACTTGGCGCGTTGGTTGCCGGACGGCAATATTGAATATTTGGGGCGGATCGATCATCAGGTGAAGATTCGGGGATACCGCATCGAGATAGGCGAAATTGAATCTCAATTGCTCAAAGCGGAGTCCGTTCGAGAGTCAGTCGTTGTCGCACGGGAGGACGGAAGCGGACAGAAGGTGCTGTGTGCATACTACGTGGCAGACCGCGAGCTCACAGTGAATGAGCTGAGGGGAAAGATGGCGGAAGAACTGCCGGGATACATGATTCCATCGTATTTCATGCAGCTGGAACAGATGCCATTGACGCCGAACGGCAAGGTCGACCGCAAGGGGCTGCCGGCTCCGGAAGGAAGCGCGCATACCGGAACGGAATATGTGGAGCCGAGTTCTGCAGCGGAGAAGATGCTGGCTGCCGTGTGGCAAGCTGTATTGGGTATAGAACGGGTCGGCGCGAGCGAGCATTTCTTCGAGCTTGGCGGCGATTCCATCAAGTCGATTCAAGTGTCTTCCCGATTGCGTCAGGCCGGCTACAAAATGGAGATCCGGGATTTATTCAAATACCCGACCATTGCGGAGCTGAGTCTGCACATCCAGCCAGCCGGAAGAATGGCCGATCAGAGCGAAGTGGTTGGGAAAGCGGAGCTGACACCGATCCAGCGTTGGTTTTTCGCACAACGGTTCGCCGATCCGCATCACTATAACCAATCGATCATGCTGTACCGCAAGGAAGGCTTCGACGAAGCAGCGATTCGCAAGACGCTGGAGAAGATCGCTGAGCATCACGATGCGTTGCGGATGGTATTCCGCAAGACTGAATCCGGATACGCCGCTTGGAACCGAGGAATCGGAGAAGGCGAGCTATACAGGCTGAATGTGGCGGACTTCCGTAATGAATCGGCTTGCGGGCCGTTGATTGCAGCGCAAGCGAACGAGATTCAAGGCGGGATCGACATCGAGACAGGGCCATTGGTGCGGGCAGGATTGTTCCAATGCGCGGATGGGGATCATTTACTGCTCGTCATTCACCATACTGTCATTGATGGCGTCTCTTGGCGCATTTTACTGGAAGATATCGCGGTTGGTTACGAGCAAGCGTTGAAGGGAGAAGAGGTTCGTCTTCCGAGCAAAACCGATGCTTATCGCACTTGGTCGGAGCGACTGGCCTCTTATGCTGACAGTCAGGCTGTAATCAATGAACGTACCTATTGGCAGCGTATCACACAGACGGAAATGAATCCTTTGCCTAAGGATTATGAAGCGGATTGCTCCTTGCAGAAGGATAGCGAATCCGTCATCGTCCAATGGAGCCCAGAGGACACAGAGCAGCTATTGAAACACGTGCACAAGGCATATAACACGGAAATGAACGACATTTTGTTGACAGCTCTAGGGACGGCTGTGCAGAGATGGAGCGGCCGCGACCGGGTGCTGGTGAATCTGGAAGGACACGGCCGCGAGGCCATCATCGCAGACATCGACATTTCACGCACTGTAGGTTGGTTTACAAGCGAGTATCCGGTGCTGCTCGAAATGGAGCAGGCCAAGGGCTTGTCCTACCGGATTAAAAAGGTAAAGGAGGACTTGCGCCAAATCCCGAACAAGGGCATTGGGTATGGCATATGCCGTTATATGTCCGACCTCCCGGATGAAGCCTCTTGGGGCGCGAATCCAGAAATCAGCTTTAACTACCTGGGGCAGTTCGATCAGGATTTGCAGAGCAACGGGATGCTCATGTCTCCCTTGTCGAGCGGCTCGAACACAAGCGGCAACCAAGCGCGCCAATACGCGCTGGACATCAACGGAATGATTATGGATGGCTCGTTAGTCTTCGATCTAAGCTATGGCAGCAAGGAATATCGAAGGGAGACGATTGAGGATCTTGCCGGGATGCTGCAAGAGATTCTGCGGGAAATCATTGCGCACTGCACTGCGAAGGAGCGGCCGGAATTGACCCCGAGCGATGTCTTGCTGCAGGGACTGAGTGTGGAGGAACTGGAGCAGATCGTGGAACAGACACAGCACATCGGGGACATTGAAAATATGTACAAGTTGACACCGATGCAGAAAGGTATGTGGTTCCACAGCGCCATGGATCGGCAGGCGGGCGCGTATTTTGAACAAACGCGGTTTACCTTGCAAGGGGATCTCGACGTGGATGCCTTCGCCAAGAGCTGGACCGCATTGGCAGCGCGGCATACTGTGTTGCGGACGAATTTCCACAACGGTTGGAAGGGCGAACCGCTGCAAATCGTATACCGTGACAAGCGGATTGGGTTCGCTTATGAAGATGTGAGCGCTCTGAAGCCGGCTAAGCAAAGAGCGCATATCGAGAACGCTGTGAATGAAGACAAGCTGCGCGGGTTTGACTTAGAGCAAGATGAGCTCATGCGGGTGTTAGTGATGCGTACGGCACAAGAGAGCTATCACGTGCTCTGGAGCTCGCATCATATCCTGATGGACGGCTGGTGCTTGCCGCTGGTTGCCAAAGAAGTGTTCGATACGTACTCTGCCTATGTGCGGCATCGGCATCTCGAAAAGACAACGGTACCTGCGTACAGTCAATATATTGAATGGTTGGAACAGCAAGATGAAGAGGCGGCATCCGCATATTGGTCCGAGTATTTGGCTGGATACGACCAGCATACGGCGCTGCCGCAAGGGAAAGATCAAGGACGAAGCGAAGCATACGCTGCGGAGCACATCGATTGCGAACTGGGCAAAGACTTGAGCGTGCGGCTCAACGAGGCGGCGAAACGGAATTTGGTGACCCTGAGTACGTTGCTGCAAGCAACATGGGGCATCATGTTGCAGAAGTATAACGGAACCGGCGACGTGGTATTCGGCGGCGTCGTATCGGGGAGACCGGCGGACATGCCGGGGATTGAAGAGATGATCGGCCTGTTCATCAACACGATTCCTGTTCGCGTTACCGCCGATACGGGGGAGAGCTTCGCCGACATCATGTGCAGGCTGCAGGAACAGGCGCTGGCATCCGCCAAGCACGATCACTATCCGCTGTATGAGATTCAGGCGCAGAGCGCGCAGAAGCAAGAACTGATCAATCATATCATGGTATTCGAGAACTACCCGATGGAAGAGCAAATCGAGCAATTGGAAAGCCTTGATGGCAAAGGGCTGAAATTGAAGGATGTCATGGTAACGGAACAAACGAACTATGACTTCAACCTGGTCATCATGCCCGGGGACGAAATTGTGATTCGTCTGGATTATAACGGAATCGTGTTTGACAGAACGAGTATGGAGCAGTTGAAGGGTCATTTAGTGAACATGCTGGAGCAAATCGCGGCCAACCCGCAAATACCGGTGGGAGAATTGGAATTGGCGACAGCAGCTGAGAAAGCGCAGATTGTAGACGTGTTCAACAATACAGTTGTCGAGTACCCGCGGGAGAAGACGATACATCAATTGTTTGAAGAACGGGAAGAACGAACTCCGGACGCGGTGGCGGTGCTATTTGAGGATAAACGGTTGACCTATGCGGAGCTGAATGCCGCTGCCAATCGAATTGCTCATCTCTTGCGGGATCGAGGCGTAGCACGAGGCACATTGGTTGGTATTTGCGCAGAGAGATCCCTAGAGATGGTGATTGGACTGCTGGGAATCCTCAAAGCTGGCGGGGCATACGTTCCGATCGATCCTTCCTATCCTCAAGAACGGATTAACGCCATGCTGGAAGATACAGCAATCAGCGTGATGCTCACGCAGGCGCATCTGCAGACAAGCGTGCCGAACAGCATTGATTCCGTCTTGCTTGATGCAGCAGCAGAGACGATTCTGGAAGGAAGCTGGCCGAACTTGTCAGATACGGCGGCGACCGCGGACGATGTGGCCTACATCATCTATACGTCCGGATCGACGGGAATTCCGAAAGGAGTCTGCGTCACGCATCGAGGGGTGGTCCGGCTCGTTGCCGATGCCAATTATGTGGACATCAGCAGCAAAGACGTATTTTTGCAAGGCTCGACGATATCGTTCGATGCGGCAACGTTCGAGATCTGGGGCAGCTTGCTGAATGGAGCTGCGTTGGCTGTGTTGCCTCCGGGCAATGTATCGTTGACCGAATGGACACGGGCCATTCAACAGCATCAAGTGACGATCCTATGGTTAACGGCAGGACTGTTCCACGTCATGGTCGACAATCAGCTCCAAGCCTTGCAGGGAGTCCAACAATTGTTGGTGGGCGGCGATGTCGTCTCCAAGACGCATGCCACAAAGGTTCTGGAGCGGTATAACGGAATTCGGCTAATCAATGGATATGGTCCGACGGAAAATACGACCTTCACTTGCTGCCACGAGATTTCCGCAGCCGATATGGAGCGGCCGTCCATTCCAATCGGGCGTCCGATCGGCAATACGCAAGCATATGTGCTGGATGGAGCGGGCAAGCTGCTTCCGGCAGGCGTGATCGGCGAGTTGTATACAGGCGGAGACGGACTGGCCCAAGGTTACTTGAACCGTCCGGAGCTGACGGCAGAGAAGTTCGTAGACAGCCCTATCGTGCCGGCAACACGGCTATACCGCACAGGCGACTTGGCGCGCTGGCTGCCGGATGGAACAATCGAATACGTGGGACGAATCGATGATCAAGTGAAAATCCGCGGTTACCGGATTGAGCTTGGCGAGGTGGAAGCGCATCTGCTGAAAGTGGAGCCGGTTCAGAGTGCTGCCGTGATCGCACGGAAGGACGAAAGCGGCCAGAATATGTTGTGCGCGTATTATGCAGCGGATAAAGAGCTTACGGCAAGCGAGCTGAGATCGGCTTTGTCGCAAGAGCTGCCGGGATACATGATCCCGACACACTTGGTGCAGGTGGAGCGGATGCCGCTGACGCCGAACGGAAAGGTCGATCGCAAAGCGCTGCCGGAGCCGGAAGGCCGCATCATGACAGGAATAGAGCATGTCGCGCCGCGGACTCCGCTGGAATCCAAGCTGGCGCATATCTGGCAAGAAGTGCTCGGACTTGAGAAGGTCAGCATGAAGGACAGTTTCTTCGAGCTTGGCGGACACTCTTTACGTGCAACGACGCTGGTAAGCAAGCTTCAACAGGAGCTGCATGTGAGCATGCCGCTGCGCGAGGTGTTCCGCTTCCCGACTATTGAAGAGCAGGCGCAAGTGATTGGCGGGATGGAGCAAGAGGAATACAGAGCGATCCCTCAGGTCGGCGAAAGAGAATGCTATCCAGTGTCTTCGGCCCAGAAGCGGCTATATATTTTGCATCAATTGGAGGGCGCCGAACAGACCTATAACATGCCGGGCGTGATGACGCTCGCAGGACCGCTTGATCGGGAGCGGCTCGAAACAGCGTTCCGTAAGCTGATTTCGCGTCATGAGACGCTGCGCACTGGCTTCGAGATGGTGGATGGCGTACCTGTGCAGCGGGTATACGAAGAAGTGGATTTTGCGGTGGAGTATGCGCAGGCAAGTGAAGAAGCAGCCGGTGAAGCCGTTCATGCTTTCATCCGCGCGTTTGATTTGCAGAAGCCTCCGCTCTTGCGAATCGGTCTGATCGAGCTTGCGAAGGAGCGCCATCTCCTGCTGTTCGACATGCACCACATCATATCCGACGGGGCCTCGATCGGGATTCTGATCGAAGAGTTCGTCCGGTTGTACCGTGGAGAAGAGATCTCGCCTTTACGTATTCAATATAAGGATTATGCCGCCTGGCTGCAGTCTGAAGCGCAGCAGGATTGGTCGAAACAGCAGGAAGCCTATTGGCTGGATGCGCTGCGCGGGGAACTGCCGGTCTTGGAATTGCCGACGGACTATGCGCGGCCTCTGTTCCGAAGCTATGAAGGCAATACGTTCGAGTTCACGATTCAGCGGCGCGAGGCGGAGCGCCTGCGGCAGCTAGCTGCTGAGTCCGGAGCTACATTATATATGGTGCTGTTGGCACTTTATACGACCATGCTGCATAAATACACGGGGCAAGAAGACATCATCGTGGGAATGCCGATCGCAGGCAGAACGCATGGAGATCTGCAGCCGCTCATCGGAATGTTTGTCAACACACTGGCCATTCGCAGCTATCCTGCCGGAGAGAAGACATTCTTGTCCTTTTTGGAGGAAGTCAAAGACACAACGATGCGGGCCTATGAGCATCAGGATTATCCATTTGAGGAACTGGTGGAAAATGTGCGGGTGCCGCGGGACGCAAGCCGCAATCCGTTGTTCGATACGGTCTTCGTCCTGCAGAATACGGAGCAGGGAACGTTCGATATCGATGGGCTGCAGCTGTTGCCGCATCCGGCAGAACATCCTGTCGCGAAGTTCGACCTGACCTTCCATATCGAAGAAGAAGCGGAAGGGCTGGCATGCAGCATCGAATACGCCACCGCCTTGTTCCAGCGGGAAACGGTCGCACGGATGGCACAGCACTTCCGCCAGTTGGTTGAAGCCGTCACTGGCGAGCCGGCGGACCGGTTAGATCGGTTGGAGATGTTGACGGCAGAAGAGAAGGTTCAGCTTGTGGATCGGTTCAATGATACGGGAGCGGACTATCCGCGGGAGAAGACGATTCACCTGCTGTTCGAAGAACAAGCGGAACGTACCCCGGCTGCAGTGGCCGTAATTTTCGAGAATGCTCAGTTAACTTATCGGGAGCTGAACGAACGTGCCAATCGCTTGGCGCATACGCTCCGGGCAAAAGACGTGCAGACGGATAGCTTGGTGGGCATTATGGCCGATCGTTCACCAGAAATGATAGTCGGTATTCTGGCGATTTTAAAAGCCGGCGGAGCTTATGTGCCAATTGATCCGGAATATCCGGAAGAGCGGATTCGCTACATGCTGGACGATTCTGGAGCGCAGGTGCTGCTGCTTCCGCATGATCTGCGGGACAAAGTTGGCTTTGATGGGACAGTCGTGATGCTTGATGACGAGCAATCCTATGTTGAAGACAGCTCTAATCCAGCAACGCCGAGCAAGCCGTCCGATTTGGCTTATGTCATCTACACCTCTGGTACAACGGGTAAGCCGAAAGGGACATTGATTGAACATAAAAATGTCGTGCGCTTATTGTTCAACAGCAAAAATCTGTTCGACTTCAATTCGGCGGATACGTGGACATTGTTCCACTCCTTCTGCTTTGATTTCTCGGTCTGGGAGATGTATGGGGCGCTGTTATACGGAGGCAGATTGGTGGTCGTGCCGCAATTGACCGCCAAAAATCCGGCACAGTTCCTGGAACTGCTTCACGAGCAGCAAGTGACCATATTGAACCAGACACCGACTTATTTTTATCAGCTGCTGCGGGAAGCGCTGGCAGAGCCCGGACAAGAACTGAAAGTAAGAAAAGTCATTTTCGGAGGAGAAGCATTAAATCCGCAGCTGCTGAAAGATTGGAAAACGAAATATCCGCATACCCAGTTAATCAATATGTATGGAATAACGGAAACGACGGTCCATGTCACTTATAAAGAAATTACTCAAGTGGAAATCGAGCAAGCGAAAAGCAATATCGGGCGCCCGATCCCGACCTTGAAGGTATATGTGCTGGATGCGAATCGCCAATGCGTGCCTGTGGGTGTAGCTGGAGAGATGTATGTAGCGGGCGATGGCTTGGCGCGCGGTTATCTGCACCGTCCAGAACTGACGGCTGACAAGTTCGTGGATAGTCCTTTCGAGTCAGGCGGACGTATGTACAGAACGGGCGATTTGGCCCGCTGGCTGCCGGATGGCAATATCGAATATTTGGGACGGATCGATCATCAGGTAAAGATTCGCGGCTACCGGATCGAGCTCGGCGAAGTGGAAGCGCAATTGACGAAGGTGGATCCTGTTCGGGAGGCCATCGTCATCGCACGGGAAGACGGACACGGGGAGAAGCAGTTATGCGCGTACTTCGTAGCCGCCCGTGAGCTTACGGTGGGCGAATTGAGGCAAGAACTGTCGCATGCGTTGCCAGCCTATATGATTCCCGCATATTTCGTGCAATTGGAGCGGATGCCGCTGACGGCTAATGGGAAAATCGACCGCAAAGCACTGCCGGCTCCGGAAGACAGCGTAAATACCGGCACGGAATATATAGCGCCGCGGACCCTATTGGAGTCCGACTTGACGCGTATCTGGCAAGATGTGCTTGGACTGGAAAGCATCGGCGTCAAAGACAATTTCTTTGAGCTTGGCGGGCATTCCTTGCGTGCGACCACGTTGGTGAACAAGGTGCACCAAGAGATGAATGTCAATCTGCCGTTGCGGGATGTCTTCCGCTTCTCGACGATAGAGGAGATGGCTTGCGCGATTGCAGAGATGGAACAACGCACATATATGTCCATACCAGCGATTGAAACGAGAGACTATTACCCGGTATCCTCTGCGCAGAAGAGGCTGTATATTCTCCACCAGATTGAGGGGGCCGAGCAAGGCTACAATATGCCGGGCGTACTGCTCCTTGAAGGTATGCTCGATCAGGAGAAATTCGAAGAAGCGTTCCACGGAATCGTAGCGCGTCATGAAACATTGCGTACCGGCTTTGAAATGGTTAATGGCGAACCGGTGCAGCGAGTATATGAGAAAGTGGATTTTGCAGTGGAATATCGGCAGGCGGATGAGGAAGATGTCGAGGCGATCGTACGAGATTTCGTCCGCACGTTCGATTTAGAGAAGCCGCCGTTGCTGCGAATAGGTTTACTCGAATTGGCGAAGGAGCGTCATGTGCTCCTGTATGATATGCACCACATCATTTCCGACGGCGTTTCGATGGGGATCGTGGTGGAAGAGTTCGTCCGTTTGTACGCCGGAGCAGCGTTGGAGCCGCTGCGTATCCAGTACAAGGATTATGCCGCATGGCAGCTGTCCGAAGTGCAGCAGGATTGGATGAAGCGGCAGGAAGGATATTGGCGGGACGTGTTCCGCGGAGAACTTCCGGTATTGGAAATGCCGACGGATTATGTGCGTCCTGCCGTGCAACAGTATGCTGGCTGCACGCTTTTATTCGACATCAATCCGCAAATGAGCGAAGGATTGCGCCGGATTGCGGTCGAAACCGGGACAACGCTGTACATGGTGCTGCTCGCAGCCTATACCATCCTGCTTCATAAGTATACGGGCCAAGAGGATGTCATCGTGGGCACGCCAATTGCGGGAAGAACCCATGGGGATCTGCAGCCGCTCATCGGGATGTTCGTCAACACGCTTGCTATTCGCAATTATCCAGCAGGGGAGAAAACATTCCGCTCCTATCTGGCGGAAGTCAAGGAAACGACCTTGGGGGCCTATGAACACCAGAACTATCCGTTTGAAGAATTGGTGGACAAGTTGCAGGTCGCGAGAGATTTAAGCCGTAATCCGCTGTTCGACACTATGTTCGCTTTAAATAATACGGAGCCCGAGACTTTCCCTCTCGAAGGACTGCGGCTGACGCCGTATCCTAGCGAATACACGATGTCCAAATTTGATTTGAGCTTGGATGTATCGGAAAAAAATGACAGGCTGGAATGCAGTCTGGAATATGCGACTGCCTTGTATAAACCAGACACGGCAGAACGTATGGCACAGCACTTCCAACAATTAATCGATTCCATTGTGGACCAGCCGGAGGCGAAGCTGGTTTCGCTCGGCATGCTTACGGAGGAAGAGAAGGCTCAGATTCAACATGTGTTTAACAGAGCGGAGGCAGGGCACTCGCAGGAGAAAACGGTGCCTGAATTGTTCGAGGAGCAGGTGGAGCGCACGCCGGATCGGATTGCGGTCGTACACGAGGACAAGCAGCTGACGTACCGGGAGCTGAACGAACGGGCGAATCGCCTGGCGCGCACGTTGAGGGCCGAGGGTGTGGAGCCTGAGCAACTGGTCGGCATCATGGCTGATCGCTCGTTGGACATGATCGTGGGCATTATGGCCATCTTGAAATCCGGCGGAGCCTATGTGCCGATTGACCCGAAATATCCGGAGGATCGCATTCGCTACATGCTGGACGATTCGCACGCGCAGGTGCTGCTGGCCCAGCGTCATCTACAAGCAAGCGTAGCGTTTGCCGGGACATGGGTGATTCTGGACGAAGAAGCGTTCTACCATGAAGACGGAACCAACTTGGAGCCGCTCAATGAGCCGACGCATTTATCGTACGTCATCTACACATCAGGAACGACGGGCAATCCGAAAGGCGTCATGATCGAGCATAGACAACTAGTGGCCATAGCTGACGCCTGGAAACGCGAATATCGCCTGGAGGAGGAAGGTATCCGCTGGCTGCAGTGGGCCAGCTTCTCGTTTGACGTGTTCTCGGGGGATATGGTCCGCACGCTGCTGTATGGAGGAGAGCTCATTCTGTGTCCAGAGCAGGCGCGGGCGAACCCGGCGGCTATCTCTGAGTTGATTCGCAAGCATCAGATACAGATGTTCGAATCGACACCGGCCCTCGTCATCCCGTTCATGGATTATGTGTACGACAACAACTTGGACATTAGCAGCCTGAAGATGTTGATCGTGGGTTCGGACCACTGCCCGACGGCAGAATTCCATAAGCTGAGCGAACGCTGCGGTTCACACATGCGAATACTGAATAGCTATGGCGTGACCGAAGCTTGCGTCGATGCTTGCTACTATGAACGGACAACGCCGGATTCGTTGCGAACGTTGCCGATTGGCAAGCCGTTGCCGGGTGTAACGATGTATATTCTGGATGATAACTGCTCGCTGCAGCCTATCGGTCTCACGGGTGAATTATATATCGGCGGAGCCGGCGTCGGCCGCGGCTATCTGAATCGACCGGACTTGACCGTCGAGAAATTCGTGGACAATCCGTTCATGCCGGGCGCGCGGATGTACCGGACGGGCGACTTGGCGCGCTGGCTGCCGGACGGCAATATCGAATATGCGGGCCGGATCGACCATCAAGTGAAGATTCGAGGGTATCGCATCGAGATTGGCGAAGTGGAGTCCCAGCTGCTGGCAGCGGCAGGCGTCCGCGAAGCGGCCGTCGTCGCGCGGGAGGATGGAAGCGGACAGAAGGTGCTGTGCGCGTACTTCGTTGCAGACAGCGCTCTAACGGTAGGTGAACTGAGAGCATCAATGGCCCAACAATTGCCAGGCTATATGATCCCTGCGCATTTTGTGCAATTGGAGCGCATGCCGTTGACACCGAACGGCAAAGTTGATCGCAAGGGACTGCCGGCTCCAGAAGGAAACGCGTATACCGGAGCAGAGCATGTTGCGCCGCGAACTGAGGCAGAGAAGGCACTTGCAGCCGTGTGGCAGGTTGTATTGGGCACAGAGCAGGTTGGACTGATGGATCACTTCTTCGAACTGGGCGGCGATTCCATCAAATCGATTCAAGTGTCTTCCCGGCTGCATCAGGCCGGTTACAAGCTGGAGATACGCGACATGTTTAAATATCCGACTATCGCGGAGCTAAGTCCGCATATTCAGCCGATTGGCAGGAAAGCCGACCAGGGCGCAGTGACCGGTGAGGCGGCGCTGACGCCGATTCAACACTGGTTCTTCGGGCAGCGGTTCGCCGACCCGCATCACTATAACCAATCGATCATGCTATACCGGAAGGAAGGCTTCGACGAAGCGGCGATTCGCAAGACGCTGGAGAAGATCGCCGAGCATCACGATGCGCTGCGGATGGTATTCCGCAAGACGGAGCACGGGTATGCCGCCTGGAACAGAGGGATCGGAGAAGGCGAGCTCTACAGCCTCGACTTGGCGGACTTTACGGATGATCCCGCTTGCTACAAGGCAATCGAAACGAAGGCGAACGAGATACAGAGCAGTATTGATTTGCAAGCAGGGCCGCTGTTGAGAGCTGGGTTATTCACTTGCGCGCATGGGCATCATTTGTTAATCATTATTCACCATGCCGTTGTCGACGGAGTCTCATGGCGGATCTTGCTGGAGGATATCGCGGCAGGTTACGAGCAGGCGCTGAAGGGAGAAGCGATTCGTCTGCCTGCGAAGACGGACTCCTATCTAACCTGGTCCGAGCAGCTGAGCGGATACGCGCAGAGTCCGGCCATGGAGCAGGAACGATCGTATTGGCAGCGTATCGCGCAGTCGAACACGAAGCCTCTGCCAAAAGATCGGACAACGAGTGTTTCTTTGCAACGGGATAGCGAATCTGTCAGCGTCCAATGGAGCCGGGAGGATACGGAACAACTGTTGAAGCACGTACACCGGGCCTACAACACCGATATGAACGACATTTTGTTGACAGCGCTCGGAATGGCCATCCAGCAATGGAGCGGCCGCGATCGCGTGCTTGTGAATCTGGAAGGACACGGCCGCGAGTCCATCATAGAGGACATCGATATCTCGCGCACGGTGGGCTGGTTTACGAGCGAGTATCCAGTGCTGCTTGAGATAGAGCCAGACAAGAGCTTGTCCCATCACGTCAAAAAGGTGAAAGAGGACTTGCGCCAAATTCCGCACAAGGGGATCGGGTATGGCATCTGCCGATATCTGACCGGAACAATGGAAGAGGCAGCGTGGAGCGCAGCACCCGAGATCAGCTTCAACTACTTGGGGCAGTTCGATCAAGATCTGAACAACAACGGGATGGAGATGTCCCCGTATTCGAGCGGCTTGGATGCAAGCGGCAATCAAGTGCGCCAATATGCATTGGACATCAACGGAGGCATTGCGGACGGATCGTTGTCCTTTGACCTGAGCTACAGCCGGAAGGAATACCGCAGGGAGACGATGGAGGAACTGGCCGGGCGACTGCGTGAGAGCTTGCAGGAGATTATCGCGCACTGCGCGGCGAAAGAACGCACGGAACTGACGCCGAGCGACGTGCTGTTGCAGGGATTGAGTGTGGAGGAACTGGAGCTGATTGTGAAGCAAACGCGGCACGTCGGCGAGATCGAAAATATATATGCGTTGACACCGATGCAAAAGGGCATGTGGTTCCACAACGCTATCGATCAACAGGCGGGCGCTTATTTCGAGCAAACTCGATTCACCATACAGGGAGTACTCGATGTGGATGTCTTCGCCATGAGTTTGAACGTATTGGCTAAGCGCCATGCGGTATTGCGGACGAACTTCTATAGCGGATGGAACGGCGAACCACTGCAAATTGTGTACCGGGGCAAGCGGATTGCATTCGTCTATGAAGATCTAAGCCATCTGTCAGCAGCCGAGCAGACTGCACATATCGAGCACGCCGCAAGGGAAGATAAGCTGAAGGGATTTGATTTGGAGCGGGATGCGTTGGTGCGAGTAGCGCTGATGCGCACGGGAGCAGCAAGCTGCCGCGTGCTCTGGAGCTCTCACCACATTCTCATGGATGGCTGGTGCTTGCCGCAGCTGACGCAAGAGCTGTTCGACACATATAGAGCCTACATGAAGCAGCATCACGATGAACAGTCACTGCCAGCAGCGTACCCTCAGTCATCCTATAGCCAGTATATCGAGTGGTTGGAACAGCAGGACGAGGAAGCGGCAGCTGGGTATTGGAGCGAATACTTAGCAGGGTACGACCAACAGACGGTGCTGCCGCAAGGGAAGACGCAAGGGCGAGACGAAGCTTACGTGCTGGAGCATGTCGTGTGCGAACTGGGCAAGACCTTGACAGGACGGATGAGCCAGCTGGCCAAGCAGCATTCAGTGACGCTGAATACATTGCTGCAGGCGGCCTGGGGCATCATCCTGCAGAAATACAACGGCACAGACGATGTGGTGTTCGGCGGAGTCGTTTCGGGCAGACCAGCAGCAATTCCGGGCATTGAAACGATGATCGGGCTGTTCATCAACACGATTCCGGTGCGCGTCGCTTGCGCGGCGGAGACGAGCTTTACTCAGGTGATGAGCCGGCTGCAGGAGCAGGCATTGGACTCTGGCCGATACGATTATTATCCGTTGTATGAGATACAAGCACAGTGTGCGCAAAAGCAGGAGTTAATATCTCATATTATGGTGTTCGAGAACTATCCGGTGGATGAGCAGATGGAGCAAACCGGAAGCAAGGACAGCGGAACGCTAAGCATCACGGACGTCGAAGTGGCAGAACAAACGAACTATGATTTCAATCTAATGGTCGTGCCGGGCGAAGAACTCGTCGTTCGTTTCGACTTCAACGGAAGCATGTTCGACAGAACGAGCATCGAGCGGTTGAAGGGGCATCTGGTGCATGTGCTTGAGCAAATTACGGCCAACCCGCAAATATCGGTGGGAGAACTGGAGCTCGCGACTGCAGCGGAAAAAGCGCAAATTGTAGATGTATTCAACGATACGGCGGCGGACTATCCGCGGGAGAAGACGATCCATCAGATGTTCGAAGAACAGGTTGAACGAACTCCAGATGCGGTGGCGGTCATGTTCGAGCAGGAAACGTTGACGTACAGGGAACTGAACGAGCGTGTGAACCGCTTGGCCCGGACGCTGCGAGCGCAAGGCGTCCAACCGGATCAGCGTGTCGGCATTATGGTCGAGCGTTCGCTCGAGATGATGGTCGGCATCATGGCGATTTTGAAGGCTGGCGGGGCATATGTGCCGATTGCTCCGGATTTTCCAGAGGAGCGCATTCACTATATGCTGGAAGATTCGGGAGCGCAGGTGCTCTTGCTGCAGGGTCTCTCTCGAGAGAGCGTGTCCTTTGCAGGCCGCATCGTCAATCTGGACGATACGAGCTCTTACGCCGAAGATGGATCGGATCTGGAACGGGTCAACCAGGCAAGCGATGCTGCTTATGTCATCTATACGTCGGGGACGACGGGCAAACCGAAGGGGGTTCTGGTGGAGCACGGCTCTGTCATCAACCGCTTGCTGTGGATGCAGAAGCAATATCCAATCAACGCCAACGATACGATTATGCAGAAGACGGCGATCACATTTGACGTCTCCGTCTGGGAGTTGTTCTGGTGGGCATTCGTCGGTTCCAAAGTGTGCCTGCTCCCGGTCGGCGGGGAGAAGAATCCGGCCGTCATTCTGGATACGATCGCGCAGCAGCATATCAGCACGATGCATTTTGTGCCGTCCATGCTGCATGCCTTCCTCGAATATGTCGAGGACCAGCCGATTGCGGAACGGGAGCGCAGCTTAGCGACCCTCTCGCGGGTGTTCGCAAGCGGCGAGGCGCTGACCCTCTCGCAAGTCGAGAGATTCGAGCGTTGCATTGCCCCGGCGAGTGGAGCGCGCCTGATCAATCTGTACGGGCCGACGGAAGCGACCGTAGACGTGACGTACTATGACTGTGAGGCCGGGCAGCCATATACGAGCGTGCCGATTGGGAAGCCGATTGACAATACGCAACTTTATATCGTCAATCGTCAAGATCAACTGCAGCCGATTGGCGTAGCCGGAGAATTATGCATCGCGGGTGTGGGCTTGGCGCGAGGCTACTTGAAGCGGCCGGAGCTCACGGCCGAGAAATTCGTGACGATTCCGTTCAAGCCTGGCGCGCGGATGTACCGGACGGGCGACTTAGCCCGCTGGATGCCGGACGGCAGCATCGAATATTTGGGCCGGATCGACCATCAAGTGAAGATCCGGGGATATCGCATCGAGCTCGGCGAGATCGAGGCCCAGCTGCTGCAAGTGGAATTCATTCGGGAAGCGGTCGTTGTCGCGAGGGAAGATGAGAGCGGGCAGAAGGCATTGTGCGCCTACTTCGCCGCAGATAGCGAATTGCCGGTAAGCGAGCTGAGATCAGCGTTGGCTGTAGAATTGCCGGGCTACATGATTCCATCGTACTTCGTGCAGCTGGAGCGACTGCCGTTGTCAGCGAACGGGAAGCTCGATCGCAAGGCGCTTCCGGCTCCGGGAGGAAGCATGCGCAGTGGCAAGGAACATGTTGCACCGCGCTCGCTGCTCGAAGTGAAGCTGGTGCGAATCTGGCAAGAAGTGCTCGGACTGGCGCACGTCAGCGTGAAGGACGACTTCTTCGAACTTGGGGGACATTCCTTGCGCGCCACCACCTTGGTTAGCAAGCTGCATAAGGAGCTGAACATCAATCTGCCGTTGAGAGACGTGTTCCGCTATTCGATTCTTGAAGACATGGCGCTCGCTATCGGCAGAACGGAACAACGAGAGTTCCAGACCATTCCGCAGGTCGAAGCAAGCGATTATTATCCGTTGTCTTCTGCGCAGAAGCGGCTGTACATCGTGCAGCAGGTGGAAGGGGCAGAACAAAGCTACAATATGCCGGGAGCGATGTCGATCAGAGGGCAACTGGACCGGAATCAATTCGAGGCAGCATTTCGCGGATTAATCGCACGTCATGAAGTGTTTCGCACCAGCTTCGAGATGGTGGGCGGCGAGCCGATGCAGCGTGTACATCAGGATACGGCATTTGCGGTGGAGTATATGCAGGCAAATGAAGAAGAGGCTGAAGCAATCGCGAACCAATTCGTCCGCACCTTTGATTTGGAGCAGCCTTCCTTGCTGCGTGTCGGTCTGATCGAATTAGACCGGGAACATCATATTATGTTGTTTGACATGCATCACATCATCTCTGATGGAGTCTCCATGGGCATATTGGTGGAGGAATTTGCCCGCTTGTACAGCGGGGAGGAGCTGCCGCCACTGCGCATCCAATACAAGGACTATGCCGCATGGCAGCAATCAGAGGCGCAGAGTGAACGGATAAAACAACAGGAAGCGTATTGGCTTGACGCATTGGATGGCGAGCTCCCGCAGCTGGAATTGCCAACCGATTTTGCAAGACCGACTCATCAGAGCCATGAAGGAGACACCCTTGATTTTGTAATCGATTCGCACATGAGCGGGGGGCTGCAGCGGCTCGCCGAGCATACCGGCACGACGCTGTACATGGTGTTGTTAGCGGCCTATACGATTTTACTGCATAAATACTCAGATCAAGAAGATATCATCGTGGGCACTCCGATCGCGGGAAGAACGCATGCGGATGTGGAGCCGCTCATCGGGATGTTCGTCAACTCGCTTGCATTGCGCAGCTATCCGTGCGGGGAGAAGTCATTCCTCTCCTACCTGGATGAGGTTAAGGAAATGACCTTGGCTGCTTATGAAAATCAGGATTATCCGTTTGCAGAGCTTGTGGAGCACGTACAGGCCGTTTGGAGCCCAAGCAGAAATCCGCTGTTTGACACCATGTTCGTCTTGCAAAATACAGAAGACCGGAACGTTCGCATTGGAGAGCTGACCATAGAACCGTATACGCAACATCACAACGTCGCCAAATTCGATCTGACACTGGAGATTGCGCTGGAAGACGGTGTAATGAGCGGGCACTTTGAATATTGCACCCGATTGTTTACAACAAACATGGTTGACAACTTTGCCGAGGATCTGTTGTCTATCTTGGCTCAGATCTGTGAGCAGCCTGCTATCCGCTTAGGTGACATTCACTTACACGGCAATGCAGAGGAAGATGAAGAGGCGTCCTTAGCAGAAGAAATCGATTTTGTGTTCTAATCTTCTGTTCACCGGTTGCGAGTGTGCGCTATCGCTTATGTAGAAGAGATCGTTCTTGCAACCTTCTCGGTGCTGAAAAGTAATCTTTTGAACACGCACTTATAGCAATAGCACACACTCCGGTGGATAGGAGCGGCAATAGCTTGGTTGTACCCCATTGAGAGAGGAGAAGATGAACTTGGCATTTGAAAAGGAAACCGATTTTTGGAATGCGCAATTCGATGCTGAAGATAGTCCTGCGATCCTGCCTTACTCCACAGCTTCAATCAGCGTTGCAGCTCGCGATCATTCCAATTCCATCAGACTATCTGCCGACGTATCACAACGAATTAGTCATATGAGCAGAGGTTCCCATCTGGCCGAATACATGATCTTACTAGCAGGCATCCAATGCTTGCTTTACAAATATACAGGTGAAGAGAGTGTCATCGTAGGCATGCCAATCGTTAGAAAGTCCAAGGACACACGGCGGCCTATCAACAATGTGGTGATTCTCAAAAATAAGCTAGGTGCAAACCGTACCTTTAAATCGTTGTTGACCGAATTGAAAACTACGCTTACCGCAGCAATCAATCATCAGAACATCCCTTTTCGGAAGATGACGGAGCATTTGCATTTAGAAGCTGTAAATGGAGTTCCTGTCGTAAATACGATGGTTTCCATGAAAGAAATACATACCGTTGAATTCAGTCAGAGTGTAGTCTCCGATATCCTATTCCAATTTGAATGGGAACAAGATGTGATTTCATTACATGTGACCTATAACGAAAATCGATACGATAAACCGTTCATTACGCAAATAATGAACCATGTTAACTCTTTATTTGCCGACGTTTTATATAACCCGGAAAGAGAGCTGCAAGACGTGAACCTGCTATCAGAGCAGGAGACAGCTCAGCTTCTTTATGAATTCAACGATACAGCAGCAGACTACCCGCAGGATAAGACGATACACCAATTGTTTGAAGAGCAGGAGGAACAAACTCCAGACGCGGTGGCGGTGCTATTCGAGGACAAACAGCTGACCTATGCGGAGCTGAATGCCGCTGCCAATCGCATTGCCCATCTCCTGCGGGAACGAGGAGTAGCACGGGGCACTTTGGTTGGCATATGTGTAGAGAGATCGCTGGAGATGGTGATTGGACTGCTGGGGATCCTCAAAGCAGGCGGGGCATACGTTCCGCTCGATCCTTCCTATCCGCAAGAACGGATTAACGCCATGCTGGAAGATACGGCAATCAGCGTGCTGCTCACGCAGGCGCATTTGCAGACAAGCATGCCGAACAGCATCGATTCCGTCTTGCTCGATACAGCGGCAGAGTCAGCTCTGGAAGGAAGCTGGCCGAACTTGACGGATGCGGCAGGGACCGCGGACGATGTGGCCTACATCATCTATACGTCCGGGTCGACGGGAATTCCGAAAGGAGTCTGCGTCACGCATCGAGGGGTGGTCCGGCTCGTTGCCGCTGCCAATTATGTGGACATCAGCAGCAAGGACGTATTTCTGCAAGGCTCGACGATATCGTTCGATGCGGCAACGTTCGAGATTTGGGGCAGCTTGCTGAATGGAGCTGCGCTGGCCATTTTGCCTCCGGGAAATGTTTCGTTGACCGAATGGACAGAGGCCATTCAACAGCATCAAGTGACGATCCTGTGGTTAACGGCGGGACTCTTCCACGTGATGGTCGAGAACCAACTCCAAGCCTTGCAAGGAGTCCAGCAATTATTGGTGGGAGGAGACGTCGTCTCGAAGACCCATGCCAAAAAAGTGCTGGAGCAGTATCAGGACATTCGTCTGGTCAATGGGTACGGTCCAACGGAAAATACGACCTTCACCTGCTGCCACGAGATTTCCGCAGCCGATACGGAGCGGCTCTCCATTCCGATCGGACGTCCGATCGCCAATACTCAAGTGTACGTGCTGGATGAAGCAGGCAAGCTGCTTCCGGTAGGAGTGGTCGGCGAATTGTACACCGGAGGAGATGGACTGGCCCGAGGTTACTTGAATCGTCCGGAGCTGACGGCTGAGAAGTTCGTAGACAGCCCCTTCGTGCCGGGAACACGGCTCTACCGCACAGGCGATCTGGCGAGATGGCTGCCGGATGGAACGATCGAATACGTGGGACGAATCGATGATCAAGTGAAAATTAGCGGTTACCGGATTGAGCTTGGCGAGGTGGAAGCGCATCTGTTGAAAGTGGAATCGGTGCTGGACGCAATCGTAATCGCGCGGCAAGACGAAAGCGGCCAGAAGATGTTGTGCGCGTACTATACCGCGAATGCAGAGCTGATGGCGGGTGATCTGCGGGCAGCGCTGTCGCAAGACTTGCCGGCCTATATGATCCCGACACACTTGGTGCAGGTCGATCAGATGCCGCTGACGCCGAACGGAAAGGTCGATCGCAGAGCGCTGCCGGAGCCGGAAGGCCTCATCATGACCGGAAAAGAGCATGTCGCGCCGCGGACGCCGCTGGAGTCCAAGCTGGCGCATCTGTGGCAAGAGGTGCTCGGACTTGAGAAAGTCAGCGTGAAGGACAGTTTCTTCGAGATTGGCGGACACTCTTTGCGTGCGACGACGCTCGCAAGCAAGCTGCACAAGGAGCTGCATGTCAGTCTGCCGCTGCGGGACATCTTCCGCCATCCGACCATTGAAGAGCTGGCGTGCCTCATTGACGGGATGGAACGGCAGGAATACAGACAGATTCCGCTGCTGGATGAAAGGGATTGGTACCCGGTATCTTCGGCGCAAAAGAGGCTGTACATTTTGCATCAGCTGGAAGGGGCGGAGCAGAGCTACAACATGCCGGGGATGATGCTCCTCGAAGGGCAGCTTGACCGGAATCGGTTCGAGGAGGCGTTCCGCAGCTTGATCGGGCGCCACGAAACGCTGCGCACCGGCTTTGAGATGGTGAATGGCGAACCGGTGCAGCGTATATGCCGCGAAGTGAATTTCTCGGTGGAGATGATGCAGGCGAGCGAAGGGGAAGCCGATGCCGCCATCCGTTCCTTTATTCGCCCGTTCGATCTGGAGAAGCCGCCGCTCCTCCGAGTGGGGCTGATCGAGTTAAGCCAGGATCGGCATATTCTGATGTACGACATGCATCATATTATCTCCGACGGCGTGTCGATGGAAATTGTGGTGGAGGAGTTCGTCCGCTTGTACGGCGGCGAGAAACTGCCGCCGCTGCGCATTCAGTATAAGGATTATGCCGCGTGGCAGCAGTCCGAGCCGCAGCAGGAGCTCATGAAGCAGCAGGAGAGTTATTGGTTGCAGGCGCTTGGCGGAGAGCTTCCGGTGCTGGAACTGCCGGCGGATTATGCTCGTCCTTCCGTCCAGAGCTACGAAGGGGATACCTTCGAATTCGCGATCGATCCTCGGCTAAGCGAAGCGCTGCGCCGGATTGCGGCAGAGAGCGGAACGACATTGTACATGGTGCTGCTTGCTGCCTATACGATTCTGCTTCAGAAGTATACAGGCCAGGAAGACATTATCGTGGGAACGCCGAATGCGGGCAGAACGCACGGTGATTTGCAGCCGCTTATCGGCATGTTCGTCAATACGCTGGCGATCCGCAATTATCCGGCAGGCTCGAAGACGTTCCTGGAATATTTGGAGCAGGTCAAAGAAACGAGCTTGGGCGCCTTCGAGAATCAGGATTACCCGTTCGAAGAGCTGGTGGAAAAGCTGCAGGTCACGCGAGATTTGAGCCGCAATCCGCTGTTCGATACGATGTTTTCTTTGCACAATATGGACAGCAAGGATCTGGAGCTCGCAGGGCTTCGCTTGAAGCCGTACCCAGCTGAATACAAGGTGGCAAAATTCGACCTGAGCCTGGACGTGGCGGAAGGCGCGGAAGGGATGGCATGCAGTCTGGAATACGCCACGGCGCTATACCGACCGGAATCGATTGAAAGAATGGCGAAGCACTTCGGCCAGCTGCTTGAGGCCGTTGCGCAAGAGCCTGAGGCGCGGCTTTCTTCGCTCGGCATGCTCACAGAGGAGGAGAAGGCTCAGATTCAGCATGTGTTCAACGATGCGGAGGCAGGGCGTTCGCAGCAGAAGACGGTGCCGGAATTGTTCGAGGAGCAGGTGGAGCGTACGCCGGATCGGATTGCGGTCGTGCATGAAGACAAGCAGTTGACGTACCGGGAGCTGAACGAACGGGCGAACCGGCTGGCGCGCACGCTGCGGGCCGAGGACGTGAAGCCCGAACAGTTGGTCGGCATCATGGCCGATCGCTCGCTGGACATGATCGTGGGCATTATGGCCATCTTGAAATCCGGCGGCGCCTATGTGCCAATCGATCCGAAATATCCGGAGGATCGGATTCACTATATGCTGGACGATTCGAACGCGCAAGTGCTGTTGGCCCAGCGGCATCTGCAAGCGCGGGCCGCATTCTCCGGCAGAAGGATCATGCTGGATGAAGAAGCGTTCTACGACGCGGACGGTTCCAACCTGGAACGGGTGAATCAGCCGGAGCACCTGAGCTATGTCATCTATACCTCGGGAACGACGGGCAAGCCGAAAGGGGTCATGATCGAGCACAGACAGATGGCAGTCTTGTCGGCCGCGTGGGAAAGCGAATACGGCTTGCGGGAAGAGAGCATGCGCTGGATGCAGTGGGCAAGCTTTTCATTCGATGTCTTCTCGGGAGACCTGATCCGCGCGCTGCTGCATGGGGGTGAACTCATTTTATGTCCGGAAGAGTCCAGGGCGAACCCGGCCGAAATCTACGAGCTCATTCGCAAGCATCGGATTCAGATGTTCGATGTCACTCCGTCGCTCGCCATTCCGCTGATGGAATATGTATACGAGAACAAGCTGGACATCAGCAGTATGAAGCTGGCAGTCGTAGGGGCGGATCATTGCCCGAAGGAGGAATTCCAGAAGCTGCTGGAACGATTCGGTTCGCAAATGAGGATCGTCAACAGCTACGGGGTAACGGAGACGACCATCGATTCCTGCTACTTCGAGCAGGCGAGCACGGAAGGGCTGCGAACGGTGCCAATCGGCAAACCTCTGCCGGGTGTGACGATGTACATTCTGGATGATCAGCATTCTTTACTGCCGGTCGGGATAACGGGCGAGCTCTATATCGGCGGACCTTGTGTAGGCCGGGGGTATTGGAAGCGGCCGGACTTGACGGCGGAGAAATTCGTCGACAATCCATTCGCTCCGGGCGAGCGAATGTACCGGACAGGCGACTTGGCCCGGTGGCTGCCAGACGGCAACGTCGAATATTTGGGGCGGATCGATCATCAAGTGAAGATCCGGGGCTACCGGATCGAGATTGGCGAAGTGGAGTCCCAACTGCTGAAAACGCCGTTCATCCGTGAAGCGGTCGTCGTCGCGCGGGAAGACGCCGGCGGGCAGAAGTCATTGTGCGCATACTTCGTCGCCGAACGCGAGCTGACAGTGAGCGAGCTGCGGGGAGCATTGGCCGCAGAACTGCCGGGGTACATGATTCCATCGTACTTCGTCCAGTTGAAGCAGCTGCCGTTGACGCCGAACGGAAAAATCGACCGTAAAGCGCTGCCGGCTCCGGAAGGAGGCGCGCATACCGGAACTGACTATGTCGCGCCGCGAACCGAGGCGGAGAAGACACTGGCAGCCGTGTGGCAGGCTGTATTAGGCGCAGAGCGTGTTGGATTGATGGATCATTTCTTCGAGCTTGGAGGCGACTCCATCAAATCGATTCAAGTGTCTTCCCGGCTGCATCAGGCCGGCTACAAGCTGGAAATCCGGGATTTATTCAAATATCCGACCATCGCGGAGCTCAGTCCGCATATCCAGCCTGTCGGCAGAATGGCCGACCAAGGAGAAGTAAGCGGAGCGGTGCCGCTGACACCGATCCAACGCTGGTATTTCGGGCAGCAGCTCGCCGAGCCGCATCATTATAACCAATCGATCATGCTATATCGCAAAGAAGGCTACGACGAAGCCGCGCTACGCAAGACGCTGCAGAAAATCGTGGAGCATCACGATGCGCTGCGGACGGTGTTCCGCAAGACGGAGCAAGAATATGCCGCATGGAATCGCGAGATCAGGGAAGGCGAGCTCTATCGTCTGTATGTGGCGGACTTCACGCAGGTTGAAGCGTGTGATCAGGTGTTCGAAGCCGCAGCGAATGAAATACAGGGCGGCATCGATTTGCAGGCCGGCCCATTGGTGAGAGCCGGGCTGTTCCACGCCGCGGACGGTGATCATTTGCTCATCGTCATCCATCATGCGGTCGTTGACGGCGTTTCTTGGCGCATCCTGCTCGAAGATATCGCTGCAGGCTACGAACAAGCGCTCAAGGGCCAAGCGCTGCGTCTGCCTATCAAGACTGATTCTTACCGCACTTGGTCCGAACAGCTCGCCGAGTATGCGCGCAGTCCTCTCATGCAGCAGGAACGGTTGTATTGGCAGGGTATCGCGCAGACGGCAACGAAGCCTCTGCCCAAGGATTATGAAGCGGAATGCTCCGTACAGCAAGATAGTGAATCCGTGATTGTCCAATGGAGCCGAGAGAATACCGAACAACTATTGAAGCATGTCCATCGGGCATATAACACTGAAATGAACGATATCTTGCTGACGGCGTTGGGAATGGCCGTGCATAAATGGTGCGGTCACGACAAGGTGCTCGTAACGCTGGAAGGCCACGGCCGGGAGTCCATCATGGCGGATATTGACATTACGCGCACCGTCGGTTGGTTTACGAGCGAATATCCGGTGCTGCTCGAGATGGAAGCGGACAAGAGCTTGTCTTACCGCATCAAGAAGATGAAGGAAGACCTGCGGCGTATTCCGAACAAAGGCATCGGCTACGGCATCTGCCGCTATATGTCCGGGCTTCAGGATGAAGCCGACTGGGTAGGAGCGGAGCCGGATATCAGTTTCAATTACTTGGGACAGTTCGATCAGGACATGAAGAACAATGAGATGGAAGCATCTCCGCATTCAAGCGGCATGGAAGTGAGCCTTCAACTAGTCCGCAGCCATGCGCTGGACATTAATGGAATGGTTGCAGACGGTTCATTGTCGCTGGAGCTGAGTTACAGCCGGAAGGAATACCGCCAGGAGACAATTGAACAATTATCCAAATATTTATATGAAAGCTTGCAGGAGATCATCGTCCATTGCACGGCCAAAGAACGGCCGGAGGTGACGCCGAGCGATATCCTGCTGCAAGGATTGAGCGTCGAGGACTTGGAGCTAATAGCGAAGCAGACACAGCGCATCGGAGACATCGAGAATATGTATGCACTTACGCCGATGCAAAAGGGGATGTGGTTCCACAGCGCCATGGATCGGCATGCGGGCGCGTATTTTGAACAAACACGGTTCACTCTCCAGGGCGAACTCGATGTGGAGATTTTCGCCAATAGTTTGGATGCATTGGCTAAGCAACATGCCGTACTGCGGACGAACTTCTATAACGGCTGGAACGGCGAACTGCTGCAAATTGTCTTTAGAGACAAGCGGCTTGGATTCACTTATGAAGATGTGTGCGCTTTGCCGGAAGTTGAGCGAAAAGCACGTGTCGAGACTTTGAAACAAGAGGACCGTGTACGGGGATTCGATTTGGAGCAGGATGCGCTCATGCGCGTATCGGTGGTGCGCACAGCGGAAGAGAGCTACCAGGTGTTGTGGAGCACCCATCATATTCTGATGGATGGTTGGTGCTTGCCGCAGCTAACCCAGGAATGGTTCGACACGTACTCCGCTTTTGTCCAGAATCAGCATCTCGAGCGGACAACGGCAGCCTCGTACAGTCAATATATCGAGTGGTTGGAACAACAAGATGAGCAGGCGGCATCCGCGTACTGGACGAATTACCTGTCTGGTTATGACCAGCAAACGGTACTGCCGCAAGCGAAGGGACAAGGACGAAACGATGATTACGCCGCGAAGCATATCGTGTGCGAATTGGGCAAGACCTTGACCGGGCGGATGAGCCAGGTGGCCAAGCAGCATCAGGTGACGCTGAATACGTTAATTCAGGCGGCATGGGGCATTATTTTGCAGAAATACAATGGCACGGACGATGTGGTGTTCGGTGGGGTCGTGTCGGGCAGACCGGCGGAAATCCCAGGGATCGAATCGATGATCGGATTGTTCATCAACACGATTCCGGTGCGTGTTGCCTGCGAAGCGGAGACGAGCTTCTCCGAGGTGATGGGACGACTGCAGGAACAAGCATTGGAGTCTGGGCGGTACGATTATTATCCGCTGTATGAGATTCAAGCGCAGTGCGCGCAGAAGCAGGATCTCATCTCCCATCTTATGGTGTTCGAGAACTATCCGATGGCAGAACAGATGGAGCAAGCGGGAAGCGATGAGCGGGGCAGTCTGGCGATTGCCGATGTCGAGGTGGCGGAACAAACGAACTACGATTTCAACTTGATCGTCATGCCGGGTGACGAAATGGCGATTCGCTTGGAGTATAACGCCAACGTGTTCGACCGGGAGAGCATAGAGCAGCTGCAGGGTCATCTCGTGCATGTGCTTGAGCAGATTACGGCCAACCCGCACATGGCCGTGGGCGAGCTGGAACTGGCGACCGCCGGGGAGAAAACGCAGCTGATGCTTGCGTTCAACGCTACGGCAGCGGAGTATCCGCGGGAGAAGACGATCCATCAGATGTTCGAAGAACAGGCCGAACGAACCCCGGATGCGGCGGCGGTCCTGTTCGAGCAGGAACAGCTGACGTACCGGGAACTGAACGAACGCGCGAACCGCTTGGCTTGGACGTTACGGTCATTGGGAGTGCAGCCGAATCAGCTGGTCGGCATCATGGCTGAGCGTTCGCTGGAGATGATGGTTGGCATCATGGCGATTTTGAAAGCTGGCGGGGCGTATGTGCCGATTGCCGCGGATTCACCGGAAGAGCGCATCCGCTACTTGCTGGAGGATTCGGGAGCGCAGGTGCTTTTGCTTCAGAGCCGTGCGGGAGAGGACGTGTCCTTTGCAGGCCGCATCGTCAATCTGGATGAAGCAAGCTCCTATGCCGGCGACGGCGCGAATCCTGAACGGGTCAACCAGGCCAGCGATGCCGCTTATGTCATCTACACGTCGGGCACGACAGGCAGACCGAAGGGCGTTCTGGTGGAGCATGGTTCGGTCATTAACCGCTTGCTGTGGATGCAGAAACGGTACCCAATCGGTCCGAGCGATACGATTATGCAGAAGACGGCGATTACGTTTGACGTCTCTGTCTGGGAGCTGTTCTGGTGGGCGTTCGTAGGTTCCAAAGTGTGCCTGCTGCCGGTCGGCGGGGAAAAGAACCCGGCCGTCATACTGGATACGATCGAGCGGCAGCATATCAGCACGATGCATTTTGTGCCGTCCATGTTGAATGCCTTCCTTGAATATGTCGAGGAACAGCCGATCGCGGAACGGGAGCGCGGCCTCACTTCGCTGCGGCAGGTGTTCGCGAGCGGAGAGGCACTAACCGCTTCGCAGGCGGAGCGGTTCCAGAGCTGCATTGCGCCGGTGAATGGAGCGCGGCTTATCAACCTGTACGGGCCGACGGAAGCGACCGTGGATGTGACGTATTTTGATTGCGAGGCGGGGCAACCGTATACGAGTGTCCCGATTGGGAAGCCGATTGATAATACGCAAATTTATATCGTGAACCGGCAGAATCAACTGCAGCCTATCGGCGTAGCCGGAGAATTATGCATCGCGGGCGCAGGCTTGGCTCGAGGCTACTGGGAACGGCCGGAGCTGACGGCGGAGAAATTCGTGGAAATTCCTTTCAAGCCAGGCGAGCGGATGTACCGGACGGGCGACTTGGCCCGCTGGCTGCCGGATGGCAACATCGAATATTTAGGCCGGCTCGACCACCAAGTGAAAATTCGGGGCTATCGAATCGAGCTTGGCGAAATCGAGGCCCAACTGATGCAAATGACAGCCATCCGGGAAACGGTCGTCGTCGCGCGGGAGGAGGAGAGCGGTCAGAAGTCATTGTGCGCTTACTTCGCCGCAGACGGCGAGCTGATGGCGAGCGAGCTGAGAGCAGCGCTGTCCTCGGAATTGCCGGACTATATGATTCCGTCCTACTTCGTGCAGCTGGAGCGATTGCCGCTGTCGGCGAACGGGAAGATCGACCGCAGGGCGCTGCCGAGCCCGGAGGGAAGTGTGCATACCGGAACCGAATATGTCGCGCCGCGCACTGAGGTGGAGAAGACAATCGCAGCCGTATGGCAGGCGGTGCTGGGCATCGAGCGGGTCGGAACGAATGATCATTTCTTCGAGCTTGGCGGCGACTCCATCAAATCGATTCAAGTCGTTTCCCGGCTGCAGCAGGCCGGATACAAGCTGGAAATCCGGGAGTTGTTCAAATACCCGACCATCACGCAGTTAAGTCTACAGGCCCGGCCAGTCGCCAGAGTGGCTGATCAAGGAGAAGTGGCAGGGGAAATCCCTCTGACACCAATCTTAAGCTGGTTCATGGAACAGGAATTCGCGAATCCGCATCACTTCAACCAATCGATTATGCTGCACAGGCAGGAAGGGTTCGACGAAGCGGCGATTCGCAAAACGTTGCATAAAATCGTCGAGCACCACGACGCGCTGCGCATGGTCTTCCGCAAGACCGAACATGGCGGGTATAAGGCATGGAACCGTGGAATCAGCGAAGGCGATCTCTACAGTTTGGACGTGGCGGACTTCAAGGAAGATCCGGAGTGCGGCCGTTCGCTCGAAGCCAAGGCGAATGAGATTCAGAGCGGCATCGATCTGCAATCGGGTCCATTGGTGAAAGCGGGATTGTTCCACTGTGCAGACGGGGATCATCTATTGATCGTCATCCATCATTCCGTCATAGACGGCATCTCTTGGCGGATATTGCTTGAAGACATTGCAGATGGGTACGGGCAAGCGTTGAAGGGACAAGAGATTCGTCTTCCGGTCAAAACCGATAGCTACCGCATCTGGTCGGAGCAACTCGAAGCGTACGCGCACAGTTCTGCCTTGGAGAATGAACGGGCATACTGGCAGCGCATCGCGCAGATGGACGCCGAGCCTCTGCCTAAAGACTGGGACGCGGCATGCTTGTTGCAGCGCGAAAGCGAATCCGTGAACGTTCAATGGAGCAGGGAGGATACGGATCGTCTGCTCAAGCATGTTCACCGGGCGTACAACACGGAGATGAACGATATTTTGCTGGCGGCATTGGGAATGGCCGTGCACAAATGGTGCGGTCACGATCGGGTTCTGGTTACGCTCGAAGGTCACGGCAGGGAGTCCATCATGACCGATATCGACATTACGCGCACCGTGGGTTGGTTTACAAGCGAATATCCAGTTTTGATTGAAGCGGAGCCAGACAAGACTTTGTCTTATCGGATCAAGCAGGTGAAGGAGAATTTGCGCCGTATTCCGAACAAGGGCATCGGGTATGGTATCTGCCGATATTTATCGTCTGCGCAAGAACCTGCATGGACGGAAGCGTTCACGCCTGAACTTCGCTTCAACTATTTGGGACAGTTCGATCAGGATCTGCAAGGCAACGAGCTGGAACTATCATCTTATTCAAGCGGTTCGGATATGAGCGACGAACAGGCGCGCAATTACAGTTTGGATATTAGCGGAATGATCGTGGATGGCTTGCTATCGCTGGACGTGAGCTACAGCGGCAAGGAATATCGCAAGGAAACCATCGAAGAGTTGGCCGGATGTCTGCGGGCGAGCCTGCAGGAGATCATTGACCATTGCGCAGCAAAGGAACGGCCTGAATTAACGCCGAGCGATGTCTTGCTGCAAGGATTGAGCGTGGAGGAGCTTGATCGGATCGCGGAACAAACGCGGCGCAACGGCGAAATCGAAAATATTTATACGCTGACGCCAATGCAGAAAGGCATGTGGTTCCACAGCGCAATGGACCGGCAGTCGGGGGCGTATCATGAACAGACTCGATTTACGATAGAAGGTGAGCTCGATACAGATGTCTTCGTCAAGAGCTTGGACGCATTGGCGAACAATCACGCCGTGCTGCGAACGAACTTTCTGAGCGGCTGGAGTGGCGAACCGCTGCAAGTCGTGTTCCGCGATAAGCGAATTGGATTCGCTTATGCAGATTTGCGGGAGCTGCAAGCAGCGGATCGGAACAGATGCATCGAAAAATCGGCAGCTGAGGATCATGCTCGCGGATTCGATCTGGAGCAGGATGCGCTGATGCGCGTAATGGTCATGCGTACGGGAGAAACAAGTTATCAAGTGATCTGGAGCTCGCATCATATTTTGATGGACGGCTGGTGCTTGCCGCAGCTTGCCAAAGAGCTATTTGACACGTACTCCGTCCACTTGCATCAGTACCACCCTGAGCAGACGACATCGGTACCGGCGTACAGTCAATATATCGAATGGCTGGAGCAGCAAGATGAAGCAGCGGCCTCCGCATATTGGAGCGAATATCTCGCTGGATATGATCAGCAAGCGGCATTGCCGCAACAGACGGCGCAAGGCCCGGGCGAAGAATACGTTGCCGAGAAGCTGACCTGCGAATTAGGCAAAACCTTGAGCGGACACATGGGCAGGGTGGCTAGACAGCATCAGGTCACCTTGAATACGCTGCTGCAAGCGGCATGGGGGATCATTCTGCAGAAATACAACGGAACCCGTGACGCGGTGTTCGGCAGCGTCGTATCCGGCAGACCGGCGGAAATTCCGGGAATCGAAGCGATGATTGGGTTATTCATCAACACGATACCGGTCCGGGTCAGCTGCGAGGCGAAGACGAGCTTCGCGGAAGTGATGGGGCGGCTGCAAGAGCAGGCGTTAGAATCTGGTAAGTACGACTATTATCCGTTGTATGAAATTCAGGCCCGCTGTTCGCAAAAGCAAGATTTAATCTCGCAGATTATGGTGTTCGAGAACTACCCGATGGATGAACAGATGGAGCAAGCAGGCAACGACGATCAGGGAATGCTGGCGATAACGAACGTCGAAGTGGCCGAGCAAACGAACTATGATTTCAACTTCATCGTCGTGCCAGGAGAAGAAATTATTATTAACTTCGATTACAATGCGCGCGTTTTTGATCGGACGAGCATGGAGCGGTTGCAAGGTCATCTGGTGAATGTTCTGGAACAAATCGCGGCCAACCCGCAAGTGACCGTAGGGGAACTTGAGCTGGCGACCGAGGCGGAGCAAGCGGAGATTACCACCGTATTCAATAATGCGCGAACGGAATATCCGCGGGATAAGACGATTCACCGCTTATTCGAGGAGCAGGCGGAACGAACCCCTGATGCGATTGCCGTCGTGTATGAGAATAGTCAGTTGACATACCGTGAATTGAACGAACGGGCGAACCGGTTGGCTAGGACGCTGAGAGCCGAGGGTGCAGGGGCTGACCGTTTGGTGGGTCTGATGGTTGAACGTTCCCTAGACATGATGGTGGGGATAATAGCGATTTTGAAGTCTGGAGGGGCGTACGTGCCAATCGACCCGGAATATCCGGAAGAGCGAATCCGTTACATGCTCGAGGACTCCGGGACGCAAATCATCGTAGCGCAGCGTCATCTGCAAGAGCGAATTCCGGGGGCAGGCACACGCGTCATCTTAGATGATGAGCTCTCTTATAGCAGCGATAGCACGAATCTGGATCTGAACAACGGTCCTGCCGACTTGGCATATGTCATATACACGTCGGGCACGACGGGCAAACCGAAAGGGAATTTGACGATGCACCGCAATATCGTGCGAGTCGTTCAAGGCGCTGACTATATCGAGATTGGGGAGCAGGACAATGTGCTGCAGCTATCCAGCTATGCCTTCGACGGATCGACATTCGATATGTACGGAGCTTTGCTGAACGGAGCCAGACTCGTTCTTATTCCGCAAGAGACCTTGTTGGATGTAGAACGGCTCGCAGAGCTAATTGAACGCGAGCGCATCTCCGTCATGTTCATTACTACCGCGTTCTTCAATGTGCTCGTTGATGTGAAGGCTGACTGCCTGCGCCATATTCGCGCCATTTTGTTCGGCGGAGAGCGCGTTTCCGTCAGCCATGTCCGCAAAGCGCTTCGTCATTTGGGACCAGGCAAAATCAAGCATGTTTACGGTCCGACGGAGAGTACGGTTTTTGCCACTTGTCACGACGTGAATGAAGTGGCGGCGGATGCCCTCAATGTTCCGATTGGAAGCCCGATCAGCAACACAACGATTTACATCGTCAACGAAGAGAACGGCTTGCAGCCGATTGGGGTGGCTGGAGAATTGTGCGTAGCCGGAGACGGGCTCGCGCGGGGCTACTTGAACCGTCCGGAATTGACGGCGGAGAAGTTCGTGGACAACCCGTTCGTTCCGGGTGAGCGGATGTACCGGACAGGCGACTTGGCAAGATGGCTGCCGGATGGAAACATCGAGTATGTAGGCAGAATCGACCATCAGGTTAAAATACGCGGCTATCGCATTGAGTTAGGCGAAGTGGAGGCGCATCTGCTGAAAGTCCAGTCTGTCCTGGAAGGGACCGTGGTCGCCCGGGAAACCGGAAGCGGCGAGAAGCAACTGTGCGCATACTTTGTGGCGGAGAGCACGTTATCGGCTAGCGAGCTGCGCGGCGCTATGGCGCAACAATTGCCGGGATACATGATCCCGACCTATTTTGTCCAGCTGGAGCGGATGCCGCTGACGCCGAACGGCAAGGTTGACCAGAAAGAGCTGCCTGCGCCGGAAGAGCATGTGCAGACAGGCGCGGAATATATTGCGCCCCGCACGCCTCAGGAGGAGCAGTTGGCCCGAATCTGGCAGGAGGTGCTCGGACTGGAGAAGGTCGGCGTAAATGACAACTTCTTCGAGCTCGGTGGACACTCCTTGCGCGCCACTACGATGGCAAGCAAGCTGCATAAGGAGCTGAGCATCGAGCTGCCGCTGCGGGACGTATTTAAGCACCCGACCCTCGAAGCGATGGCCGAGCGCATTGCCGGATTGGGACAGCAGATGTACACGTCCATTCCGCTGGTCGAAGAGCAAGCGCATTATCCGCTATCCTCGGCCCAGAAGAGGTTGTATATTTTGCATCAGCTGGAAGGAGCGGAGCTTAGCTATAACATGCCGAACATGCTGCTGCTGGAGGGGGCGCTCGATCGGGAGCGGTTCGAAGCGGCGTTCCGCGAGCTGATTGCTCGGCACGAATCGTTCCGCACCGGCTTCGAAATGATTAACGGCGAACCGATGCAGCGGATATACGAGAATGTGGGCTTTGCGGTGGAGTATATGCAAGCAAGCGACAAAGAAGCCGAAGCAAGGCTGCGTCAATTCGTGCGCGCGTTCAAGCTTGAGGAGCCGCCGCTCCTGCGTGTAGGATTGATCGAATTGGCTCAGGAACGCCATATTCTGATGTTCGATATGCATCATATCGTTTCCGACGGCACTTCGATGGGAATTCTCATCAACGAATTCGTCCGCTTGTACGGCGGAGAAGAACTGCAGCCGCTGCGCATTCAGTACAAGGATTTTGCCGCATGGCAGCAATCCGACGCGCGGCAAGAGCAGATGAAGCAACAGGAAGCCTATTGGCTGCAGGCGCTTAGCGGAGAGCTGCCGGTGCTGGAAATGCCAACGGACCATGTACGGCCTGCTGTTCAGAGCTTCCGGGGAGATATACTGCAATTCGTTATCGGCCGGGACCAATGCGCTGCATTGCGGCAGATCGGTTCGGAGAGCGGCGCAACGTTGTATATGGTGCTATTGGCGGCCTATACAACACTGCTGCACAAATATACGGGCCAGGAAGACATCATCGTAGGCACGCCGATCGCAGGCAGAAACCATGGAGATGTGCAGCCGCTCATCGGGATGTTCGTCAACACACTGGCCATCCGCAATTATCCGATGGGCGAGAAGACATTCCATTCCTACTTGGAGGAAGTAAAAGACACGACCTTGGGCGCTTATGAAAACCAGAACTATCCGTTCGAGGATCTGGTGGAGAATGTGCAGGTCGCGCGGGATATGAGCCGGAATCCAATCTTTGATACGATGTTTATTTTGCAAAATGCGGAGCAGGGCGAGATGAATATCAACGGGTTGCATATTGAGAACTATCAGAGCGAGCATACCGTGTCGAAGTTTGACTTGACGTTCCAGGCCGAGGAAGCGGAAGAGGAGATCGCGTGCAGCATCGAATATGCTACCGAGCTATACGAGCGCGAGACGGTGGAACGGATGGCGGGCCACTTTGCGAAGCTAATCGATGCCGTGGCCGGAAACCCGAGTGCTAGTCTTGCTTCGCTGCAGATGGTGACTGCCGAAGAACAGGCTCAGATACAAAATATTTTCAACGCGACGGACATGGACTATCCGCGCGAGAAGACCATCCATCAGCTGTTCGAGGAGCAGGCGGACCGAACGCCGGATGCGCCAGCCGTCGCTTTCGGTGACGAGATGCTGACGTACCGGGAGCTGAACCGGAAGGCGAATCAGCTGGCTTGGGTGCTGAAGGACAGAGGGGTCGCATCAGAGCGGCCCGTAGGAATCATGGTCGAGCGTTCGAGCGCCATGGTCGTCGGCGTATTGGCTGTGCTCAAGGCGGGCGGAACGTTCGTCCCGATCGATCCGGAATATCCGGAGACGCGGATCCGTTACATGCTGGAGGACAGCGGCGCTAAGCTGACATTGACGGAGCAGGCCTGGTTCGAGGTAATTCCGGCCGAGGCGGAAAAGATAGATATTCACGATGCAGCCCTCTATCAAGGGCACGATGGGAACTTGCCGAATGAGAGCGTGCCTTCGAATCTGCTCTATATCATCTACACGTCCGGCACGACGGGCAATCCGAAGGGTGTCATGCTGGAACAGCGCAATTTGATCAATTTACTGCATTTCGAGCAGGCCGGAACGAGCATTCCGCTTCCATCTCGCATTTTGCAATATGCGTCGAACAGCTTCGATGTGTGCTATCAGGAGATGTTCTCTGCACTGCTGTTTGGGGGCTGCCTGTGCTTGATTCCGAACGATGCTCGCAAAGATCCGGCGCAATTGTTCACATGGATTCAGGACAACGAGATTGAGGTGCTGTATCTTCCGGTCGCGTTCCTGAAATTCATCTTCGCCGAGCCGGAATGGGCAGAACGCTTCCCAGGCTGTGTCAGACACATTATTACCGCTGGGGAGCAGCTCGTCGTCACGCCGCAGGTCCAAGCGTGCCTGCAGCGGCTTCGCATCAGCCTGCACAATCATTATGGCCCGTCGGAAACGCATGTGGTTACCGCTTATACGATGGAGCCGGACGATATCGCGGTCGGGCTGCCGCCAATCGGCGCGCCAATCGCGAACACGGCCATCTACATCTTGAACGGCAAGCTGGAACTTCAGCCGATTGGCATCGCCGGTGAGCTCTATGTATCAGGAGATAGCGTAGGGCGCGGATATTGGGGACGCCAAGAACTGACGGATGAGAAATTCATCGCTAACCCGTTCGCGCCGGGCGAGCGCATGTACAAGACGGGAGATGTGGCGCGGTGGTTGCCGGACGGCACCATCGAATATGTGGGCCGCGGCGACCACCAGGTGAAAATTCGCGGGTTCCGGATTGAGCTCGGAGAAGTGGAGTCGCAGCTCTTGAGCGTGGAATCCGTGCAGGAAGCGACCGTCATGGCCCGGGAAGATGACGGGGGACAGAAGCAGCTGTGCGCGTACTTCGTGGCGGAGCGGCCGCTGTCGGCGGCGGAGCTGAGAGGGGCCTTGTCTCAGGAGCTGCCGGGATACATGATTCCGTCGTACTTCGTGCAGCTGGACCGGCTGCCGTTGACGCCGAACGGAAAGATTGACCGCAGAGCGTTGCCAGAGCCGGAAGGCAGCTTGCATACCGGAGCGGAGTTCGTAGCTCCGCGCACGCCGCTGGAAGAGCAGCTGGCCCGAATCTGGCAAGATGTGCTGGGTCTGCCGGACGTTAGCGTGAAGGATAATTTCTTCGATTTGGGTGGACACTCCTTGCGCGCGACGACCTTGGCAAGCAAGGTGTTCAAGGAAATGCACGTCAATCTGCCGCTGCGGGATGTATTCCGGTGCCCGACGATTGAGGAGATGGCCGGGATGATAGCCGGGATGGAGAAGCAGGAGTATGCCGCGATCCCGTTGGCTGAGGAAAGTGACGTCTACCCGTTGTCATCCGCCCAGAAGCGGCTGTACATCGTGAGCCAGTTGGAAGGGGCAGATCTGAGCTACAACATGCCGGGAGTCGTGTCGCTCGAAGGAACGCTGGATCGCGAGCGCTTTGAATTGGCATTCTTGAAGCTGATTTCGCGGCATGAGACACTGCGCACCGGCTTCGACATGGTTGACGGGGAGCCGATACAGCGCGTGCACCGCAACGTGAAGTTTGTCGTTGAGCACCGTAAGGCGGCTACCGTGCAGGATGCTGAGCAGCTCATTCGCCGCTTCATCCGCACGTTTGATTTGCGGAAGCCGCCTCTGCTCCGTGTTGGGCTGGTGGAATTGGAACGAGAGCGTCATATTTTGATGTTCGACATGCATCACATTATTTCCGACGGTGCTTCCTTGGGGAATCTGGTCAGCGAGTTCGCACAGTTGTATGCGGGAGAGGAGCGGGCTCCGCTCCGCATTCAATACAAGGATTACGCGGTGTGGCAGCAGTCCGGAGTGCACAGCGAGCACATGAAACGTCTGGAAGCGTATTGGTTGGAGAAGCTGGCCGGGGAATTGCCGGTTGTCGAGCTGCCGACCGATTACGACCGGCCTGCCGTCCGCAGCTTCGAAGGAGCGCAGATCGAGTTCGAAGTCGACGCCGCTCTCACCCAACGGTTGAGCCAGCTTGCGTCGAATCGCGAGAGCACGCTATACATGGTTCTGTTGTCCGCATATACTGTGCTGCTCTCCAAATACAGCGGACAGGAAGACATCATCGTGGGAACTCCTGTCGCGGGAAGAGCGCATGCGGATTTGGAGCCGCTCATCGGGATGTTTGTCAACACATTGGCCATTCGCAATCATCTGGCAGGAGACAAGACCTTCCTGTCCTATCTGGAGGAAGTGAAGGAAACGGCCTTGGGCGCCTTCGAGCATCAAGATTATCCGTTCGAGGAACTGGTAGAACGCCTGAATGTGCAATGGGACGCAAACCGGAATCCGGTGTTCGACACGATGTTTGTCATGCAAAATACAGAGGACCATGAGGTGCGATTGGAAGCTCTAACCTTGTCTCCTTATGTGCTTGACAATCCGATCGATGCGAAATTCGATCTCACGCTGTTCGTTTCCGAAGACAATGATGTGATTAAGGGAGGCTTCCAATACGGCACCAAGTTGTTCAAGGCTGCCATGATTCATAAGATCATGAGAGACTTCCTGCTTGTGCTGGCTCAAATCGTCGAAGACCCCCACATTCGGTTACGCGATATCAAGTGCAATGAGCAATCCGTTAACAATCAGCGTTCTATTGAAACGATAGAGTTCGCATTCTAGACGATTTCAGACGGACCTAACAAGCACATGGATCCAGGAGTGTGTGTTCGCTCTAAATTGGGCCGCACACTCCCGGTCTTTTCAATAAAACAGTAGGATAGGGGATGTTTACGAATGAAGTCGGTGTTTGATAAGGAAGAGGCTTATTGGAACGAGAAATTTGATTCCGAAGACAGTATAAGCGTTCTTCCATATAGCAATTCCTCCAATAACAATATGGGGCGTGTAAACGCCATGGGCGTCATCAATCGCACACTGCCGCCTGAGTTGTCACAGAGAATCATCACCCTGGCGAACGGATCGGATATGGCCGTGTACATGATCGTATTGGCAGGAGTGACAAGCTTGCTCTATAAATATACCAATCACGAAAATGTGTTGGTAGGTATGCCTGCATATACGGCGTTACATGGGGAGCATCCGCCTATCCATGATTTTCTGGTGATTAAAAATAATGTGAACAGTAAAAGCACGTTCAAATCGTTGTTAGGGCAAATCAAAGCGTCAGTCAGTGAGGCGCTTGAGCATCAGCACCTTCCTTTCCGTAAAATGTTTCGGCAATTGAATTTACAAGTGGATCCCCAAGGATTGCCTATCGTGAATACACTCGTTTCCTATACAAACATACATACTGCTTCATTGGAACAAAGCGCAGCCGCAGAAGCCGCATTTCAATTTGAATTCGTAAATGACCGCATTCAATTACGCATGAGCTTTGATGATAATCGATACCGTTCGGACTATGTCGAATCAATGATCGCTCATCTCTTCCGCCTGCTGTCGGTCGTATTGTTTCAACCGGAGCTAGAAATCGGAAAAGTGGAGCTGTTGTCCGAGCATGAGCAGCATCATCTGCTTGCCATTCTGAACGATACGCGAACGGAATATCCGCGTCAGAAGACAATCCACCAGCTGTTCGAGGAGCAAGCGGAGCGAATGCCGGATGCGGTGGCGGCGCTATTCGAGGACAAACGGTTGACCTATGCGGAACTGAATGCCGCTGCTAATCGCATTGCCCATCTCCTGCGGGAACGAGGAGTAGCACGGGGCACATTGGTTGGCATCAGCGCAGAGAGATCCCTGGAGATGGTGATCGGACTGCTGGGAATCCTCAAAGCAGGCGGGGCATACGTTCCGCTCGATCCTGACTATCCGGAGGAACGGATTAACGCCATGCTGGAAGATACGGCAATCAGCGTGCTGCTCACGCAGGCGCATCTGCAGACCAGCATGCCGAACAGCATCGATTCCGTCCTGCTCGATGCAGCGGCCGAGACGGCTCTGGAAGGAAGCTGGCCGAACTTGACGGATGCGGCAGGGACTGCGGACGATGTGGCCTACATCATCTATACATCTGGATCGACGGGAATTCCGAAAGGAGTCTGCGTCACGCATCGAGGGGTGGTCCGGCTCGTTGCCGCTGCCAATTATGTGGACATCAGCAGCAAGGACGTATTTCTGCAAGGCTCGACGATATCGTTCGATGCGGCAACGTTCGAGATTTGGGGCTGCTTGCTGAATGGAGCTGCGCTGGCCATTTTGCCTCCGGGGAATCTATCGTTGACCGAGTGGACACAGGCCATTCAACAGTATCAAGTGACGATCCTGTGGTTAACGGCAGGACTCTTCCACGTGATGGTCGAGAACCAACTTCAAGCCTTGCAAGGAGTCCAGCAATTGTTGGTGGGTGGAGATGTCGTCTCTCAAACGCATGCCAAAAAAGTGCTGGAGCGGTATAAGGACATTCGTCTGGTCAATGGGTACGGTCCAACGGAAAATACGACCTTTACCTGCTGCCACGAGATTTCCGCCGCCGATATGGAGCGGCTCTCTATTCCGATCGGACGTCCAATCGCCAATACGCAAGTGTACGTGCTGGATGAAGCAGGCAAGCTGCTTCCGGTAGGAGTGGTCGGCGAGTTGTACACCGGAGGAGACGGACTGGCCCAAGGGTACTGGAATCGTCCGGAGCTGACGGCTGAGAAGTTCGTGGATAACCCCTTCGTGCCGGGAACACGGCTCTACCGCACAGGCGATCTGGCGAGATGGCTGCCATATGGAACGCTCGAATACGTGGGACGAATCGATGATCAAGTGAAAATTCGCGGTTACCGGATTGAGCTTGGCGAGGTGGAAGCGCATCTGTTGAAAGTGGAATCGGTGCTGGACGCAGTCGTAATCGCGCGGCCGGACGAAAGCGGCCAGAAGATGTTGTGCGCGTACTATACAGCGCATGCAGAGCTGATGGCGGGTGATCTGCGGGCAGCGCTGTCGCAAGACTTGCCGGCCTATATGATCCCGACACACTTGGTGCAGGTCGATCAGATGCCGCTGACGCCGAACGGAAAGGTCGATCGCAGAGCGCTGCCGGAGCCGGAAGGCCTCATCATGACCGGAAAAGAGCATGTCGCGCCGCGGACGCCGCTGGAGTCCAAGCTGGCGCAACTGTGGCAAGAGGTGCTCGGACTTGAGAAGGTCAGCGTGAAGGACAGTTTCTTCGAGATTGGCGGACACTCTTTGCGTGCGACGACGCTCGCCGGGAAGCTGCATAAGGAGATGAATGTCAGCCTGCCGCTGCGGGATATCTTCCGTCATTCGACCATTGAAGAGCTGGCACGTCTCATTGACGGGATGGAGCGGCAGGAATACAGACAGATTCCGCTGCTGGATGAAAGGGATTGGTACCCGGTATCTTCGGCGCAAAAGAGGCTGTACATTTTGCATCAACTCGAAGGGGCAGAGCAGAGCTACAACATGCCGGGGGTGATGCTCCTCGAAGGACAGCTTGACCGGAATCGGTTCGAGGAGGCGTTCGGCAGCTTGATCAGGCGCCACGAAACGCTGCGCACCGGCTTTGAGATGGTGAATGGCGAGCCGGTGCAGCGTGTATGCCGCGAAGTGAATTTCTCGGTAGAGATAATGCAGGCGAGCGAAGAGGAAGCCGAAGCCGTCGTTCGCTCATTCATTCGCCCGTTCGATCTGGAGAAGCCGCCGCTTCTGCGAGTGGGGCTGATCGAGCTGGATCAGGATCGGCATATTCTGATGTACGACATGCATCATATTATCTCCGACGGCGTGTCGATGGGAATTGTGGTGGAGGAGTTCGTCCGCTTGTACGGGGGCGAGGAACTGCCGCCGCTGCGCATTCAGTATAAGGATTATGCCGCATGGCAGCAGTCCGAGCCGCAGCAGGAGCTCATGAAGCAGCAGGAGAGTTATTGGTTGCAGGCGCTTGGCGGAGAGCTCCCGGTGCTGGAACTGCCGGCGGATTATGCGCGTCCTTCCATCCAGAGCTATGAAGGGGATACCTTCGAATTCGCGATCGATCCTCGGCTAAGCGAAGCGCTGCACGGGGTTGCGGCCGAGAGCGGAACGACATTGTACATGGTGCTGCTTGCTGCCTATACGATTCTGCTTCATAAGTATACAGGCCAGGAAGACATTATCGTGGGGACGCCGAATGCGGGCAGAACGCACGGCGATTTGCAGCCGCTTATCGGCATGTTCGTCAATACGCTGGCGATCCGCAATTATCCGGCAGGCTCTAAGACGTTCCTGGAATACTTGGAAGAAGTGAAAGAAACGAGCTTGGGCGCCTTCGAGAATCAGGATTACCCGTTCGAAGAACTGGTGGAAAAGCTGCAGGTCACGCGAGATTTGAGCCGCAATCCGCTGTTCGATACGATGTTTGCTTTGCAGAATATGGACGACAAGGATTTTGAGCTCGCAGGGCTTCGCTTGAAGCCGTACCCGGCTGAATACAAGGTGGCGAAATTCGACCTGAGCCTGGACGTGGCGGAAGGCGCGGAAGGGATGGCGTGCAGTCTGGAATACGCCACGGCGCTATACCGACCGGAATCGATAGAAAGAATGGCGAAGCATTTCGGGCGGCTGCTTGAAGCCGTTGCGCACGAGCCGGAGGCGCTGCTGGCTTCGCTCGGCATGCTCACGGAGGAGGAAGAGGAGCAGATTCGGCATGTGTTCAACGATACGGAGGCAGGGCGTTCGCAGCAGAAGACGGTGCCGGAACTGTTCGAGGAGCAGGTGGAGCGCACGCCGGATCGGATTGCGGTCGTGCATGAGGACAAGCAGTTGACGTACCGGGAGCTGAACGAACGGGCGAACCGGCTGGCGCGCACGCTGCGGGCCGAGGGCGTGAAGCCCGAACAACTGGTCGGCATCATGGCTGATCGCTCGCTGGAGATGATCGTGGGCATTATGGCCATCTTGAAATCCGGCGGAGCCTATGTGCCGATTGACCCGCAATATCCGGAGGATCGGATTCACTATATGCTGGACAATTCGAACGCGCAAGTGCTGCTGGCCCAGCGCCATCTGCAAGCGCGGGCCGCATTCTCCGGCAGAAGGATCATGCTGGATGAAGAAGCGTTCTACGGCGCAGACGGTTCCAATCTGGAACGGGTGAATCAGCCGGAGCATCTGAGCTATGTCATCTATACCTCCGGAACGACGGGCAAGCCGAAAGGGGTCATGATCGAGCACAGACAGATGGCAGTCTTGTCGGCCGCGTGGGAGCGCGAATACGGCTTGCAGGAAGAGAGCATGCGCTGGATGCAGTGGGCGAGCTTTTCATTCGATGTTTTCTCGGGAGACCTGATCCGCGCGCTGCTGCATGGGGGTGAACTCATTTTATGTCCGGAAGAGTCCAGGGCGAACCCGGCCGAAATCTACGAGCTCATTCGCAAGCATCGGATTCAGATGTTCGATGTCACTCCGTCGCTCGTCATTCCGCTGATGGAATATGTATACGAGAACAAGCTGGACATCAGCAGCATGAAGCTGGCAGTCGTGGGGGCGGATCATTGCCCGAAGGAAGAATTCCAGAAGCTGCTGGAACGATTCGGTTCGCAAATGAGGATCGTCAACAGCTATGGGGTAACGGAGACGACCATCGATTCCTGCTACTTCGAGCAGGCGAGCACGGAAGGGCTGCGAACGGTGCCAATCGGCAAACCTCTGCCGGGTGTGACGATGTACATTCTGGATGAACACCATTCTTTGCTGCCGGTCGGGATAACGGGCGAGCTCTATATCGGCGGACCTTGCGTAGGCCGGGGGTATTGGAAGCGGCCGGACCTGACGGCGGAGAAATTCGTCGACAATCCGTTCGCTCCGGGCGAGCGAATGTACCGGACAGGCGACTTGGCCCGGTGGCTGCCGGACGGCAACGTCGAATATTTGGGGCGGATCGACCATCAAGTGAAAATCCGGGGCTACCGGATCGAGATCGGCGAGGTGGAGACCCAACTACTCAAAACGCCGTTCATCCGTGAAGCGGTTGTCGTCGCGCGGGAAGACGTTAGCGGACAGAAGTCATTGTGCGCGTACTTCGTCGCCGAACGCGAGCTGACGGTGAGCGAGCTGCGGAGAGCATTGGCCGCAGTACTTCCGGGGTATATGATCCCATCGTATTTCGTCCAACTGGAGCGGCTGCCGTTGACGCCGAACGGCAAAATCGACCGCAAAGCGCTGCCGGCTCCAGAAGGAAGCGCACATACTGGAGCAGAGTTCGTAGCTCCGCGCACGTCGCTGGAAGCGCAGCTGGCCCGAATCTGGCAAGAGGTGCTGGGTCTGCCGGACGTTAGCGTGAAGGATAATTTCTTCGATTTGGGCGGGCACTCCTTGCGCGCGACGACCTTGGCAAGCAAGGTGTTCAAGGAAATGCACATCAATCTGCCGCTGCGGGATGTGTTCAGGTACCCGACGATTGAGGAGCTGGCCGAACTGATAGCCGGGATGAAAAAGCAGGAATATGCCGTGATCCCGCTGGCTGAGGAAAGAGACGTCTACCCGTTGTCTTCGGCCCAGAAACGCCTGTATATCGTGAGCCAATTGGAAGGGGCCGAGCTGAGCTACAACATGCCGGGAGTCATCACCCTCGAAGGACCGCTGGATCGCACTAGATTCGACGGGGCTTTCCAGCAGCTGATTGCGCGGCACGAGGCGCTGCGCACCGGCTTCGAGATGGTGAACGGAGAACCGGTCCAGCGGATACATCGGGATGCGCGCTTGACAGTGGAGTACGTGCAGGCGGACGAAGAAGAAGCAGAGAAGCTCGTACAGCGCTTTGTCCGCAGCTTCGATCTGAAGCTGCGGCCTCTATTGCGGGTAGGACTTATCGAAATAGAGCGGGAGCGGCATATTCTGATGTTCGATATGCATCATATCATTTCAGATGGCGTTACGATGGGGATATTGGTGGATGAGTTCGCTAGGCTCTATGCGGGCGAGGATTTGCCGCCGCTCCGCATTCAGTATAAGGATTATGCGGTATGGCAGCAATCCGAAGATCGCAGCGGGGAGTTGCAGCGTCAGGAAGCGTACTGGCTGGAGCGTTTACAAGGAGAATTGCCGGTACTAGAGCTGCCGACTGATTATGTGCGCCCCGCTGTTCAAAAATTTGATGGAGACGTCGCGTTATTCACAATCGATCCGCATCTGAGCGAACAATTGCGCCGACTGGCGTCAGACACAGGTTCCACCTTGTACATGGTGCTGCTGGCAGCCTACACTACGCTGCTGCATAAGTATACGGGACAGGAAGACATCATCGTGGGGACACCGATTGCGGGCAGAAGCCATGGCGATCTTGAGCCGCTCATCGGGATGTTCGTCAACACATTGGCGGTTCGCAATTATCCCGCAAGCGAGAAGGCATTTCTATCCTACCTGGCGGAAGTGAAAGAAACAACCTTGGGCGCCTTCGAGCACCAGGACTATCCATTCGAGGATCTGGTAGAAAAGGTGCGCGTATCGCGGGACTTAAGCCGGAATCCACTGTTCGACACGATGTTCAGTCTCGAGAATGCAGAGCAGGGGGGCATCGAAATCGAAGGCCTCCAATTAAAATCGTATCCGAATGAACATATGACGGCCAAATTCGACCTGACTTTCCATGCCGAAGAAGGAGAAGAAGGCATCCTATGCGGCTTGGTATATGCAACCGCTTTGTACAAGCGCGATACGGTGGAGCGGATGATGCTGCATTTCAAGCAGTTGCTTGCAGCAATTGCACATGACCCCCGCGCGCAACTTTCAACATTGAACATGATGTCCGCTCAAGAAAGAGAAGAGATTATCGGGGTGTTCAATGACACGGGGACGAAATATCCGCGCGAGAAGACGATTCAGCATCTATTCGAGGAGCAGGTTGAACGGACTCCTAACGCAGCGGCTATTGTGTACGGAGACGAGCGAATGACGTACCGCGAATTGAACGGGCGGGCGAACCGACTGGCAAGGACATTACGAACCAAGGGAGTGCAAGCAGATCGCTTGGTAGGTCTTATGGCTGAACGTTCTCTGGAAATGATAGTTGGAATTCTGGCGATTCTAAAAGCCGGGGGAGCATACGTGCCGATCGACCCGGAATATCCGGAAGAGCGAGTCCGCTACATGTTGGAGGACTCCGGGACCAAAATCATACTGACGCAACATGAACTGCAGTCGAGAATCCCGGTGCAAGCCTCGTTCGTCCTGTTGGATGACGAACACTCTTACAGTGCGGACGATTCGAATCTGGAACAGAATAACGGTCCTGCCGATTTGGCCTACGTCATTTATACGTCGGGGACGACAGGCAAGCCAAAAGGGAATTTGGCGACGCATCGCAACATCGTGCGGGTCGTGCAAGGCACGAGCTACATTGATTTTAGCGAACGGGACAACGTGCTGCAGTTATCTAATTATGCTTTCGACGGATCGACCTTTGATATGTACGGTGCTTTGTTAAATGGAGCCAAGCTGGTCCTCATCCCGCAGGAGACGCTGTTGGAGGTAGGGAAGTTGGCAGGCTTGATCGAACGCGAGCGCATTTCGGTGATGTTCATCACAACGGCGTACTTCAACATCCTCATTGACATGAAAGCAGACTGCTTGCGCCATATCCGCACCATACTGTTCGGCGGGGAGCGCGTGTCCATCTCTCACGTCCGCAAAGCGCTCTATCAGCTTGGGCCGGGCAAAATCAAGCATGTGTACGGGCCAACGGAGAGCACGGTATTTGCCACATGCCACGATGTGAATGAAGTGGCAGAGGATGCCGTGACCGTTCCGATCGGACGCCCGATCAGCAACACGACCATTTATATCGTCAATGCTCAGAACGATCTGCAGCCGATCGGAGTGGCTGGGGAGCTGTGCATAGCAGGAGACGGACTGGCCCGAGGCTACTTGAACCGTCCCGACTTGACGGCAGCGAAGTTCGTCGACAATCCATTCGCGCCGAGGGAGCGGATGTACCGGACGGGCGACCTGGCAAGATGGCTGCCGGATGGGAGCATCGAGTACGTGGGGCGGATTGACGATCAGGTGAAAATACGCGGCTACCGGATTGAGCTTGGCGAGGTAGAAACGCATCTATTGAGAGTGGAGCCCATTCAGGAGGCGACCGTGATCGCCCGGGAATCCGACAGCGGTGAGAAGCGGTTATGCGCCTACTACGTGGCGGATCGACCGCTGCCGGCCAACGAGCTGAGAGGCATTCTAGCGCAAGAGCTTCCAGGGTATATGATTCCGCTGCACTTCGTTCAACTGGATCGGATGCCGCTGACACCTAACGGTAAGGTAGACCGCAAGGCGCTGCCTGCGCCTGAGGATCACTTGATGACAGGGACGGAATATGTGGCCCCGCGCACGACGCAGGAAGCTCAGTTGGCACAGATCTGGCAGGAGGTGCTGGGCATCGAGAAAATCGGCGTGCAGGACAATTTCTTTGAGTTGGGCGGACACTCGATTAACTTGATGCAGCTGATACATCGAATCTACATCGAATTGGGCGCGGAAATCGCTCTCCATAGCGTGTTTCAGCGCCCGACAGTGGAAGCGATGGCCTATGAGATCGTAAAAGTCGAGTACGAGGAGAAAAGCAGCAGCCAGTTCACGAAATTAAATGAAAATGGTCTTGTAAACGTATTTTGCTTGCCTCCCGGCTTCGGGTATGGGTTAAGTTACTTGGAACTGGCGAAGCAAATGGAAAACAGCTGCATCCTATACGGAATTGATTTCATTGATGATGCCGAATCTTACGAGGACATGCTGGACCGGTATGTGGACGCGGTCGTTGCCATTCAGTCTCAGTCTCCTTATGTGCTGCTCGGATATTCGCTGGGAGGCAATCTGACGTTCGAAATTGCCAAAGCAATGGAAAAGAGAGGGTACCGCGTATCGGATATTATTATGCTCGACTCCACGCGGAAGCTGGCCGCTCAGACGGTGGACGAGTTCGAAAGCGATATCGATCAAATGCTTGAAGCGGTGGGTGAACAGGAGATGCAGCTGCTCAGCAATCCTCTGATTCGCGAACGGGTCAAGCATAAGATGCGCGCGTACTGGACGTATGGATCTCAGCTCGTGAATACGGGCGCGGTTGAGGCGAATATTCATGCATTGATTGCGGAGGATTCCGATGCAGACAGACCGGATAATGTTACTTCTGCATTATGGGATGGAGCAACCCGGCAAGCCTATTGCGAGCATCGACTCATTGGTGTCCATGAGGATGTGCTGCTTCCTGGATTCATAGAGCATAACGTGAAAGTGATTCACGCGGTCGTCCATCAAATCATCGAGCAAACGCGCGGCGTCCACGAGGTGTTATCGCGATAGCAGCGATGTTGCTTGTCCAACGTAACCTATAATACATGTCATCCTCATATACCGCCTGCACACCTGCGCATGTTGATGATGCAGGCGGTTCGTTGGGGAGTTCCGTCACGACTATGGTTTAAAGGGGAGACAAATGAGTGGCACTGCGAAAACGAAAAGATGTGTTGACCCTATGGAAATCAGCCCGCTGGTTATCGTCATTCGTAAAACCCCATATGGGCTGGATGATCGTCGGAATCATCTCTGCTGTTGCGGCCGCGATTATTGAGATATGGACCGGCAGCTTAATCGAACAATTAACGACCAATGCCGGCAACGGGGACGGGCAGTTGGTCGCCCGCATTGTATATACCGTATTTATCGTCATTGCAATTGGAGTTCCCGCGAAATATTTCATGGTGTACGGCATCGAAAAAAGCAGCGCTCAAGCCATGAGGGACCTACGCAACCAGATGATGAAGCACATCGGCAAATTGCCTGTTCATTATTTGGAAAAGAAACACTCGGGCGATATGGTGTCAAGGGTGACTAATGACCTCCAGATCATCAATCAATTTATGATTCGCGATGTGGCGGAATGGTTTTATCATCCCCTGCTTTTTATTGGCTGCTTTGGCTACTTGCTGTGGATCCGATGGGAGCTTGTGCTGCTCAGCTTGTTGCTTGTTCCCGTTTCCTTGTTCGTCTCGCAATGGGTAGGCAAGCAGCTGCAGCGCCTCACGGAAGAAGCACAGGAAAACATGGGCCAGATGAATGTCATTTTACAGGATACATTGAGTGGCATGCCGCTGGTCAAAAGCTATTTGCTGCAGGGAATCCTGTTCCGATCGTATCAATCCCTGCTTCTGCTGACGCTGAAAAAGAGGTTGGCCGTAAATAAACGCGAGGCGATAGTCACTCCCGTGCTGTTCACGCTCATGATCAGTCCGATCGTGTTCGCTATTCTATACGGAAGTTATTTGATATCGAAAGGATTGTTCAGCACGGGAGAACTGATTGCCTTTCTTTACTTGCTGAATTTGTGTTTGGAGCCATTGCAGAACATCCCGACGCTCATTACGAATACGTTTGAGATGACCGGAGCTTTAAAACGAGCGGCCCAAATCATGAATCAACCCATCGAGAATGAAGAGGGACATTGCATTGTGAGAACTGCTCAGCCTCCCATCGCGTTTCACAACGTCAATTTCGCATACGAGAATAGTGGTTCCCCTCTGCTGCGCAATTTGAGCTTCACGGTAGCGGAAGGGCAGACTGTAGCGTTGGTGGGAGCCAGCGGCGGGGGGAAGAGCACTGTGATAAAGCTGCTCTGCGGATTTTATCCCCTGCAGGCTGATGGCGGGAAGATCGATGTATTTGGCCAATCGATCCGCGACTGCAATCCGAAGGAACTGCGTTCCCATTTGTCGGTCGTTACCCAAGATTCCTATTTGTTCAGCGGGACGATTGCAGATAATATTGCTTACGGGCGGGAGAATGCCTCGATGGATGAAGTGATCGAAGCTGCAAAATCAGCCAACGCACACTCCTTTATTATGGAGCTGCCGGAAGGATATCAGACTGACGTGGGGGAACGGGGAGCGCTGCTATCTGGCGGGCAGCGTCAGCGTATCACCATTGCGCGCGCACTGCTCAAGGATGCACCCATCCTGCTGTTGGACGAGCCCACTTCCGCATTGGACACGGAGTCTGAATCACTGGTTCAGGAAGCGTTGAACGTTCTTATGAAGGAGAGAACGACCATCGTCATTGCGCATCGGCTGTCTACCATTCAGAATGCGGATGAGATCTGGGTCATGGAGGACGGGCGGATCGAAGAGGCAGGGAATCATGCTAAGCTGCTGGAGAAAAAGGGCTCTTATGCCCGTTTGTACCATCAGGAATTCGAAACGGATCGAATGGGAAGCAAGGAGGTGGCCTATACGTGAAAACCGCCGGGATGTTAGCTTATGTGAAGGAAATCAAGTATATGATGGACTTTATGAGCACACGACGCAAAGTTGAGTATTATGTTGGCATGATTGCAGGCGGGCTCGTTAACACCTTGTTTATCCTGTCATTCACCTTAGTTGTCCAGAGTTTAGTAGATTTTGCAGGGTCAAGAGATACTTCCCTTATGTTTCAGGCGCTATATATTTTGGGAGGCTCGATCTTGCTGTTGAACCTGACTTCACCCGGATTCACTTATTTGTTTCGTCGCAGCGTGGAACTGACGATCGTCGACATCAGGGAACGTCTCTATCATAAGCTGTGCAAGCTTCGGGCCGATCATTTGGAGCGGACGCATAATGGAGATTTCCTATCACGGATAAATAACGATGTATCCACCCTGGAAGTGACGTATTGCGGAATCTTTTTTGCTCTGCTGCTGGATATCATGATTAGCATTGGATCCATCATTATGATGTTTATCATTCATTGGCAGTTTGCTTGCGCTTCCCTTTTGATTTTGCTCGTTTCCTTTTATATAAGCACGCGTTTTGTGCGCTCCGTTCGCGCGATGTATGATCAATCTCTTCATTCTATAGCCAAGCTGACAGAGAAATTTTCAGACTTTATCGCGGGCATCCAGCTTGTGAAATTGTTCCACATTAGTCCGGTATATGCTCAGTATGGAGCCATGAACGAGAAGCTGACGCAGCTTTCCCGCCGCATCGCCCACAAAAAAGGCGTGCTGGCAGCCGTCAATCATTTTGTAAGCTACATTACATTTTGCGGAATCATTGTTATTGGCAGCTTGCTGTATAGCTATGGCATCATTGGCATGGGGGCCGTTGCGGCCCTGGCCGTCTTGCAAATTCATTTGACGCATTCCTTCATGAACATTGGAACAACCATGTCTTTGATTCAAAATTCGTTGGCAGGAGCGCAGCGGATTCAAGAAATGCTGGAGGAGCAGGAGGAGCCGCAACGGATCGGCTCTGTGGCAAGCGACCGTGATTCGGAGGCAATGGTGGAATTTGATTGCGTTGAGTTTGCCTATCAATCCGACAGCCCGGTGCTGTGCAATTTGTCCCTGCAAGTGCTCCCCGGGCAAGTGGCGGCTGTTGTGGGTGCAAGCGGCAGCGGCAAAAGCACCTTGATTAAATTGTTGCTGGGCTTCTATCCCGTTGACAGCGGCGAGATCTTAATTCAAGGCAAGTCGTTCGGACATTATACCTTGGAAGAGATTCGTCAACGGATTGCTTATGTGCCGCAAGAAGCTTTCTTGTTCAGCGGAACGATTGAAGACAACATCCGTTATGGCAATCCGCAAGCTTCACAGGAGGAAGTGATTGCCGCGGCTCAGGCTGCTTATGCCCACAATTTTATTCAGGAATTGCCCGAGCAATACCAGACGCAAGTGGGTGAGCGCGGAGCGTCTTTGTCCGGCGGACAGCGGCAGCGGATTGCGATTGCCCGGGCATTGCTCAAAAATGCTCCGATATTGCTGCTCGATGAGGCAACATCGGCATTGGATGCCGAATCAGAGTACTGGGTACAGCAAGCCTTGAATCAATTGATGAAAGGCCGCACGACCATTCTGATTGCCCACCGCTTGAGCACCGTTGAGAATGCCGATGTGATATTTGTCATCCAACAAGGATCGGTTGTGGAACAAGGCACCCATCAGAGCTTGCTTGCATGCAGATCCTACTATGCAGGTATGTATGGACAGTCTGGCCTGGCTCTTGCCGAACAAGCTTGACAGAAATTTGACAATGCGGATCATTTTTATATACGATCCCAGCCATCCATGGAAATACTTCAGGCCAAGTGGACGTATGGTTTCACACTCTGGGGAGCTCATCATGAGCTCCCTATTATTTTTGTGATCTGTGCTCTATTTTTAGGGGATTAGATGCTATCTAGCGTTAAATCCACCATCTATGTTTAAAATGGAACCTGTGGTAAAAGATGCTTCATCCGAACACAACCAGATGATACCGTTGGCGATTTCTTGAGGATGCCCCATACGCATCATCGGATGCATACGATTAATCATATCTTCATCAAAGGTGCCGTGGTCAATGGATTTCGCGATGATATCCGTCTTAATGGCCCCTGGGGCTACCGCATTCACTCGAATATTATTGGTTGCGTATTCAAGAGCTGCAGTCTTAGTCAGACCGACGACTGCGTGTTTGGTTGCCGTATAGGGACCTGTGTAAGGCATACCATGCAGACCTGCAATAGAAGCCAGATTGACAATGGCCCCTCCTTGGTCTTGCTGTAACATTTGTTGAATTCCATATTTCATGCTATAGAAAACACCCATCACATTCGTCTGCAGCATCTGCTGAAAGTTATTTCCGTCTGCCTGGGCAAGCGGCACAGTTTCTAAGCTGATCCCGGCATTATTGACCAGAATATTCAATTGCCCGTACTGAGAAACCGTTGTCTCTATTAATCTCTGAACTTCTTCTTCCTTGTTGACATCGCAAAGGACAAACAAAGCATCTCCACCCTGAGCAACGATTTCCTCCATGACTTCATTCCCTGATTCAGCCCGACGACCGCTGATGACGACCTGCGCGCCCTTACGTGCCAGTGTCATAGCTGTCGCTTTCCCGATTCCTCCTGTTGCGCCTGTAATTAATGCTACTTTGTTTTTTATCGTGTCTGTCATTCTCTGTTTTCCCCTCTCAATATAATGAACAACTGTTGATTAATCAATTTATGTCTATTATTATAGATTCATGCATGACATATTCAATCGTCAAATCATTTACTCTTGTTCATTAGGGAACAATACGATGGAAATATGTTTGTTACTTTTTCTAGGAAGTGTGGTGACCTCGCCATGTCCAAAGTAGATCGAAGAATCCTTAAAACTCGGGAAGCGGTTACGAGCGCATTTATTGAACTGATGTCAGAAAAAAATTCGAGGACATTACGATCCAAAATATTTCGGACCGGGCGAATATGAACCGAGGAACGATCTATCTTCATTATGTCGATAAATATGATTTATTGGATAAATGTATCGAAGCTCAGCTTGAAGAACTCTTAGAAGTATGTTCAGCGTCAGATCAGGAGCAAGGAAGCATTGAGCTGATGGATTCTTTTCTGCCTGTGTTTCAATACTTCGAAAGGAATTATTTATTCTACTCGACTATGTTAGTGAATCAGGGGACCTCGTATTTTCATGAACGGTTCCTTCATGTTATCCTCCAAGGGCTGCATGAGGAAGTGAATATAGACGGTGCAATAAATAAGGGGTTAAACAAAGATATCGTCATTCCATTTGTTGGTTCAGCTTTCGTAGGTTTGGTGGAATGGTGGATTAAGGAAGGAATGCCTTTTCCGCCGCAACTAATGGCTGAGCATGTGAAGATTTTGCTAGGAAGGCATCTGCTATGAACATCCGAGTGGGGGCACATCAATATCCCAACATTTCATAGTGTTTGTTTCCTTTGCGCTTTACTGTAATAAGCAAACAGTTTTCATTGAACTGTAAAACTACTGACGGCAAGGAGCAGACGGAATGAAAACGATGACGCGAAGCGAGCTTGCCAAGCGCAGCCGAAGTAAATAGGAGCTTGACCTTGTTCCATACAGAAAAGAGACAGTTGGTTCATACTCCTAAGAGTAGACTCTACTGTCTCTTTGTCGTTCTTTCAACTATTCGGACTCAAGCTTCTCTTTCACTTTTGCAGGCAGATCGTCCTTCTGCACTTCTTCCCAGGAGGTTACGCCCTTCTTGCTAGAGTAGTACACACGCAAATATGCTTCTTTACGCAAGTTTTTTTGCGCCGTAAATTCCATTGTTTTTTCGGTTCCTTCTTCGTCAAAGGCAGGCAGAGAATATTTATAGGTTGTAAATGGATTGTCTTTATCGTCTGTAGTCTCTTCTTTTTGTCCATCCATTGTAATCTGAACATAATAAATATCTTTCCCCATGCGTTGAAAGTTGCAGCCGGCTAAAATGGATGCAAATACGACTAAAATAACTAGCATTGCGATACTTCGTTTCATGTCATCACCTTTTTGTGTTGTATTGTTTGATTCCATTATAGTGGGTTGTTGCTCAAGACAACATTCAATTAGGTGATAGAACTCTTACATCATTGTAAGGGTTCCGTGCAGTCATCTGTGACAACTATAAATAGTTTGTTATATAATGGGTGTAAATAAACTGATTGGAGCGTGATTGGTATGCGGCAACGCAATATAACACGAGAGGAGCTTACTATGAACGGAGAAAAGAGGATTTTAATTCATGAAAACAATGAATATAGGAATTGTTGCGCACGTAGACGCAGGAAAGACGAGCCTGACTGAACGTTTACTCTATGTAACGAATGTCATAGATGAAGTTGGCCGAGTTGATAAAGGGAATACCCAAACCGATTCGATGGAGCTGGAAAGAAGAAGAGGGATCACGATCAAGGCGTCAGTCGTTTCGTTTTTTGTGAACGATTTGAAGGTCAATCTTATTGATACGCCTGGACATGCGGACTTCATCGCGGAAGTAGAGCGTTCCTTCAGCGTCCTTGATGGAGCGGTTCTGGTCATATCGGCTGTGGAAGGGATTCAAGCCCAGACCAAAATTTTAATGTCGGTGTTAATGAAGCTGCAAATTCCTGCGATACTGTTCGTGAACAAGATAGACCGGAGCGGTGCGCAATCCGACGGGATCATGAAGTGCATTCAAGAAAAACTGACAGCGAACGTGATCCCTTTATACAGAGCTGAAAACATCGGCACGAAGCAGGCGTTCATTGTTGAACACTGCTTTAACAACGATACGGATCCAGATTTTATGGAGCGATGCATCGAGCTGGCTGCTTGGAATGATGAAGCTTTGCTTGAGTCTTGCGTGAACGGGGAGCAAGTATCGGAAGAGCAAGTAAAACTAGCCTTGATGCAGCAAACTAGGGATGCGAAGCTTTATCCGGTCTTTTTTGGATCTGCCATGACGGGAATTGGCGTGTCCGAACTGTTGGCGGGGGTGGCAGAGCTGTTTCCGGTGAATGAAGCCAGAGAAGCTGTGCCCTTATCCGGGGTCGTCTTTAAAATGGAGAAGGAACCATCGGGAGAAAAGATCGCTTACGTCAGAGTGTTTTCAGGAAGAATGATCGTAAGAGAATATGTGAATGTAAGCCGGAAAAACAAGGACGGCACACTTGAAACGCACGCAGACAAAATCAAAAAGCTGTACCTATTCAGTGAAGGGAAGTCCATTCCGTCACAAACCGTGGAAGCCGGCGATTTTTGCAAAGTGTGGGGATTGAAGAACATTAAAATCGGGGATGTTGTGGGTGAGTGGTCTGACAAAATCAAAGATATCCATTTCGCCTCCCCGCAGCTGGAAACACGTATCGAAGCCAAGCAGAAGGAGCAGGAGCACCGGTTATATCGAGCTCTGGTAGACTTGTCAGAAGAAGATCCGTTAATCGAAGTGCTGAAAGACGACTTCCATCATGAAATCTATGTCCGCCTGTTCGGGGAAGTGCAAAAAGAAGTGATTGAGACGACCCTTAAGGAAAAATATCAGGTGGACGTCTCGTTTTCAGAGACAAGAATCGTCTGTATCGAAAAGCCAAAAGGAACGGGACAGGCTGCAGAAGTGATGGGAGCGGCAGAAAATCCTTTTTATGCTACAGTAGGCTTCCAAGTGGAGCCCGGCGTAACTGGTAGCGGAGTGACCTATAGACTAGGCGTGGAACTTGGTTCGCTGCCCTTGGCGTTCCACAAGGCCATCGAAGATACCGTATGTGCAACGCTTGCACAAGGTTTATACGGGTGGGAGGTCACTGATATTGTCGTTACGCTGACACACTCGGGCTACTGCAGTCCGGTAACGGTAGCCGGAGACTTCAGGAAGTTAACGCCGCTTGTGTTAATGGAGGCACTGTCCCAAGCAGGCACTGACGTATATGAACCGATCAACGAGTTCGAACTGAGTGTTCCCGAACATGCGATCAGCAAGGCGATGCATAAATTGTCAGGGCTAAAGGCTATATTCAAGGAACCGGTTCAGCGTAAAGCTTCGTTTCTGTTGACAGGGACGCTCCCAGTGGCAGCGACGGAGGAATTCAAGCGGAGTCTACACTCGTTCACGGAAGGCGAAGGCGTGTTTATGGCGAACCCGTACAAATTTGAAAAAATAGAGGGCGAATATCCAACGAGAAAGCGGGCGGACTATAATCCGTTGAACCGAAAAGAGTATATGCTCCATATCCTGCGTGCTTATTGATTATGAACCGGGCCCTGAGACAGGCATCTGTCCCAGGGCCCTTTGTTATGCGAAAAAGGGCCGAGATAACACCAAGAATAAATCAAATAAACGAAAAGCGAATGACAATCCGTATAAAAATATCCAGTTGGACAGGGAACCGGAGGAAGGGTTGCCCAATCTAATCAGGGAATAGGTAATTTCCACAAGGAGGAAGATTCAAATGAAAAGGTACAAAACGATGCTTGCATCCACTGTTATTGCAGGACTGCTGCTGTCCGCTTTCCCGCTGCTTCCCGGACATGCGCCTGCATATGCGGCCAGTCAAGCAGAGATTGAGAAAGAAATGAAAGAGATGGAGGAGCGGTTCCAGCAGGCCTTCAAGAAGCTGGATTCGAAAATTATCGAGCAAGCGACTCAGGCGCTGCAGAAGTTCGACCCGGGACAAGAAGTGAAATTAGTCAGCATAACGGGAGAAAGTGGTGTTGGTGCAGATAAAGGCGAGTGGACGCTGACTTCCGGGCAAGGGCATCATGTAAAGGTTGACAAGCAAACTGGAGAAATTAAAGGGTTGTCAGCAAACAGAACATATAAGTTCGAGGAGTCGGATAAAGCTTTACAGGCAGAGATCCAAGAAAAGTGGGGGCTTCTGGAACTGAAGGGTGAATTCACGCCCCCTAACTTTATTTCTTACACGAAAGATGATCGGGGACTTGAAACGTTTAGCTTTTCCGGTGGAGAAACAGAGGATGACGATTACTATGGCAACATCGATCCAAAGACAAAAAAGGTCAGTTCTATGGGGAAACTGACAACGTCCGATCAAGTCGACCAAAAAATTGTCACAGCGGCGGAAGAAGCGATGAAGAAGCTGCCGGGCGCCTCCAAGCTGCGTAAGCAAGCACATGTCAGCCTCTACGATTACAACCAGTTCAACAAGACGATCGATTTTCAGGATCAGGCTGGTTCCCGAGTCGGGATCGGCAATTCGTCAGGGAAGCTGAGATCTGTCACCTATGATAAGCTGCTGAACAAATTTTATGCGCCGAAAGATGTCCAGAAAGCGTTCGCCAAACCATATTACACGAAAGAGAAGGCAATCAACGCCGCCAAGCCGATGGCGAAAAAGCATTTCGATCTGGATCTGACCGGCTATGAGGTGAAAGTCAAGCATTGGGAATATACGTTTACGAAAAAGGGACGGCCGACGGTAACTGCTTATATTAATGAAAAGGGACAATTTTGGGAAATGAGAGTCATGCAATAGTAGCTGGCTGGGCACTCTGTCCGAGGGGAACCTCGGACATGGGTGTCTTTTTTTCACGAATAAAACAAGACCTCAAGTCTATATACATGAACACTACCCATATAATTGGAAGGTGATTGCCTTGCGCTGGCCGCATATCGAGCCGCATCTTATTACCCGGTCCTTAATGCCGGAAAATCAGGAAAGTCCGATCCATTTTTTTTCGCCCGCAGCCGTTACGCCGGAAGGCTTCTTTTATATAAGAAATCATTTCCCTTATCCCGTGTTGTCGGAGGAATCCTTGGCGGTTACGATTGACGGAGAAGTCCGGAACTCGATGACGTTCCATTATCGAGATTTGTTAAGCATGCCGTCTAAAGAGATAGCCGTTGCGTTGGAGTGCAGCGGCAACAAACGGGCGCGCTTCAAGCCCAAGGTGTATGGAATCCAGTGGGAAGAGGGGGCGATTAGCCAGGGGATGTGGAAAGGAGTCCCTTTGAGAGACCTGCTGTATTATACCGGATTGCAGCCGACGGCCAGGGAGGTTGTGTTCGCGGGACGAGATTGCGGGACCCGGACAGACATGGCAGGCACGTATCCGTATGCCCGGAGCCTTCCTCTGGATAAGGCATTGCATCCGGATACGTTAGTCGCCTATGAACTTAACGGACAGCCAATACCATACAAGCACGGCTATCCGCTGAGGCTGATTGTTCCGCAATGGTACGCGATGGCCTCAGTCAAATGGCTGCGGAGCATTACCGTCCTCGATGCGCGCTTCACCGGGCCTTTTCAGGTTGTCGATTATGTCTATGAACCTGGTACGGACAGCGATGAAGGGAAGATTCCCGTTACGTTGGTCCATGTCAACTCCACCATCCAATTCCCTTTGGATAGGAGTCTGCACGATACCGGAACCATCCAAATCTGCGGAATCGCATGGACGGGTACGGGACTCATTACCAGTGTCGAGCTTAGCCTGAATGGCGGGGAAAGCTGGGTCAGAGCAGACCTGCATCGAATGCCCAACCAGCCCTATGCCTGGATCCTGTGGACTTATAGATGGGACGTCTCTCAACTAGGCGAATATACGATTCTATGCAGAGCAAGAGATTCGTATGGAAACATTCAGCCCGCGGCAGCAAGCTGGAATAAAAAAGGATATGGCTACAATGCCATATCCCGCATTCATGTGAAGGTGGAGTAGGGGAGTTACTAGTCCATGTTCACCCACACCGTCTTCACTTCGGTATAGTTGTCAAGCGCGTAGGAGCCCATTTCCCGGCCAAGGCCCGATTGTTTATAACCGCCGAACGGGGCGGCCGCATCGAACACGTTATAGCAGTTCACCCAGACGGTGCCGGCTTTCAGCTTGCTAGCAAGATAGTGCGCATTTTTCAGATTTTCCGTCCACACGCCTGCAGCCAGACCGTAATCTGAATGGTTGGCTTGTTCAATCAGATCATCGAGCGTATCATACGGCATTGCCGCTACTACAGGCCCGAAGATTTCTTCGCGGGCGATCGTCATCTTCGGATCGACGTGCGCGAATATCGTCGGTTCGACGAAGTAGCCTTGCTCGCGCGGGACTCTGCCGCCGGTCACCAATTCCGCGCCTGCCGCTTTCCCTGCTTCGATATAACGCTTCACAACGTCATGTTGCTCGGACGATACGAGCGGTCCCATCTCCGTATCCATATCAAGGCCGGTGCCCACTCGGATGCGCTGCGCCTCCGACACCATATCGGCAACCACGTTGTCGTACAATTTCTTCTGCACGTAGAGCCGCGAGCCTGCCGAGCACACCTGCCCCTGGTTGAACGTAATGCCGCGCAAGGCGCCAGGCACCGCTCGGGACAGATCGGCGTCTGGGAGGATGATGTTCGGCGATTTTCCGCCCAGTTCAAGCGTCACTTTTTTGACGGTGTCGGCGGCTTGCCGCATGATGGATTTGCCGACGATAGTAGAGCCGGTGAAGGCAATCTTGTCGACATGCGGATGCCGCACGAGCGGAGCGCCCGCCGTCTCCCCGAAGCCGGGGATGACGTTGATGACGCCTTGCGGGAATCCCGCCTCTTGCGTCAATTGAGCCAGGTACAGGGCTGATAACGGGGTCTGTTCCGCCGGCTTCAGGACGACGGTGCAGCCGGTGGCAAGGGCGGCGCCCAGCTTCCAAGCCGCCATGAGAAGCGGGAAGTTCCACGGTATGATCTGCCCGATAACCCCGACGGCCTCATGTCTTGTGTAGGTGAGGAAGTTGCCTGCAGTAGGAATGGTTTGTCCGACAATTTTGGTCGCCCAACCGGCATAATAACGGAAATGCTCGATTGTGAGCGGTAGATCGGCTGCCAACGTTTCCCGCAGCGGTTTGCCGTTATCCAACGTTTCAAGTTCGGCCAGCTCCTGCTTGTTCGCTTCAATGAGGTCGGCCAGCTTATAGATGAGGCGGCTGCGATCCGCAGCGCTCATTCTCGACCATTCTCCTTGGTCAAATGCGTCGCGAGCGGCTTTGACCGCTCTGTCCACATCTTCCTCCCTGGCTTCTGAGACGACCGCGAGCACTTCCCCCGTGGCCGGATTGATGGATGAGAATACATTGTTCTGGACGGAATCGACCCACTCTCCATTGATGTACAGCTTCTTGGTGCCCTGCAAAAACGCTTCTACTTTCGGACTTATTTGGACCCGTGACAAGACGCAATCACTCCTTCGTGAGAATTGTCATTTACATCGGCTCTATAGGCCTTCAAGAGATATGTATTCTTATAGGAAACGGATCATTCCCGTTAGGGGACAAGTTATTGTGCAGAGTCCGCTGGGAAGATGCACGTAAGGTAAATGGAACAGGTCGGACAAGGTTGAAAACGAAAGGGGCGGTCCGGTCCGCCAATAATTCGAACCAGCCCGCCCCCAAGACAAGAGGATGCATCCGTTATGAGAGATGCGGAATCATATATAATCGCACTTAAACGGCGAAGATGTGTTTGCCGATTTTCCCCGTCTGCTGACGGGTCCAGATCCACGCGGAAGTGGCGGTATCCGGGTTGAAATAGTAGAGCGCTCCGTTGGTCGGATCCCAGCCGCGCACGGCATCCCATGCCGCGGCATAGGCAATTTCATCAGGCTTCAACCAGTATTGGGCATCGTCAACCGCTGTAAATGCCCGCGGCTGAAAAATGACGCCAGCCACCGTGTCAGGGAACAGGGGAGACTGCATGCGATTCAATACAACCGCCGCAACCGCCACTTTACCGGTATAAGGCTCGCCGCGGGCTTCGCCGTGCACGGCGCGCGCCAGCATGGTCAGTTCATCGGCATTGACCGATACCTTTTTCAATACCCGCCACGTCTGCGGACCGGCGATGCCATCCGCTTTTAACCCGTAATCTCGTTGAAATTGGCGTACGGCTTGCGTTGTAGCGTTGCCGAACCTGCCATCCAACGATTGGTTATAGTAACCTAGCATTTGTAAACGAAACTGGATATCCCATACGTCACCACTATTATTTCCGTATTGGATCGTAGGGGCAGGGGCTGCAACGGCCATCGACGATGGCAGAACGGCTGTCAAGCCAATTGCGGCTAACAGAAAAGGCAGTAGAATTTTTTTCATTTGCGTTCTCCTCCTTTCCTTTGCCATTATAGAGACGCTTAACAGCGGTTTCAATATAATGATATTGGAAACAAAAATGGAAGACCTTGCTCGGCTTAGTCTGTTTTCTCCGCATGGCACGTCATAGCTTCAATTTATTTGCAACAAAGCACTCCGTTATCTGATTCCATGTTGGATTTTAAGCTTGCTAACATTTGTTCCCAAGCCTGAATGTGCCATTCTATTGCGGCTAGCCATTCCTCTGAATCTTGCCAACCTGCGTGTTTGAGCGTAACCATCGTGCCATTGCTGGCAGGCTCAAGCTCTACGTCGACCATTTCCCTTTTGGGTTCAATCTCAGCCGCCGGAGCAAGCCATGCTGTTATTCTTTCTGATTCTGTCCATGCTTTCCATACTAAATCAGCCGCTGTTGAATAAAGTCTTCTTTTGTAATCGGCATCTCCCATGGAAGCCGTATTAAAAAAAAGGAGTCCGAGGTACTGGCGTCGGTGATGTCTCTGGACATCAATTATCGGTCGGTCATTATTCTTTAGCGGGTGTCTCCAACCTTCGCCGATTTGGTGAAAACGCGAAATCACATGGCGTGAAGATTAACTCTGCACGGGATGTTTATATTTAACGATGTTTACGAAGTATGAAGGAATAACAAGGTTTATAACGAAATTTTATAGAGCTATATGTCAAACGGTGACGATTCCTTATTTACGAGTTAAACAAAGAAAATGGTTGGAGAACTGACTATTATCACAGTCAGCCTGACGAGTTCAGGGAGAACTTCGTCATTATGATGCGAAGGGAGGGGTGCGTTCATTTTGGCTTAATCAAAATTTAATTGGTGCTTATATTATAAGCGGAACGTACATACGTGATATGGTAGTGGATCCGGATTATCAAAATCGCGGCTATGGAAGCATCATTCTGGACCATTGCATCAACCATTTGTTGAAATTTCTTGTTTTGCTGAACATACGTATGTTCCAAAACAGAATCATCATTAAGCTAGGAGGATGAACATGCTGCATCCAGCGTTAATCGAGAATATGTTGACAGCCGCACTGGCAACAGGCGGGGATTTTGCAGAAGTATTTGTGGAGGACAAAACAGCCAACAGCTTGGGCATGATTGGGGGCATTGTGGAAAGCGCCCTATCAGGCCGTGATTATGGTGTAGGCATTCGAATTATTAACGGTTTATTCGCCGTGTATGCCTATACGAACGATTGCAGCGAGGACAATCTGATTAAAGTCGCCACATCCGCGGCGCAAGCGATTCGTGGACAGGTGAAGGATATAACGATTGATTTGCGAAGAACGACGATTCCGAATCAGCACGTCATTCAATTCAATCCTAGCTACTTCGCCAAAGCCCGCAAAATAGAGTGGATGAGACGCGCGCATTCCGCAGCGAAGGATTATAGTCCAGTAATTTCGCAAACATCCATCACATTAACAGACTCAGTGCAAAACGTATGCATCGCTAATTCTGAAGGCTTGCTTGTCGAAGATTGCCGTACCTATACACGTATGGGATTCAATGCAATCGCGGAAGCTGGCGCAACGAAGCAATCCGGCTATCTGGGACCTGGCGCATACGCTGGCATGGAGTTTATCGAGACAATGGACATTGAGCGTTATGCTCGGGAAGCAGCTCGTATAGCGACGACGATGGTTAATGCCAAGTACGCGCCAAGCGGCAAGCTGCCGGTCATTATCGACAACGGCTTCGGCGGTGTCATTTTCCATGAGGCTTGTGGGCATGGATTGGAAGCGACATCCGTGGCGAAGAAGGCTTCCGTGTTTGCAGATAAGCTGGGTGAGCAGGTGGCGTCGCCGCTCGTGACGGCGATTGATGATGGAACGATACCGAATGCTTGGGGGTCATTAAATATAGATGACGAGGGAGCTCCCACACAGCGCAATGTGCTGATTGAGAACGGGATTTTGAAGAGCTACTTGATCGATAAATTGGGCGGCCTCAAAATGGGAATGGCATCCACGGGTTCCGGACGGCGCCAGTCCTATCAATTTGCGCCTACCTCTCGAATGAACAATACGTTTATTGCTGCGGGGGACTCCACAACCGAGGAGATTATCGCCAATACCGAATACGGGCTGTATGCGAAGTACATGGGCGGCGGATCTGTAAATACAGCGACCGGCGAATTCAACTTTGCCGTCAATGAAGGGTATATCGTTCGCAACGGGAAGATAGAAGAGCCTGTTAAAGGGGCGACGTTGATTGGAAAAGGAATCGAGACCTTGCAAAAAATCGATATGGTCGGCGATAATTTGGATCACGGACAAGGCATGTGCGGATCATTGAGCGGCAGCATTCCGGTGAATTGCGGTCAACCGATGATACGGGTGTCTGAAATGACCGTTGGCGGCAGAAAGGGGGAGTAGGACATGGACGTTACACAATTTCAACAGCAGTTATTTGCAAAAGGAATCGAGTCCGGCTGTTCCAATATGGAGATCTATTATGAGCAAGTCCGTTCTACTACGGTACGGGTGTCAAAAGGGGAAATTGACGCATATACGATTAAAGAGAGCGGGGGTCTATCGTTTCGCGGCGAATTCGCCGGCAAGATGGGCTATGCTTATTCCGAACAGATCGATGAGAGAGTGATTGATTATTTAATAGATGAAGCGCGCAACAATGCGGAAGTGATGGAGAGTGAAGAGAACGACGAATTGTTCGCGGGCTCCGCGAGCTATCCCGAATTAACCACGTACTCGGAACGTCTGAATCACGTTGCTCCGCAAGCGTTGATAGATGCCGCTCTTGAGATGGAGTCGGTCGCCGTGGAAGCGGATTCGCGCATTGCTATGGTGCGCAGCTCGTCTGTAACGATCTCCGAGAGCGAGGTCCTGATCGCCAATACGCGGGGGCTGGATTGCCGGGCCAAGTACAGCTCAGCAGTCGGCAGCATCTCTGTCGTAGCCAGAGACGCAGCCGACACGACGACGGGCGAGTGGTTCGATTTTTCACTGCAAGACTTTGATGAAATCAATTTTGCGGATATCGCACGCAAGTCGGTACAGGAAGCTGTGTCGAAGCTGAATGCCGATACGATTGCATCGGATAATTATCCGGTTATTTTCCGCAATGATGCAGCGAGTACGCTTTTGAATGCCTACACCACTATTTTTTCTGCGGAAGCGGTAGATAAGGATTTTTCTCGTTTAAAAGGAAAGCTGGGCGAGCAGGTAGCCGGCAGCAATATTACGATCGTGGACGATCCGCTCATACCGCACGTTCCTGCCCAATGTGCCTTTGATGCGGAAGGACACGCGACGCGGCGCAATGAAATTATAAAAGAGGGCAAGCTGCTTACCTTTTTGCATAACGGGAAGACTGCGAAAAAGTCCGGAATCGATTCAACAGGACACGCTTCTAAAGGCGGCTACCGCGGCAAAATCGGGATTGCACCACATAACTTATATGTAGAGCCTGGCACAGTCACCTTGGAGAAAATGATTGCAGGCACCGGACGAGGATTAATGATTGTGCAGCTTCAGGGACTTCATGCGGGCACCAATGCGGTCTCGGGTGAATTTTCGTTGTCTTGCATCGGCTTCTTGATTGAAGCCGGGAAAGTGAAGCGGCCGGTCAATCAGATTACCGTTTCTGGCAATTTATTTAATGTGTTAAATGAAATCGAAGAAGTCGGCAACGATTTGCGCTTCACAGGCAAGTGCAATTCACCATCGCTCAAAATAAAGTCGTTAACGATTTCTGGAGCGTAACAAGCTCTGAAGGAAACATTAAAAATTGTATTTGCTCAGATCCAGCAGTTCTTAGTAACTTGCTGGGTCTTTTTTTGTTTGAAATCACGGAGATCATAGATATCTAGATAATAAAATGTCTATTTTGTGAAAAGAATGTGTCAAAATTGTTAATACATATGGTATAATAAGGAACAAAGGTTCACATGTAGCAATTTGTAAATGAAACAGATTGGGGCGGATATGAAAATGAGGTATCGAATAAAATATCCTACGCGAACAAAAATGGTTTTGGCGGTCTCCGTATTATTTAGTGTTGCAATGCTTCAGGTGGCCATGATGGCTGAGCGGACATTTCCTGTTCTGTTCTTCATGCAGCTGGCTGTAATGGCGATACTGGTTGTTTCGCTCGTGATTGAAGCATACGTGAGATTAGGCAAGCGTATGTTGGAAATACGAGATGGGTCCGAAACATTAAACATTAACGGATATCAATTGGATGCCAATCAAATTCAAATGATTAAAGTAAAGGGATATCAACACGCCGCCATCGGCTTGCAGCTCAAAGGAAAGAAAGCGGTTCCAACAAAATACTGTTTTAAGTTCGTGGACGCTAAGCATACTCAAGAACTGCTCAAATGGGCCGAGCGCAACCAAATTCAGGTCACAAATACTTATTTCATGACTTGGGTGTAACGAACAGCGAATGAGTATGCGTGTTCATTGCAAGCTTGCTCGGAATCATTGTGGAAGGCATCGCGGTCTGGAAGACGTGATGCCTATTTTTTGTTTTCTCCAACGAATCCCAATCCGTTCCATCGGTGTGAGTTTGAATAATGCAGGTTCCCTCTTCCGTGTGCTCATACTCAATACTAGTTGGTGTGGTCCTCACCCAATGACTCAGATTGAGCAAGGAAAGGTTCGTAGAAGTGCTCTTTTGTCCACTCTCCCACTAACTCAGATTGGCAAGGGAAGGTTCGTAGAAGTGCTCTTTTGTCCACTCTCCCACTAACTCAGATTGGCAAGGGAAGGTTCGTAGAAGTGCTCTTTTGTTCACTCTCCCAATAATTCAGGTTGGCAAGGGAAGGTTCGTAGAAGTGCTCTTTTGTTCACTCTCCCAATAATTCAGGTTGGCAAGGGAAGGTTCGTAGAAGTGCTTTTTTGTTCACTCTCCCAATAATTCAGGTTGCGTAATGAAAGGCCCGGTACTGAATGATAGGATAGATGTAGATCTAGATGTAGATGTAGATGTAAATGTAGATGTAGATGAAAAGCGTCCTACTTGAAACCTCACTATTTGTTTGTTATAATTTGTATAACAAGAACAAATGTTCTCTTTTTTTGAGGAGGTGGGAATATGACGGGGCAGCTGTCATTTGAGAGTTTGGAGGAATTATTTGCGTATTTTCATTCTGAGGATAGGTGCGTAGAAGAGATATTTCAGAGAAAGTGGCCTCATGGTTTCGTCTGTCCTCGCTGCAACCATGGAGAGGCGTATACGATACGTTCGCGCAGGCTGCCGCTATATGAATGTCGCTCCTGTCGTCATCAATGCTCTCTTATTGCTGGAACTGTGATGGAAGGAAGCCATACGGCTCTCTGGAAGTGGTTGGCTGCCATCTGGCTTATTTCAAGAACCGAAGAGGGGATTAATGCGGTGAAGCTAAGTAGGATCATCCAAGTGACGTACAAGACGGCTTGGGCGATGCTGCATAAGCTTAGAGCGGTCATGGGCGCTGCAGATGCCGAGTGTCCGTTTGATCATGACGTTCGTGCCGCTTTGACATACTATGGGTCGGAGCACACTCCTTTATTTGAGCTGCACCCTAAGGAGCATCCTTATCTCATTGCTGCCTCCGTACACGCGGATAACAGCCCCACCTATGTGAAAATGAAGCAAGTATTACGCAATCATTTGTCGTCCGACAAGAGCCTGTTGACTGCCGGGCGGACGGCCTTTGTCTCACAGCACGTATCTTCGATTACAAGCAAGATCGACATCATGAAGCACCATTTCCGTTTTCGCCGACCAGATGTGCTTCGCTATATCGCCGATCACGTTCAAGCCTGGATAAATAAGACGTTTCACGGCTTGGGCGGAACTTATTTGCAAGCTTATTTGAACGAATATTGCTACCGCCGCAATCTCGAATCGCAACAGGTATCCATTTGGGAGCGGTTAACTGAACAATGCCTGTCAATGAACACCTTTACAGCAGTAGCATGGAGACGCTGCAGAAGAACGTGTAGAAAGATAATGCCCCTTGCTGCCTGAGACGTAGCTTCTTTTCTCTAAACTATCGTTTACGTGGAGACTGCTTATATTTGAACATGAAGCTACTCTATCACACGGGTACTGTCTGCATTTTTATGAGAGCGTTTACATGTTGCAGATAGGAGCAATTCGAAAGAAGACGAGCTATGGCCAAATGTATGGTGAACAGAGTCAAGTTGACCGGTGTTGCATCGGATGATGCATCGTTGGATCCATACGAAATTCGAGCTCATCTTTATTCAGATGGTCTGCTTTTGCAAATGCATAAGCTATGGGAAGCGTGCTGCAGTTCAGCAGATGCGCGGTGATAACCAGATAGAGTTAGGGAACAAGATGTGACAAAAAGAACGGTATTGCGGGTGGAGTGCCGATTCTGTAAACGAAACGTAGGGACTGAGTCCTTCAATTGAACTTTGCCAAATGGTCGTTCGATAGGGTTCGCAATTTTCTGAATAATGGGGTTAGTGGGCAAAAGGGCTTTTTGACGAACCCTTCTTACATAAAGGTTGTTCAAAGAGCCCCTTTTGAGCACGCAGCTCCCCAAGATGTCATTCGACATCGAATCTTGCTGACACTCTAGCGAACGGAACATTTCGTTCATGACGAAGAGTCAATGTATGGCGAACTGACAGATGGCCCCGGAACGCATTGCATTCCGGGTTATTGCTGTTCCAGCCTGCTCAGCATGAGCCGATAGCTGCCGTTGCCGTGATGCAGGCTTCGCTTGACTCGTGAAATGATGGCCGTGCTCGCGCCGGTTTCCGCTTCAATTTCCATATAGGTGCTTCCATTCAACAGCATCTTAGCAACTTCGAGCCGTTGGGACAACGTCTGCAGTTCTTTTGGAGTCGCCAAGTCCTCAAAGAAACCGTAACACTCATCCATATTTCGTAACTTCATAATAACCCCTAGCAATTGCTCGATCGTCGGATCGCCTGATCGTTTGGCATGCATAACTATCAACTCCAGAAATTAGAAATGAATACCGCGAATGAGTGTGCATCTATCTTTTTTGACATCGTCGGCCAATCTCCTGCTATTTTGTTCAAAAAATATTCACATTTAAGAGATTGTCATTGCAGTAAAGCAACATTGTATTTATGCATGCCTGCGATAGTGTTCTTATGCGTGTATGTACAAATGCGTTTATACACGCATGCGATTGAGCAGGTTCGCGTTCGAGCACGCTTTTGCTAGTTATTGGTATTCGTCATATACTTTCAATAGTAAGAAGCCAATGATGCCAAGTAGGAGGATGTTCCATGAAAAAACAAGCGATAACCGAACAAACGGCGCAAGAAGTTTTCCCGATTCAGGACATTGATTACATTGAATTTTATGTAGGAAATGCAAAACAAGCGATGCACTTCTTTGTCAAAGCATATGGATTTCGTCCCGTTGCCTATTCCGGGTTGGAAACAGGAAATCGGGAGCAGGTGTCGTATGTGCTGGAGCAAAACAAAATCCGTTTCGTCTTATCCGGCGCTCTCTCCGACAACCATCCGATTGCCGAATTCACCAAATTGCACGGTGACGGCGTCAAAGATGTCGCCTTGCGGGTAAATAATGTTGAAAAGGCTTACAAAGATGCGGTGTCGCGCGGAGGAATCGGCATTATGGAACCGGTCGAATATTCGGACGAACACGGCATGGTGAAAAAAGCAGTTATCGGCACTTATGGCGATACGATTCATACCTTAATAGAACGAGACAATTATAGCGGTTTGTTCCTGCCTGGTTATCAGACGGTGGAAGATGTCATTCCTTTCCAACCATCGGGACTCATTGGCATCGATCATGTAGTGGGCAACGTCGAGGAAATGGAAGAATGGGTGACTTACTACGAAAACGTCATGGGCTTCAAACAAATGATTCATTTTGATGATGAAGACATTAGTACGGAATACTCTGCTCTGATGTCCAAAGTGATGCACAACGGAGGAAGAATTAAATTCCCGATCAACGAGCCGGCAACGGCCAAACGAAAGTCGCAAATTCAAGAATATTTGGAATACTTTAATGGGCCGGGCGTCCAGCATCTTGCCTTGCTCACCAATGATATCGTAACGACGGTAAAGGAATTGCGCGAGAACGGAGTAGAATTTCTCAACACACCGGATTCCTATTACGAAATGTTGTCAGAGCGGGTAGGACGCATTGATGAAGACATCGAAAAACTGAAAGAATTGAAAATATTAGTTGATCGCGATGATGAAGGATATTTGCTCCAAATCTTCACGAAGCCGCTTGTCGATAGACCAACATTATTTTTCGAGATTATTCAACGCAAGGGAGCCGTCGGTTTTGGCGAAGGTAATTTCAAAGCGCTGTTCGAGTCGATCGAACGGGAACAGGAGCGCCGCGGCAACTTGTAGCACGGCTGCGGGAAGGAGTAATTCCGAATGCAAATCGCACCGCACGAACTGCACTGGAAAGATGCTTACAAATTGTTAATCGGCTCCATCCTGCCGCGTCCGATTGCCTTCGTCTCCACAATAGACGGGGAGGGCACGGCTAATCTTGCCCCGTTCAGCTTTTTTACGGCCATTTGCGCGGAGCCGATGTTGGTCTGCTTCGCTCCGATGCGCAGAGGGACGGACGGCAGTAAGAAAGACACGCTTGCGAACATCGAAGCGACCGGTGAATTTGTCGTGAACATCGTCGGGGAACGCATCGTTGAGCCGATGAATGAGACTGCCGCCGAATACAGCCCCGACGTCGATGAATTTGAAGCGGCGGGGCTGACGAAGGTCCCTAGTGAGATCGTTCGTCCTTACCGGGTGAAGGAGAGCGACGTCCACATGGAATGCGTGCTCCACGATATCATCACCTTCGGCGAACAGCCGGGCGCGGGCAGTCTGGTCATCGGCCAAGTAGCGTTCATGCATATTAACGACGAGCTGTACGCCGACGGGAAGATCAACGCCGAGAAGCTGCTTCCCATTGGGCGCATGGCGGGCCACGTGTACACCCGGGCCGTGTCCGACACGTTCGTCCTGGAAAGAAAAAAGTAGACCTTGAGCGGGGGACGGAAGAGCCTATGAAGTTTGTGACCTTTGACAACGGCTCAGGGGAACCGCGTTCCGGCTGGCTGAAGGATCATGTCATTATTGATATGCACGCCATTAGCGGAGGCCGGCTTCCTAGAGATTTGCTGGATTTTGTGCGCCAGCAGGAGCATATGGCTGACGTTGTTCGGATTGATCAAGATCTTGGTCATGATGTAGAGGAATTGTCCGCCCATGAAGCCGTTTATGCGTTGAAAGACGTTATATTGTGCGCGCCTATTCCGAAGCCGCCGAGTGTGCGCGACTTTTACGCATTCGAAGCGCATGTGAGAACGGCAAGACAAAGACGGGGGCTGGATGTCGTTCCAGAGTGGTACCGGTTCCCGGTTTTTTATTTCACCAATCATCAGGCCATCATCGGTCCGGGTGAGCAGGTGAGACGGCCTCTTGCATGCACCTCATTGGATTATGAATTGGAAGTTGCCTGCGTAATAGGAAAAGAAGGCAAAAACATCTCAACTAGCGAAGCGGAATCATATATTTTTGGCTATTGCATCATGAATGACTGGAGCGCGCGCGATATCCAAAGGGAAGAAGTGAAGGTGGGACTCGGTCCGGCAAAAGGCAAAGATTTCGCCACGTCGCTCGGCCCGTACCTCGTCACCGTAGACGAGTTGGAACAGCACCGAGCGGGTGAGCGGTACGATCTGACAATGACGGCCCGCGTCAATGGCGTGGAGCTGTCACGCGGCAACTTCCGCGACATCCATTATACCTTCGGGGACATGATAGCAAGGGCGTCGGCGGATGCAACGCTATACCCTGGTGATGTCATCGGGTCGGGGACGGTCGGAACGGGGTGCATTCTGGAACTTGGGACGGAAGTGCATCGCTGGCTTGAACCCGGTGATGTCGTCGAACTTGAAGTGACGGGACTTGGCGTGCTGCGCAACATCATCGGAGAATCGTCGGTGTGCGGTTTGTCAGATCGGAATTGAATGGAAGAGAGGAGGGCGTGTTCGATGGCCTATTATCGTCAGATGGGAGAAATCCCGAAGAAAAGGCATACGATGTTCCGCAAGGAAGACGGTACCTTGTATCGCGAGCAAGTAATGGGTACGAAAGGATTCTCGGGCATCCAATCGATATTGTATCATCATCATCCGCCTACGGCTGTCAGCAGAGCGGAAGTACATGCGAAATTCAACATCGAATTCGAGGAACAAGGAGCACTGCGTCATCGGCATCTGCTGACTGGGGGATGCAAGGAAACGGGCAATGCCGTTGATGGAAGACGCTATATGCTGGGCAACGAAGACGTGCTCATCGCCGTTGCGAATGCGAACCAATCCATGGATTATTACTACCGCAATGGGGACGGGGACGAGCTCTTGTTCGTGCATGAAGGAACAGGGAGCGTCGAAACCATGTTCGGAACGCTGCATTACCGTCCAGGGGATTATATTAACATCCCGATAGGAACTATTTACAGGATCATTCCAGATGCAGGAGAATCCAAGCTGCTGGTAGTGGAAACGAACAGTTGGATTACAACCCCCAAGCGCTACCGCAATCCGTATGGACAGCTGCTCGAACACAGTCCTTTCTGCGAGCGGGATTTTCGCGGACCCGAGAAGCTCGAAACCCATGTGGAATGCGGAGAGTTCGAGGTAAGAACGAAATCTAGAGGCTTTATTCATGCACATACCTTCAACCATCATCCTTTCGATGTCGTAGGTTGGGACGGTTATTTATATCCGTGGATTTTTAATATCGGGGATTTCGAGCCAATTACGGGGCGCATTCATATGCCGCCACCAATCCATCAGACATTCGAAGGCAATAACTTTGTCATTTGCTCCTTCGTTCCCCGCTTATACGACTACCATCCGGAGGGGATTCCCGCTCCTTATTTTCACAGCAACGTAGACAGCGACGAAGTGCTGTATTATGTCAAAGGCAACTTCATGAGCCGGAAGGGAGTAACGGAGGGGTCCATCACTTTGCATCCATCGGGAATTCCCCATGGCCCGCATCCTGGCAAGGTTGAAGATAGCATCGGTAAAAAGGAAACGTTGGAGCTAGCGGTGATGATCGACACCTTCCGCCCGCTTCGTGTCGTGAAACAGGCGCTGCAGTATGAGGATCCCCGATATATGTACAGCTGGTGCGCAGTATCGCCAGAAACAACGTCTACCGTGTAAGCTGATGAAAGGGGCGCATGCAATGAATAAGGGGAAAGTGGTACATTCCGCCGCAGAGGCCATTCAAGACATTCGGGACGGCGCTACCTTGATTGTGGGGGGATTCGGCTTATGCGGAATCCCCGAACAAGCGATATTGACCTTGCGGGACAAGGGAGTGAAGGATTTAACCATCGTCAGCAACAACTGCGGAGTGGATGACTGGGGGCTAGGTCTCCTGCTAGCCAATAACCAAATCAAGAAGATGATCTCCTCCTATGTGGGGGAGAACAAAATCTTTGAACGGCAATTTCTTAGCGGCGAGCTCGAGGTAGAGCTCGTTCCGCAAGGCACGCTGGCCGAGCGGATAAGGGCAGGCGGAGCTGGCATTCCGGCCTTCTATACGGCAACGGGAGTCGGTACATCGGTTGCGGAAGGCAAGGAGCATAAACAATTCAATGGCCGCACATACATTATGGAAGAAGCGATTGTCGGCGATTTTGCGTTTGTGAAAGCGTGGAAGGCAGATACGATCGGTAATCTAATCTATCGGAATACGGCCCGGAACTTTAACCCTTTGGCTGCGGCCGCAGCCAAAGTTACGATTGCCGAAGCGGAGGAGATAGTCGAGACAGGACAATTGGATCCGAATCACATCCATACGCCTGGCATTTACGTGCAACGGCTGCTGCTCGGAACCGGCTATGAAAAGCGGATCGAACGGCGCACCGTTCTTCGAACCGCCTCACAGGGAACGGAGGGAGTGAGATGAGCGACGCTCGTCTGGTCATCGTCAAGCGTGCCGTGCTGGAAATCGCGGACGGCATGAACGTGAATCTGGGAATCGGCATGCCGACGCTCGTCGCAGGTGAAATTCCACCGGAGTTCAGCGTCATGCTTCATTCCGAGAACGGCTTACTCGGAATCGGTCCTTATCCTTTGGAAGGAAGCGAAGATCCGGATCTGATCAATGCGGGCAAAGAAACGGTAACCGCCGTGCAAGGCGCTTCCTACTTCGACAGTGCCGAATCGTTCGCCATGATCCGGGGAGGTCATATCGATGTCGCTATCTTAGGTGGAATGGAAGTATCGGAACAAGGCGATCTCGCGAACTGGATGATACCCGGGAAAATGATTAAAGGCATGGGCGGAGCTATGGATCTGGTGAGCGGCGCCAAGAGAATCGTAGTCATTATGGAGCATGTGAACAAGCACGGCGAACCCAAGATTAAACGTCAGTGCAGTCTGCCGTTAACGGGCAGGCGGGTCGTTAACAGGTTAATCACCGATTTGGCCGTATTTGATTTCACGGAGGAAGGCATGGTATTGATTGAAACCCAGCAAGGAGCCAGCGTAGAAGCGATTCGGCAAAAGACCGAAGCTTCATTTACGGTCAGCCCCGATCTTAGGACAGCAAATACGTTGTGACGGTACTATTGTATAGGAGGATGTTCTCATGCATGTTTCGGTCAAAATTCCGACCCGGAAAGAGATTGAGCATCTGGGCGTTTACGTTCCAGGCAAACCGATTGAAGAGGTAAAAAGGGAGTTCGGCCTTACCGACATCGCCAAGCTTGCGTCGAACGAAAATCCATACGGCTGCTCGGATCTGGCGAAACGAGCCGTCATTCGCGAAATGGATAAATCGGCCTTGTACCCGGAAGGAACAGCTCCCGAATTAGCGGCAAAATTATCCGTTCACCTCGGGATCGAGCGGGAGCGCATTATTGTTGGCAACGGCTCTGACGAGATTATCCGATTGCTGACGCGGAGCTACATTTCAGCAGGCGATGAAGCGATCATGGGCGATGTCACCTTTTCGCGCTATGAGACCAACGTGCGCATCGAAGGAGGCGTACCGATAACTGTGCCGCTGATCGACGGCGTGCACGATCTTGCCGGAATGCTGCAGGCCGTCGGTACGAACACCAAAATGATATTCGTGTGCAATCCAAACAATCCCACGGGAACGATTGTCGGGCGCAGCGAACTGCTTTCTTTTATCAAAGAGGTACCAAGCCACATTATACTCGTCATCGACGAAGCCTATTGCGAATATGTGTCAGACCCCGCGTTTTTGCAAACCATTCCACTGCTCGCGAGTCATCCGAACCTGGTCATTCTGCGCACGTTTTCTAAAATATACGGTCTAGCCGCGCTGCGCATAGGTTACGGCTTGATGCATCCGTCCGTTGTTCAAGAGCTTATTAAAGTAAAAGAACCGTTTAATTCGAACCGCTTGGCTCAGGCTGCCGCCATCGCATCACTGGACGACGCTCCATTTGCGGCGGACTGCGCGCGACGCAACGAAGAGGCTCGAAACGGTTTGCAGCACGAACTGGAACAAATGGGGCTGTCCTGTTTTCCTTCGCACGCCAATTTTTTGATGGTGAAGCTGGGAAAATCAGGGGATGATGTGTTTCAAGCTTTACTCGCGCAAGGCGTCATCGTGCGTTCAGGCAGTCTGCTCGGATATCCAGATACCATCCGTGTGTCGGTCGGAACGGACCAAGAGAACCACGCCTTTATTACAGCGCTCCAACGGGTCATCAACGATGGGAATGAACCACGGTGAACCGGGGATAAACGGGGATAGCAAGGATTAGCTAAGCCCAGGAAAAGTGATTTGCTAAAAAAGCGGGGGAGGTGATGGTCTGACTGACGTCGTTATTGCGAGCGCCGTGCGAACGCCGATTGGCTCGTTTATGGGAGGATTGAGTCAAGTGCCGGCCGTTGATCTGGGCGCATTGGTCATCAAAGAAACGCTGGAGCGAACGGGAATCCCCCTTGATGCAGTACAAGAGGTCGTAATGGGGAATGTGCTGCAGTCTGGTCTCGGTCAAGGTCCCGCCCGTCAGGCTGCAGTCCGATCAGGCCTATCCTATGAGGTGCCGGCGGTTACGGTTAATAAAATATGCGGTTCAGGCCTGAAAGCGGTCATCATGGCCGCGCAAGCCGTCAAGGCAGGGGACGCCGAACTGATCGTAGCAGGCGGGATGGAAAATATGTCGCTGGCTCCTTACTTATTGCAGCAAGGCAGATCCGGCTACCGCCTAGGAGATGGGACGGTTGCGGATAGCATCATGAAAGACGGGCTTACATGTGCCATTTACGACATTCATATGGGGATGACAGCGGAAAACATAGCAGAGAAATATCAAATCACAAGAGAACAGCAAGATGCGTTTGCGTTAACAAGTCAGCAGCGTGCCCAACAGGCATGGAAACAGCAGCGATTTGCCGATGAGATCGTAAATGTGGCGTTGCGGGACAAGAAGGGCCATGTAACCATGATGGAATCGGATGAACACCCTCGACCAGATGTAACGGCGGATGTGTTGGCACGATTGAAGCCTGCGTTCAAGCAAGACGGCACCGTAACGGCCGGGAACGCTTCCGGCATCAATGACGGGGCGGCAGCGGTTGTGGTCTGCTCATCGCGCAAGGCGAAGGAGCTCGGGCTCACCATACTTGCACGCATCCGCTCCTACGCCTCCACAGGCATTGATCCGTCGATTATGGGCATGGGACCGGTCTCTGCTGCGCAGGTTGCTTTACAGAAGGCGGGAATGTCCATACAAGATATTGATCTGGCGGAATTAAACGAAGCCTTTGCCGCACAGTCGATTGCGGTAATGCGCGAACTAGGACTCGATGAGGCTATCGTAAACGTAAACGGTGGCGCCGTTGCGTTAGGACACCCGATTGGAGCAAGTGGAGCGCGCATTCTGGTTACGCTGCTGCATGAAATGAGGAGAAGGCAGGCGGCAGCGGGTCTCGCTGCCCTATGCGTAGGCGGTGGTCACGGAGTCGCTGTCATCGTTGAACAAGTATAATGCAACAGATGTCAACTATATGGCGCTGAAGAACGCGCTTGACGGACAATCCACTCCTGAATGGATTGCCCACATCTATCTGGGCCTTCGATATGAAGGTCTATTTATTTTCACTCAGATATGGAAGGCATTGCGGTCTGGAAGCCGCAGTGTCTTCTTTGTTTGTCATACTGGTGTAACAAAGCCGGCTTATGATAAACGCGAGGTGAGAAGATGAATCACAACATCAGCGTTAAACGCACAAAACGCACGCTTATTGGATTGTTGGCAAGCTTGCTGCTTACTGCAGGCATACTATTCTATAGCTATGACATGGAGCCTAAAACCTTAACGGTGACCAGACATCATATAACAAGCCCTACTATTCCTCATGGCTTTGACGGAAAGACAATCCTTCAATTTTCAGATGTTCACTTAGGAAAAAACTATGCGCATAACCAGCTCTGTACATTAGTGAATCGAATCAATCAGGAGCAGCCGGATATCGTGGTGTTTACAGGTGACTTGATAGACAACTTCAATCAATACGGCTCGCAAAGAAAAGGCGCCCAGCCAATATTAGCTCAGATTCAAGCCCCATTGGGCAAGTATGCGGTGTTCGGCAATCATGACCGTGGAGGCGGGGGAAGCAGGCTGTACAAGCAGTATATGGAGGGGGCCGGATTTACGGTTCTCGTGAACGAAGCAAGAAAAATTACGGCTGATGACGGGGAGAGCATTACAATCAGCGGTCTGGATGACTTTTTATTGGGCAATCCTGATATTCCCCAAGCCCTTCAACCGCTGCAAATGGAAGATTTTAACCTCCTTCTGGTGCATGAACCGGATATTGCGGACCTTATTATGAGCTATCCAGTTGATCTCCAGCTCTCCGGCCATAGCCACGGCGGACAAGTCCAAATTCCGTGGTTCGGAACGATCTATACGCCGCCGTTGGCCAAAAAATATGTGGAAGGGTGGTATGCTGTAGACGATGCGAACACGCAAAATAAACCGCTGCGGCTCTATGTCAACCGCGGTATCGGCACAACGGAATTGCCCATCCGCTTTCTGAGCGCGCCGGAACTGACGGTAATCCAACTCCAGCACAGGAAGTCTTAATTGACTCCTCCAATCCCAATTCGTTACCGGCCATTCCGTCCTATTAATCGAGCATGATCCCTATGTATTGTCCTATTGCGATTATTTGATTGAATTAGGACCGGCCGGAGGTAATCAAGGCGGTGAGATTGTCGCTAGCGGTAGCCAGAGGAACTAAGAAAGGATGCTTGATCGGCGATTGGCTCGTTTTTAGATGAAGATAAGAACTCATAAAATAAGAATAGGCTGTAAAATTACTCTGCAAATTTTCCTTATGTCCATTCTCCCATACCGTCAGGAAGGATGACGACGGGGATGATATCCCTGCCAATTCGTATATACCAGGCCATACAGCGGTCCCTCATAATGACTGATAACGAGAGTCGCCCTTGGGCGCGTCGCCTCCTGAAGGATGGGGAGAATGAAGCAAAGAGGTGGATGAAGCGAATCACCGTCAGTCTGAACGCACATTGCACGAACGGAGCATTTCGTTGATGATGAAGTGTTAATGTATTGCTTGTTGAGAGATGGTACGCCTTAAGGCGTGTCCGTCCCGGCCAGCTGCTCGACCTCGAACAGCAGCGGGGACGGATGTGGATGAGTGCTGAACTTCTAATCGCGGCCTGCTTCAACCAGCTTCTGCGCTACCATCGTCGGATTGGTATGGAAGGGAGTCATATGGTCGCCTTTTGCGGTAATCAAGCGGAACAGACCGAGGCGGCTCGACATGTGCGGATGCCACCCATACTGCTCGCCTTGCGGCACCGCCGTGTCTTCTGTGAGGTAGAAGTAGCTTTTAGGGATGTCGAGACGGTAGAACTTTGTTAAATCAAGTTTCTCGAACAATGGACCAGCTGGCTCGGGCGTAACCGTGTTATAAACCTTTTGCGCCAGATCGAGGCTGGCCGTATTCATGAACGTTTCACGCCAGATTGGAAAGGGCAGCATAATCGTGTTGTCTTTCGATTTTTTCGCAAGATCAGCCCATAAAGCTTTGCCTTGCGGCGGAATCTCGTCCGCAGCGCTATTTCCGTCTGCAACGACAAACGCATCCATAAACACGAGACGCCTAATGCGGCTAGGAATCCGTTCCGCCACTTTGGAAATGACCGTGCCCCCAAAGCTATGGCCTACAAGGACAATATTGTTCAAATTTCTTTCCGTTATAAAGTTTACGACGGCATCAACGTAATTGGTATGGGTCACTGCTTTGTTCGGATCTTTGCCGTGTCCCGGCAGGTTGGGGGTGTACACCTTGTTGCCTGTATTGCGCAGTCTCTCGGCGGTCATGTTCCAATAGCTGGAGTCGCCCCACGCGCCGTGGACAAGGACAAAGGTAAGCGGCCTTTCTATTCTCACGGCTGGTTCTAGGGATTCTGCATATACGGGCTCGGTTGGGGCCGTAACGGCCATGCTCCTCATCGCCAAGTGCGAGCAAGGATGCAGAACGGTTACGGGATAAGGGGAGTAAGTATATGGCCGAAAGTAAGGAGGTTGATACAGGTAATGATACATGTTTCATTCACCTTCTCATCATTTTTGTGCATCTGCCTATACCATATGCCGAAGACGGGAATATTGCGCCGATCTGACGCTGTTGACAGCATTAATGGCTATGATTATAATGGTCGTAGCAACTATGGTCACATCTATTAAAGTGAGGTTTAATCATATGACAACTATGGTTGCGATTAGTATAGGAGGTGACAAAAACAATAAACTCTAAAAAGATTGGGATTTTCGACGTTCAGTACAGGGCATTGACCATCGGTATTATTTTGACCCTTACTACCGTAGCATTTGAAGGATTGGCCATTACGACGATAGCGCCTAAACTGGCACAAAGTTTACATGGTATCCATTTATATGGATGGATATTTAGTGCCTTTCTGTTATCTCAAATCATAGGCACCATGGTCATGGGACAACAGATTGATAAGCACGGTGTTTTCAAATCGATCATCTCATCTTTTATTATCTTTGTTATAGGTATCATTATTGCGGCTGTTTCATTTCATATGTACATGCTTATTGCAGGAAGAGCCTTTCAAGGTTTTGGTGCAGGCGCCCTCATAACTTGTGTATACTACAGCGTTACATTAAGCTATCCTGACTCTCTCAGAACTAAAATTTTAGCTGCATTTTCAATCGCATTTGTTCTACCTGCATTAATTGGCCCTTATGTGGCAGGACTTATAGCTGCTTATGTGTCATGGAGATTCGTCTTCTGGATTGTTCTTCCTTTGATTGTCCTAGCGTTAAGCTTAACGCTTCCTTCCTTTCGCAACATACCAACTAAAAGCACATCAGCTAAAAAAGGCAGTTATAAAGAAATATACGCCATATTACTTGCTATTGGAACGGGCTTGCTGCTATCCGGATTAGGTTTTATATCCGATTGGAAAGGAATTGCGCTTTCTGTTGTTGGAGTTATCATCATGATTCAGCCTTTGCGAAAGCTGCTTCCAGCAGGCACCTTTTTAGTTAATAGGGGTTTGCCGGCAACCATTGTTTCTAGAGGGTTATATGTTGCATGCTACTTTGCTACCGAAAGTTTCGTTGTCTTGGCTCTAACCGAAGTTAAAGGTTTATCGGAAGAACTTGCAGGTTTGATAGTGGCTGCAGGAGCATTAAGTTGGTCAGCCGCAGCGTGGCTGCAATCCCAGCTCGATGAACGAGATCATGGTCATGGCAGAAAAAAACGGGTGATTTTCGGTATAGGGGTTATGATCGTTGGGGTAACACTCGTGATAATAGCCATCGGATTTCCAGGCGGCGGGATTGCAATCGCATTGATTTCACAAATCATTACAGGATTTGGTGTAGGATTAGCCAATCCAACTACGGGAGCGATTGCACTGCAGCATGCTCAGGCAGGGAAGGAAGGAGAGGTATCCGCAACGATTCAATTCATTGATTCGTTTAGTATTGGATTGAGCATTGGATTAAGCGGCGCTCTCATAGCCCTAAGCGAGACATTTCAATGGGGGATATTCACCGGAGTAATGATGGCTTTATCTCTCCAGTTATGCTTCGTGCTTCTAAGCTTGGTGACTTCTTTCCGCATTACAACTCAGATTCACGAAGTGTCTCATACGCTTTACGATGTGAAAGGTTCCGATGTAACGGCTTCATCGTAGTTGATGTTTAATTTATCGGACATGCCGGGATGAACAGTACAAGTGAAGCCTTGTATTACAATGTCCCTCTGGTGATGATTCCATTAACATCGGCTCAACCTCTCTGGCCAACCGGGTGCAAGAGCTTGGAGCGGGCATTGCCGTGGATAAAAACAAGTTGACGTCTGATGCTTTGAGATCTGCACTATCTAGAGGTAATGTTATCTCATATCGTCAAGCGACGCGGTGAGCATATTCAGAAAATGATTGGCCGATATGGATAAAGAAATATCTCGGCGCGTCGCGACCGCGATCGAACGCTCCGGTATCGGGTCTGTCAATTGAAGTTCATATAACTTTTGTTCCTTCAATTCTTGCTTAATGAAGGAGCGCGTCACGAAAGCAGTTCCATAACCGCGATGAGCCAATTCTATTAACATATCCATGCTGCTTAGCTCAATGTCCACTTCGGCAGTGACTCCAAGTGAGAAGAGCCATTCTTCGACGTAGCGTCTGGTGCTGCTTCCCTTAGAGAGCAAAAGCAGCGGTATTTTTATTAATTCCCGGGCAGTAACCGGATGTTCCAGCAGATGTCGATAGGAATGGCCTACAACGAAACAATCTTGAATGGTTGCGAGATGCTTCACATCGAGCTCATGGTCAGACATTGGGAGATGGACAAATCCCAAATCAATTTGACCGTTTTTTAGCTGTTCTCGAATCTCAGCGCTTCTGCCTTGCGAAAGACGAATCCGGACTCCTGGATATTGAGCATGAAACTTATCAAGGGGCGGTACTAAAAGGTGCTTGATGATGGGGCCGCTTGCGCCGATTCGAAGTTCTCCCGCGGAAAGGCGCTTGAGGGAATGCACTTTATCTTCTCCGGCTTGCAGCAACGAGAATGATTGTTCCACATATCCCAGCAATGCCGCACCTTCGGGTGTCAGCTTCACCCCTTTGGAAAGGCGATCGAACAATTTCACTCCCAAGGAGGCTTCCAATTGCTTAATTGCATAGCTAACCGAAGGTTGAGTAATATGAAGCTCTTGCGCTGCCTTTGTTAAATTCCCCGCTCTGGCTGTGTATAGGAATATGCGATACCATTCCATATGCATATGATATTAATCCTCTCTATGACAAGACTAGTATATTTGAATTTCATTTATTTCACTGCAGAAATTATAATGAAATCAGATGATGGATGTCAACGTAACTATGGGGAGGCTTATTGCTATGTCTGGAAATTCTTTTGGCAATATATTTACAATCACTACTTTTGGCGAATCGCATGGAGAGGCTGTCGGGGTAGTCGTTGACGGTGTTACTCCTGGCGTGGAAATAGACGAGCATTACATTCAAGCACAAATGGATCGCAGAAAACCAGGGCAATCTTCCGTTACTACTCCAAGGAAGGAATATGATATTATCCAAATTCTATCTGGCGTCTTCGAGGGAAAGACAACGGGAACCCCGCTTTTTATTATGCTTCACAATAAAGACATGAGACCCGAAGCCTATGATGATATCAAATATGCATTCCGTCCCGGACACGCTGATTTTACTTACTTAAAGAAGTACGGCATCCGGGATCACCGGGGCAGCGGGCGAGCTTCCGGCCGAGAGACGGCCGGAAGGGTAGCCGCGGGAGCTGTGGCGCGCAAATTGCTCGAACATCGAGGGGTGTCTGTCGTGGCCTACACCAAGGAAATCGGCGGAATCAAATGCGATGCATTTATTGAACGTGAGATTGAACAAAATGCGGTCAGAGCATGCGATCCGGAGGCCGCTCGCAAAATGATCGAGAAAATTCATCATTTGGCCTCCGTTGGCGATAGCTGCGGCGGGATTGTGGAGTGTAGAATTAGAGGGGTGAATCCCGGTCTAGGCGAGCCAGCGTTCGATAAATTAGACGCGGAGCTTGCTAAAGCAATGCTATCCATCGGAGCAGTTAAAGGCATAGAGTTCGGCGCCGGTTTTTCAGCAGCGGAAATGCTGGGGAGCGAGCATAACGACCAGATGGACTCCTCCGGTTTTTTGAGCAATCATTCGGGCGGGATTATTGGAGGAATAAGCACGGGCAATGAAATTATTTTTAGAGTCGCCGTGAAACCCACTTCTTCGATTTCTCTTCCCCAAAAAACGATGAATGTGCATGGCGAAGAACAATTAATCGTGACAGAGGGCAGACATGACCCCTGCATATGTCCAAGAATCGTACCCGTTGTGGAAGCAATGGCTTGTCTTGTCGTTGAAGATCAATATAAGCGTCAAGCTGCCTTGATTCATGCATGACAGGATTTGTTCCGGAAACTGAACTTGTAATGGAGCAGCAGTAGTCCCTACATGCCATCCAGTCAAATGATGAGCGGCATTTTTGCCGTGACCTTATAAGGTTGATACAGCTCTCAGGCGATGCCACGCCATCCTGCCCATCAAGTCACTGCGATGATGGAGGGACTGCTGCGAATTGTAAGGGGTATATAATTTGGAATTGTACATAGACAATCACCCAATTCAATACACAGTGAATAAGATATCTTGGAGTATATTTAAATTGGAGGAATAAGTGATGACTATGTGCAGACATGTATACCCTTATTACGGCGTGAGCCCATCAACAGAACCATATTTATACCCGAGCACTGAACAGATAACTGAAACAGAATCCCGTATTGCCAGCCTGCCCGTCTTATCATTTAGTGTCGTTGCTAATGGTTATAGAGGCCTTTTGCAAATTCAAAATATTGGTAATGATGGAACTGTTACCGGAACTATATTTGGAGAACCGCTTATTGGTTTTTGGGACGAAAATTCACTTAAGCTCACATTTCAAAGATTGACTACAAGCAGTCCGACTCCCCAAAACCCTTATCAAGTTCTCAATGCTACTGCAATCCAAATCTATACGGGTTACCTGTTTACGGATGTTACAAATCGATCGCTTTACACGCTGGCAGGGTCGTTTGAGGCTTTTCATGGTACTGGAGGCACGGCGTCAAAAACCGTGTTCGGATGGTTTGCTCAAGCCCTACGAACGTAACAAACTTCCCACACATAGGGCAGAAGTCCCATCAAGCAGAAAGATCCTCCACCGAGACCAGCTCGGGTGAGGAGCTTCCTATCGTTTTTTGGATCAGTCTTCCTGGTATACGCGATGGCGCACGATATCGCCGGGATGCAAAACAAGCAGAGGTCCCCACGATGGATTCTGATCATGCATCGATTTTAACAGAAGTATCATCCGCTGAAAAATCATGTCGATTTCCGCATGCTGCACCAAGGCGCCCGTCACGGCGGCCGCGACCACGTGAGCTGCGTAGAATCCAGACCGCATATGTTCAGGCAGCGGACCCGCGGTGCTCAACAAAGCTCGTAATTGCGCAGTGAGGGACTCGTCCCGATTTTTCCAATTCTGAATTTGGTCCAAACTGTGATTTTCCAGCGTATGCAGCTTCGTCGTCATGATGGCGGCGGCCACGATCTTTGCAGACAGCTTGGCTTCCTCAGCGCCGACAACTTTTCCTTCCAGACGGATGTGGGTCAGATCTTTGTCTGTTTCTGTCTCGATGAGCTGCTCCCAGATATTAGCTTGGTCGAATTGCAGGATACCTACGGCATAGGCGGCTAAATATCCTCTCAAAATGTCAGCTGGATGGACGTCAGTCTCCGAACCGATATTTTTGAGCGCGGGAATTCCCGAAGTGGCCGCCCGGATTCCACGGAAATAACCAATCAAACCGATCCCTGCCGCAGGTCCCAGATTGAGTACCCCTAGGATGTCTGATGCCGTCTCGTCTATACGATGAGCCCAATATTCAGCCAAATCATCTCCGAGATTGTTCGCAAGAAGAGCCGCTCGTACCGTATCCGCTAATTCTTCAAGCAGCCCCGTATCGGCATGCAAAATATCATGCCCGCCCGTTTCGTGGCCCAAGCTGGACCAGGCCAGCAGGCCCCGTTGGGCATGAGCGGGAGGAAGACTTACGATACCCGTTTTCAAGCCTATCTGGGCTGTTCCGTCAATCGGGATGGTATACGGACCGAATTCCGGCTTCCCCCACTTAACGAGCGGCGGTATCATGCTCAAGTCTGGACGTTTCACTCTCGCTCTGTCTTCAGCGCTTAAAAAACCGTCGTACAGATCGCTTACCATCTCCTGAAAAGCGTCAGTGGCATCCGCGTTGTAGCCTTCACCGTTCTGCAGTATGGTTTGTGCGATATCGAACAGTAGAAAGGCTGGTCCTTCGCGACGGGGATCGTGAATTAAAATGTCGGTGAACCCTTCTGGACCCAGTTGATCCAGCGCTTTAAGGAATGGTTCAACGACTGCGTCCCGGTACAGAACAGGCAGCTTTCTGCGTACTGCCTCCAATCTGCCGCGCAGTTGGTGGTAATCCGTCGGGTCAGGCGGGCCGGGAATATTGGAAACGATGGCCTTTCTGACATCTTCAACACATTGCGGAAGGTTCCTTATATCGGGTTCGAACGTAACTTCTCCGTTCGTGAGCACATCGTTTCGTTCAAGCATCGTACATCCTCCGTTATATAAATTTATTTACATATGTAACTTATCCCACATAAATAAAGTTATCCCTAAAAACAGAATACTAGTACAAATATATAACAGTGAACAAATAGAGTTGTGCAAATCTCATATCGTCTGCAATGAAACGAATAAAAGTTTTCAGCCGTTTTAGGTCCAAATATGCCGTATTTGTTGTACCTCTCCATCTGCAAATTCAATCAAGAAAACATCAGGATTCGTCAGTTCCATGCACGTCTCGAAACCGAATCGAGCATCGTAACGCTGCAGCAGCAGTGTCATTGTAATTTGGTGGGTAACCAATAGATGCGTTTGTTGTTCACCGCCCCGTAAAAGTTGATCTACCAGCTCGCTAACCCGCTGCTGCACCTCGTGATTTGACTCTCCCTGGGGAAATTTCTTTTCCGGGTGTTCGAAATGCACACGTAATTCGGCCAGGATGGCCCCTATATCTTCATTACGGCTGACATTACCCAAATTCAGCTCCTTTAATTTGTCATTGATAGACACCGAAAGCTGTAATTTTTCAGCGATGATGTTCGCCGTTTCACACGCACGACGGTAGGGACTAGAGAGAAGGTTATCTGTACTTACTACACCTTGGCGCTGTAAAAACTCACCTAGCAGCTTCGCCTGTTGAACACCTTCTCGCGTAAGAGGCGTGTCGGGATCATTCAATGTCAGGCCCTGTTGGGCCCTACAATGGCGTATGACATATAGCTTGGTTGACATTGGGTATTTAGCCACTCCTCTATTTGAAATAAGTATCGTGCCAGACCTATTTTAGACTTGGAGCAGTTATTTATTCACGATATAGAGCACTCCGACAAATACCTTGAATGTCGGCTTCGCTGAAAATGTCAGACCAATGCCCATGTTCTTGTTACAAACCATTTTATTACATATAAGATTATTTTATGGAATTGATAAGTATAACTTTTATATCAGTCGCACAGATTAACCAGAGGAGGAGATTTGAATTCATTAATTGTATGGAGGTGTCGATTTGCAAACGGACAAACGGGCTGATTTATTAGCTCTTTCATCTATCCCTCTCATCATGACGTTAGGCAACTCCATGTTAATTCCTGTTCTTCCTGAGATACGGAGGCAATTACATGTTAGTACATTCCATACCAGCTTGCTGATTACCAGCTATTCAGTCATGGCGATTCTACTCATACCCATTGCCGGATATTTATCCGATCGGCTAGGTCGCAAGGCAGTCATTATTCCCAGTCTTCTCATCGCGGCGATGGGAGGCGCAGTATGCGGCGCAGCTGCGGTATGGATGGATAACTCCTATACCGTCATATTATTAGGTCGCGTGCTGCAGGGAATCGGAGCGGCGGGCGCCATGCCCATCGTGCTGCCTCTGGTCGGTGATATGTTCGACAATGAGAAAGACGTCAGCAGCGGACTTGGCATGATTGAGACGGCCAATACTTCTGGCAAAGTATTAAGTCCTATATTGGGATCCGCGTTGGTTGCTATTGTCTGGTATCTTCCATTCTGGTCTATACCAGTGCTCTGCTTCATCTCCATTACATTGGTCCTCTTTTTTGTTAAGAAGCCGCAGAAGCCTGAGAAAAAGCCTGTTCCTATCCGAATATTTCTTCATACAATCCTTCAGTTGTTAAAGGATAATTTCAGATGGCTCATGGCGTTGTTTATGATCGGAGGCATCGGCATGTTTATGCTGTTTGGGCTGCTGTTCTTTTTGTCTGAAACATTAGAGGAGATGCATGGTTATAAGGGCATTTTGAAAGGCTGCATCATGGCCATTCCATTAGCAATCTTGAGTGCGGCTTCCTTTATGACCGGCAAATGTATCGGGGAAAATAAAGTCTGGATGAAATGGATCGTATGTGTAGGATTCGGATTGTCAGCCGCTGCAGTGGGGGGATGTTTACTGTTCGATTCCGTAGCCGCAGTCATTACATGCCTGAGTGCAGCAGGGTTAGGCATTGGAGCATCTTTGCCGTGCCTGGATTCCTTTATAACTGATGGCATTGAGAAGGAACAGCGGGGGACAATCAGCTCCCTTTACAGCAGCATGCGGTTTGTGGGTGTGGCAGCAGGTCCAATGGTTGCATCACTCTTGTTGAAAACATCGGACAAAATTTTATTTTCGACGATGATTGCAGTCGGTGCAGTTGCGGCAATGCTAGCGCTCTTCGCCATTAGAGTGAGCACCTCTGAACCCAGCTTGCGCACCTGAAAATCTGTCTAATGGGGGGCGATTGGAAATTTTGCGGTTTGTATATTCTTTTATCAAGACGGATTGTCAAGCTAAGTGCGACAGTTCACTCACGAATGATTCTTACGCCGTTTTCCACCCAAGACATTTTCTTGGTCGGTTATTAATCAATTCTATTGCATGTGAAGTTCTTCCTCTGTGATCCTAGCAAAGTCATGTCCCTTGGGAAAGAACTCTCTGAGGAGCCCATTGGCATTCTCATTGGTTCCTCTTTGCCATGACAAATAGGGATCAGCGAAATAGACCTTCGCCGTCTGAAACGTGGGCGTAGGATAGGACTTAGCTACTTTATCAAATGTTTCTTCCATGGAAGAAGCAGTGCGATCAGACATCTTCACAGCAAGGTACAAGCGTGTCTTACACTCTGCAAAGGTAGCTACGCAGGCTTTGCTTTTACCACGACTGGATACGACCGTATCGAGTTCCCAATGCCCAAAGCTCTCACGCTTTCGTACTTCCTTGGGACGCTGGCTGATTGTTCTTCCGATATTGAATCGTCCGCGTGTTTCTGCTGGTTTGCGGCGTTTTCCTTTGTGTCGAAGAACTTCAATGCTCCCTTGTACCAGAAGGCCATGTCAAGCTGACTCGGTTAGGAAATATATAAAAGAAGGTGGAGATGCAGTTACAAGTGAATGTAATGAGTTGTTAAATAATTTAACACATAAGGTGTAAAATATGTACACAATTGAAATTAATAAAATGCGTATTGATTTCTACAACGCTTCTAATGGTTTCATTGTTAATTCAAATTACAAAGATGATTATATAATCAAATTACCTTAATGGTATAATTGCTACGTATAAACAGCACTATGAATATTGAAAAGAGGAGCTGGTTATCATGAATTTCCGCCGCCTTGGCAATAGCGGGTTGAAAGTGTCTGCATTAGGATTAGGGACGAACGCATTCGGGAAACGTTCCGACAAACAGACCTCGGTCCGAATTATACATAAGGCTTTGGATCACGGGATCAATTTCATAGACACGGCCAATATTTATGCGAACACCGAATCGGAGCGAATTATCGGACAGGCATTGGAAGGAAGACGTCATAACGTGGTGTTGGCGACAAAAGCCGGGTTAGTTCGCGGGGAAGGTCCGAATGATCGCGGGTCGTCGCGTTACCACTTGCAGCAAGAGCTGGACAACAGTCTGATGCGGCTGAAGACGGATTATGTCGATCTCTATCAAATCCACACGTTCGATCCCCATACACCGCTGGAAGAAACGTTAAGGGCGTTGGACGACATGGTTCGTTCGGGAAAAGTACGTTACATCGGGGCATCGAATTATGCGGCTTGGGAGTTGATGAAGGCTGTAGGCATGAGCGAGCACCTTGGATTGAACCGCTATGTGTCCATTCAGACAAGCTACTCTCTCGCCGATCGGACTCCAGAGCAAGAGCTCGTCCCTCTATGTCAGGATCAGGGGATTGGCATCATCCCGTATTTTCCGCTTGCCGGTGGTATTTTGAGCGGGAAATACAGTTCTACGGAAGCGGTACCGGAAGGCTCGCGGGCGGAAACCGATCCCAACTTTAGTAAGTTCCTTAATGATGACCGCATTACTCTGAGCAGAAATATTAGCAGTGTTGCTCACGACTTAGGCTGCACTCCCGGTGCGCTTTCCCTGTCTTGGCTCATTCACAGACCTTCCGTGTCAACGGTTATCGTAGGTGCTACAAAGGTTGAACAACTAGAGGAGAATCTGCACAGCATATCGATAAAGCTTGATGCAAATCAACTGGAAGAGCTGGATCAAATCAGTTATCCTTTCCGTTATGGAGAGCCGTTCGCTGTTTACCGCTTGCCGGAGTAGTAAAATTTTCCTGATTCGATAAAATGAATGGCACCGCGGGTTCATCTCGTCTCTTCATGAGACGAGATTTTTTTATCATCCTGGAGGCCCATATCATAATGCTCTATAGGCAGAAAAGGGAGAAATACGCATAATGTACATTTTTATTGCATATTCATTGCATATATTCATGAACGTGCATAAGCGAAGGTTAAAGTGAGCCTCCGGGGATATATTACCATTTAATCAGCCTTGCGAAATGATAGTCTGTTCTCTATAATGTAGTATAAAACTTTATAGCTGGATGAAGTTTACGGGAGACAGGCAGCAGTCTGGCCGAAGGGGTAAAGCTCTCAGGCGCTTGATTTATCGAATGATGAATTCGAATGCAATGCAAGCAGGACCGTAGATGGACAGGACTCTGGAGAGACTCCGTCATGGAGCACCGAAGGGGCAATACGGGTGATTTCACACGTTAAAACTCTCAGGTAAAAGGACAGGGATTGCAGAAGTGCAGGCATCGTTTTGCGTTGGAATTGTGACTAGTTTCACTTATCCTCGTATTTGCTATTCTGCAAAAATGTCCCCGGAGTCAAATCAACCGATTTGGCTCTTTTTCATGTCGTTCGGCAATAAATAAAGATCATGAGGGGAATTTCTATGCACATGTTAGAACAATGGTTAGGCAGCGTGAATCGTTTTGTATGGGGGCCGCCGCTTCTTATTTTGTTGGTAGGAACGGGAATTATATTTACATTCCGCCTTGGATTGTTGCAGGTGATTCGTCTGCCTCTTGCCCTGAAGCTCGTGTTCAAAGCTAAAAATGAAGGCGAAGGTGACGTAACCAGCTTTGGTGCGCTAGCTACCGCTTTGGCGGCAACGATCGGTACGGGCAACATTGTCGGGGTAGCTACTGCGATTAAAATAGGTGGACCTGGTGCGTTATTTTGGATGTGGTTGGCAGCGTTCTTTGGAATGGCAACCAAGTATGCAGAAGGACTATTGGCCGTAAAATTTCGGAAGATTGACGATAATGGACAGATATCAGGCGGCCCCATGTATTACATTGAAAAAGGTTTGGGCATTAAATTTAAACCGCTTGCCGTTTTCTTCGCCGTGAGCGGAGTATTGGTTGCACTGTTTGGAGTGGGCACCTTCCCGCAAATCAATGCAATCGTGTCTTCCGCGCAGTCAAGCTTGGGCATCCCCGTAGTGGTTACGGCGGGTGTTGTGACTCTTTTGACAGCATTGGTGACAATTGGGGGGCTCAAGAGCATCTCGCATGTAACGACCAAAGTCGTACCTGTGATGGCCATTATTTATTTAATAGCGAGCAGCATTGTCCTTATTGTTTTTGCGGATCAGATTCCTCATGCGCTGTCGCTCATATTACATGGCGCCTTTAACGCGACAGCAGCAGGGGGCGGATTCCTAGGCGCAACGGTCATGATGGCGATTCGGAATGGTATCGCAAGAGGTGTATTTTCCAATGAATCTGGTCTGGGCAGCGCTCCGATTGCGGCAGCTGCGGCAAAGGTGAAGTGGCCTGCGGAGCAAGGGCTTGTATCCATGACGGGCACATTTTTCGATACGATTATTATTTGTTCTCTGACGGGATTGACATTGATTATAACCGGGGTTTGGAACGGGTCGACTGATGGGGCAGAGATGACCCAAGCGGCGTTTGATGCAGCTATGCCGTATGGATCCATCATTTTGATGTTTTGCCTTATACTGTTCGCTTTTACCACGATTCTAGGCTGGAATTATTACGGAGAACGCTGCATGGAATATTTATTTGGAGTCAAATCCATTCTGCCTTACCGCATCGTGTTCATCGTCCTGATCGGTCTGGGCGCGTTCATCAAGCTTGAGCTGATTTGGCAGCTCTCGGACATTGTGAATGGCTTAATGGCTCTGCCGAACCTCGTCGCACTGCTAGGTCTATCCGGTGTGGTTGTGACGGAAACCCGTCTTTATCTGAAGCATATGAAAACACATAAAAAGTGAGAGGATGAAAGGTCGGAGCTGCTTCATTTGTTGTTCAATCTGTTATCAAGAGTGGTACCGCGAGTTCATCTCGTCTCTTAGGGAGACGAGATTTTTTTATGTAAATCAAGGCATCTTGTTAATTCTGTGCTGTGAACATTGGACAGATGGAACCAAGCATGAGAAAATAAGAACCTGACATTGAGAATCATTCTTACTCATATGGAAAAATTATTATGCTTAGATTTAGATGAAGCTGGAGGAAAGAGAAGTGGACGAAGGGAAACATCATATTTTTTTACATAAAGCATTGCTTCAAATCAAACAAATCGAATGCATAGCAGTCGATGCTACGTCGGGCTGGGAGAGACATGAGCTTGCTTCTCATACCTTATTGTTCGTGACGGAGGGTCACGGAAAATTATACATGAACGATGAACTTCAACCGATAGATCTATCACGGAAATCCGTTTATTTGTTGCCTGCTGGCTTCGTAGTTGCAGCTGAGAGCGACCCGACTCAATGTCTGAGTCTGTACAGAATTGCGTTTGACATGTTTCGCGTTACGGAATGGACCGAGCTGAGAAGAGTGTATGAGAAGGAGTTAACGCTTCCCGAACATGGGGAAATACGGGTCAAGCAGTACCAACGCGTTCGGCATCTGATTCAATTATTGACTAGGGGCAGAGCTTCTCTAAACGAAATGGAAGATTCACGCAAGCAATTGTACTTGCATGAGCTGCTGTGCGTACTATTGGATAACAAAGCGGCGCCTATTTCCGAGCGCACCGAAAAATCGCTGGAAGGCACGATTCAGTACATGCAGCAGGCTTATCATACGGATATCACCCTAGGGAAGCTGGCGGACATGGCGGGTATGCACCCCTCGTACTATTCCCAGCTTTTTAAACAAAAAATGAAGAAAAGCCCAATCGAGTATTTGACCGATTTGCGTATGAACCAGGCAAAGGAGCACTTGCTGGTATCGCGCAAGAAAATTCGTGACATCGCCCGTGATGTTGGATATAAAGATGAGTTTTATTTCAGCAGGAGGTTCAAAGTGTGCAATGGCATAGCGCCAACCGTGTACATTAAGAAACATCATAGCAATATCGTATCTCTTTCGCATCCTTATACCGATCATTTATTAACACTAGGCGTAAAGCCATTCGCAACACACATCGATAAGGAATCGCCATCCATGACCAAGCCGATCTATGATCGGGCATGGGAAGCCTACAGACAAACTTTATTAAAGCAAAAGCCTGATTTGATTTTATGCAAGGACCACATTTCGCTGCAAATGAGAAAGTATATAGGTGACATTGCACCGATTGTGACGATTCCCTGGACGCGATTGGACTTGTTCGGACATTTGCATGAAATAGCCCGGCTTGTGGGCAAAGAACAGGCAGCTCAAGAGTGGATAGAACGCCACGAACAGAGATCGGAACGCGAGCAAAAAAAAGTAAAAGCGGTTATCGGCGATGGAACGGTTGGGCTGCTTACGCTTGTCGATAACAGAATGAAGCTTTATGGCGCACGAAATATCGGGCATGTGTTTTACCGTTCCTTGCAGTTAACCCCCCCGGATCGGATACAAAAAGAAATGGATAAGCATATGCCTGGTACGGTTTTTAATTGGACGTCTGCAACCACAAAAAATCTATCTGATTACGAAACCGATCATCTTTTCATCGTGGTCAAGACGGAAGGAGAGGCAAAAAGCAGATTAAAAGAATGGCAAGCGAGTGAGAGCTGGAACCAGCATCCGGCGGTCAAGCATAATCGGGTATATGTATTGGATTGGGACAAATGGATGGTATATGCTCCGCGTTCTATCGATCAGCAGTTGGACGAAGCGGTGACGCTGCTCACGGCATTAAGGTGAAGATAATCCAAATTCAAATCTAAAGATATGACATGGATTTTTCAGAGGAATGATATCATGATAATGATTATCATTATCATCCTACATAATAATTCAACTCAAAGGGGTTTTTTCGAAATGTTTACACGCCATCGGACCATGATGTTTACTTTCATATGTTGTTTGCTAGTAATGGTTGTTACGGCTTGCAGCGGGGCAGCGTCGACGAATACACAAGGCGGAACGGATCAAGCAACACTGTCTCAAGCTGATGCCATCGATAATAAGCAAGATGCCAAAGCAGCAGGATCAGACAAACGGATTGCGGTGCTATCCATTCCTTTTACGAGCGATTTGCTTGCTTTGGGAATTACTCCGGCAGGTGCTGTCACCCAAAAAGGAAAGGAGTTTCTCCCTCATGTAGCTGATCTCATGAACAACACACAAAATTTAGGAAATTCTCAAGATCCCAACCTTGAAGCGATCGTGAGCATTGAACCAGACCTTATTATTGCACAGGAGGAGCTTATACAGGGGAAAAAGGAGGAGCTTGAGAAAATTGCTCCAACGATTGTGCTTAATTTTAGAAATTCGACCTGGCAAGATCAATTGTTGCAGCTCGGCAAGGCGACAGGACGGGAAAAAGAAGCTGACGCGTTTATTTCCAACTATAATCAAGAAGCCGCCAGTGCGAAAGAAAAGGTTAAGCAAGCTCTTGGAGATGAAACCGTGATGGTTCTGCGCGTGCTCAAAAAAGAATTCAGAGTATACGGGCTAGACCGTAATTACGGCTCGTTGCTTTACGAAGACTTGGGGATTAAACCTGCCAAAGGATTGGAAAACATGGGACAAGGAAAGGAAGGACCGCAAGCCATATCCAGAGAACTGCTGCCGGATTTCGATCCTGATCATATCTTGCTTGAGGTTTCCGTCGACGCTGCCGCACAGCAGCTGTTCAAAGAGTTGGAGGAGAGTGCTATCTGGAAAAATATGAAGGCCGTCAAAAATGGCAATGTGCATGCGATTGAACAACAGCCATGGTTGGATTATTCGGCGATAGGCCAGCTTAAATCTTTGGAAGAAGCGGTAAAGCTATTTACCCAAAAATAAGAGACAGGCATTTCAGTAAAACAAGCGTCATCCATATGCGGATGGCGCTTGTTGTTGATTGTACTCGTCATCACGAGCTTAATAAAGGAATCTCCATAAATAAAAAGTGGCATAGGACTCCCAATTTGTCCATGTTGAAGATAGCTGCAAGATCTCTTCTTTGGTTGGTTTCTGTTCGGTGCCCATAAGATGTTTGATTGCATTGTGCAGACCGACATCATCAATGGGAAACGCAGAAGGAATTCTCAGACAGCGCATCAGAACATAGTTAGCTGTCCACGGTCCGATCCCCCGGATACTTACTAGCATCTTTTCCGCTTTTTTATAGTCCCCTGTGGCCAGCAATCGTTTTTTAGTCAGTTTCCCTTCGGCGATCAGTTGGGCTACCCCAATGAGATATTCGCTTTTCTTGGTTGTCATTTGCAATACAGCCAAATCGCTAACCGCCAATGCCGCGATTTCATGAGGGGAGGGGAAGATCCAATATTGCTCTCCATCCAGCTCCACGCTGCGGCCGAAGTTTTCTACGAGACGTCTTTTCAAGGTATAAGCAAAGGCAAGGTTAATTTGCTGTCCGATGATTCCCCAACATAATGCCTCGAATAGATCGGGAATTCCGACATTGCGCAGTCCATAAAACTCACTGACCGCTCTGTGCAGCAATAAATCATTTTTGGCCAAATCATAAAACGGGCGCAAATCGGTCTCCAAATCAAACCACTCGCTTACATAGCCCGCCACCGCGGCACGAACCTCTTGGCGAGAAGGCGTTGTATTCCCCAAAAAACGGATGGTAAGCACGTTCTCATGTTCCGCGCTAATTTCAATGATTGGCGTTTCCTGACCGATCGGGACAGCTTTGTAGATCCTATGATCCTTAATATGAAACAAGCATTCATTAGGGGCGTTAGACAGGTATTTCATATTTTCGGAAAAGCTGAATTCTTTCGGCACAGACAATTTTAATTGTTGCCCGTTATCTTCCCAGGAGGCTTGCGGAAGACTGGGCACGTTTATTAAATATGGGTCATCCCACTCCGGATTTATCGTATTCCTTTTCATAAAAATCCTCCCATTCATATCAATAACATTACACTCTTAGTTGTAACACAAAATGATTTTATGCAATTTTGATATCTTGCTTTTATATTCTTAGAAGCGTACATACGGCCATCATTGGGGTTATACTGTGTGTGGAGGCGAACACGATGAAGAATCAAACAGGGCATGAGCATGAGTATATGCACATCGCAACTCAAATCGCAAATACTGCAGGTACAGGCGGGGAAGGCATAACGGATGAAATGTGGCAAGCCATAACGCGAAACGATGCGTCCTACGATGATAAGTTTTTTTACGCCGTAAAGACCACGAGTATTTTTTGCCGGCCGTCTTGCAAATCCAAGCCTCCTAATATTGAAAATGTACGCATATTTCAAAGCGCCCAGCAGGCCATGTCAGAACATTTTCGTCCCTGCAAACGATGTAAACCGAGCGGACAACGATTGCCTGATGATGATTGGGTGGCTCAAATCACGCAATACATTGACATGAATTACAGTGAAACTATAACGCTGGAAACGCTGGCGGATGTGTGTCATGGCAGTCCCTATCATTTGCATCGCACCTTCAAGCGGATCAAGGGAATAACTCCGGTTGAATATATTCAGCGGACGAGAATTGCGAAGGCCATTGAGTATCTTGCCACTACGGATAAAGCAATCGCGGAGATTGCCCTGTATGTAGGCATCCCCAACACAGCTTATTTTATAACTTTGTTCAAGAAGAGAACGGGGCATACGCCTACAGACTATCGCCAATTAAACAGTAGCAAAATAACCACGGAGGTGCTGGACAATGAAAGCAAAAAATAATGCTGCGATTTATTGGACTTTGCTTGTTCATGAACAATGGCACATGCATATCGCTGCAACATCAAAAGGACTTTGTTACGTAGGTTCTCAGAATAAGCCATTTGAAGAGTTGTCCCATTGGGTTAAGAGCCGTTTTCCGAACAGCGTTACGGTGCAGGATGATGAGAAATTACAACCGTATGCGGCTGAATTAATCGAGTATTTCCAAGGGAAGCGCAAGACCTTTACAGTGACATTTGATTTTTACGGCACTTCGTTTCAATTAGCCGTATGGAACGCGCTGTGCGAAATTCCGTACGGGCAGACTCAGTCCTACTCCGACATTGCGAATCACATTCAAAAACCGGCTGCGGTACGTGCTGTTGGAGCTGCTATTGGCGCCAATCCGGTATTAATTACAGTCCCTTGCCATCGGGTAATCGGTAAAAACGGCGCGCTGACCGGTTATCGGGGCGGTCTGGACATGAAGACGCAGCTGCTGCAGCTGGAATGTGAAAGCTCGCTCATCGAAGGGAGTCCGCTGCATGCCTAATCGTCTCGCAGAGCGCATTGCTTCTATGGACTGGAATTCGCTGCAGCTCTCGCTGGACGAGAAGGGTTATGCTGCACTTCCACCTCTATTGGACAAAGAGCAGTGTCGTGCAATTATAGATACGTATGATGAGGAATCCAATTTTCGAAGTACAATAGATATGGCCAGATACCGGTTCGGAAGTGGGGAATACAAGTATTATCGAGAGCCTCTTCCCGGGTTGTTGCAACAGCTTCGTGTAACCTTCTACCTTGAACTCGCCAAAACGGCTAATCGTTGGCTGGAACAGCTCGGGCGTGACGCCATCTATCCGGCCGAGCTGCCAGAATTTCTTGATCAGTGCCGCCAGCAGGAGCAGCTGCGCTCAACACCGTTGATACTTAAATATGAAGCAGGCGGATACAACTGTCTGCATCAAGATTTGTATGGAGAAGTTTTCTTTCCATTCCAAGTCGTATTTGCATTGAATCAGAGAGAGACGGATTACACTGGCGGGGAATTCCTGCTAATGGAGCAAAGGCCGAGGGCGCAAAGCAGGGGACATGTTATTACACTGGAACAAGGAGCAGGGCTTATCTTCCCGACGAATCACCGTCCTGTTTCCGGCTCGCGCGGGTACTATAGAGCTACGCTTCGACACGGCGTCAGTACGATTACATCGGGCATTAGGTACAGTCTGGGTATCATTTTCCACAATGCAAAATGAGTGTATTCGCAGGGGGATTCGGGTGTGAAGAGTGAATTTTTTTACAAATATCCAAAGACGCTTCTTAATAAAGGAACAGGGTTTCTGTCCGATTATAGCCACTCCCTGAATCCATATACAGGCTGTTCATTTGGTTGTTCATACTGCTATGTGCGTCAAATGCCTGTTTCGATATTCCGTAAGGAGGAATGGGGGACTTGGGTGGACATCAAGCAGGAAGCGGCCCATATTCTGCGCAAAGAGCTTCGCAGAGCGAAGGAAAAAGGGAAGGTGACAATCTTCATGTCATCCAGCACTGACCCATACCAACCCATTGAGCACAAGGAGAAAGTCACTAGATCCTTGTTGGAAGTAATGGTTCAAGATCCACCGGATTTTTTATTTGTGCAGACCCGAAGTCCATTAGTCCGGAGAGATATTGATCTATTACTTCTATTAAAGGATAGAGTGCGAGTGAGCATGACCGTTGAAACAGACCGAGAAGATATACGTAAACATTTTACGCCGGGCGCCCCGCCGATTAGCGCAAGGTTAAAGACGCTGCAGCTTTTGACAGATGCAGGTGTGCCGGTACAAGCAACCATAGCCCCGGTGTTGCCCAGCAGTGAACAGTTTCCGGAAATATTAAAGAGACTGGTCAGCCGCATCTGTGTGGATGATTATTTCATGGGAGACGGCAGCGGAGGAAAAAGAACCAAGAATCTAGGTATATATTCAATGTACGAAGGAATTGGTCTGGAAAAATGGTACGATCCTTCCGCATATCGTATTGTATATGAAAGATTGCTAAAGGTGTTTTCCAAAGAGCAAGTCTATTTGAGTCAGAAAGGCTTTGCGCCTTAATAAAAATTGTATTACCCTATTCAGGCTGCGTCTTAACACTATCCTATCAGGATGGTGTTTTTCATTTATTACGTAATACAATATCGGCCTCCGTGAAGCTATCTACTGAAAATCATTCTTTTTGGGTACATGAAACTACGAATCGGGTATGGAGGCCTGTTGGTGTCCGCAGTATACTTTTGAAAACAAGCGCTACGCAGCATCATTAATAATCTGGTTGCATGACTGCGGACAAATGGATGGAAGAAGAGCTGGTATTGGTCAATAGGCAGAGATCATTTTGGAAGAAAAGAATGGTTCTAAGGTCAAGGAAGAAGGTTCACTTTCGCATGGTTCTTTTTCCACTTGCGAATCTTGGCTCTAAAAGATGTAAATGGTGCAACTGAATTAATATGAATCCATCTAATCATTGGCCAGTTCGGATTATCACCGGTCCACTTCTGAACACCTTGTGTATAGAGTTCATCGTCACTTAAATTATCAATCCAATCTAACCATTTCTTTTCTAAATCGCGAAATAAATGACGCAATTCAGTTAGAGTGCAATCCGAATAATTTTTGTAAAACGATTGATACAATTCGCCCAACTGATTCCATTTATAATCAGGAGAAGGCATCTGCACCACTTCCCCCTCTTTTTCGTTTTTGTCCCAACTCATAACAAGATTGAGCCAGCCTAATTGGTAAGCAATAATTTCTGCTGGTGTTCTATCCACTTCAGGCAGTCTGATGTCTTTTTGACTATCATCAATATCGTTATACTCGCCATCTAATAATAAATATCTTTTGTGAATCTCTTCTTTCAAATCCGTCTTGCTTGCATAAGCATACGTCGCCATACATTCAGCTCCTATCATTCAATTGATTGTATTATGGCATAAATAACATGACAACAGTACGTCATATTTATATTGATTTGACCGAAACACGTGAAGGAAATCAAGCGGGGTACTCTAAGATAAATAGTATTAAAGAACTATTTTGATGTAATGACATAATAAGTCATTTTTAGCTATTGCTGATATATATTATCATCTGATAGATTTAAAATAGTCTATAGGCAACGTGCTAGAGTTTACTAAGTAGATGTAGAGAGGTATTCGAAATATGAAGAAAAAAATCTACACTTTGTTAGGCATTGTCATCATATTTGCTTGTGCTTTCGTTGTTCAAAGGAATATAGCCGATTCCAAAGCTATCCATTTCGATCCACAACAATTAACTGTAATGGAAGCCTTACATGCAGGCATGCTAGAAGCAAAAAAATGGGATTCAGGCGCTGTACCGCTTTATTTGACAAGTGTAGATGATGAGCTTGGAAAAAAAAGCGGGCAGGACGGCAGGAGGAGGAGGTGGAACTTACAAGTCAGTACTCCAGATCATAAACGGGCAGTCGTGTCCATACGCGATGGCATTGTAGAAAAGGTGTATCCCGGAGTCGGCCCTTATATTCCTGAAATGGTCGTCTCAAGTGAAGAAATCAATATTGATAGTCCTCAATTAGTAAAAAAGAGTAAACAAGAACGTAACCTATTGCCTGGTATCGATTGGGCTAATGGCTATCATTTTGTTCTTCAAGTATTAAATGGCCAATCTACAATTACAGTGGTCGGTCTTGATAACTCAACAAAATTACAACAAATCATTTATGACTCTTCTTCAGGAGAGATCATGAATTAATAGATTACATAAGGAGGAATGACTATGAAAAAATCGCTTTTTACAATGTTAATTTCTGTTGTATTAGCTTTTACAACCTCCTCAGCGGCTTTTGCAGATACCACTTATACCAATCAAGACTTTACAGCATATACCGGAGCCTCTGGAGACAATAGTCCTGTATTCGCAAGTGGTAATGGCGCATATATTGGCGGGATTGCTGTTCATCCATCTTCGTGGGGCAGCAGCAATTGGAATAAACCTACATATCGATTTGGAGCAATGATTGTATTGAATAATAATCAACGGATTACGATTCCTGGAGGATACTCTTTAAATACATTCATTGTTGAAGATACGGGCGATCTTAATAATGCCGGAAAGCTTACCTATCGATGGATCGATGTTTATTTTGGAAAATATAACTCAACAACACATCAAGCAGCTATCAACTTCGGCAAAAAGAAATTCAGCTACACGGTCATCTCCTGAATCTAGTCTCTGGCCGCCCTTGGGGCGGTCTTTTACTATTAAAAACACGGGTATTGTTTTGCTGGAAGGGGACGGCTTTGGCTGTCTCTTTTTTTCTGTTTGAAGAATGAAGGCGCTGACTGCATCATCTGCAGTTATGATAATGGAGGCGATAACATCATTTGCATGATATGTAAAATAAAAGGGAATAATTTGTTTGATTATGCAAAGCGACCACCACGAAAATAAGCGCACAACGCGACATTAACGAAGCCCAAAGGAGGCGGTCAAGCGATGACGCTCTACGCCAATACGCTGCGGGAAAAGCTGCTTGCGCAATTCCACGATAGTGCCGATCTGGTTGTCCGCCCCGTCTCATGCGTATCGATCTCGCCAGCCATTCGCTAATGGAAGGCAAAGTCGTCATTCTGGCGGACGGCAGTCCGCAGGCGATTATAGGGCCGAGCGAATTCATAGATTTCTTCCTGTCGACCGAAGACCGCTATTTTGGTTGGGGTATCGGGACATTTCTCCGCGGATTGCGGGTGGTGGCTTTGTTTGTTTCCGTGTTTTTGACCCCAGCTTATGTGGCGGCGCTGACGTTCCATTATGAGATAATTCCTTCCTCCTTGCTTGTATGGTTGATCGAATCCCGGTCTAGAGTTCCGTTTCCGCCATTGTTCAAGACGCTCATATTAGAAGTGACGATGGAACTGCTGCGCGAGGCGGGAGCGAGGCTGCCGACTAAGGTTGGACAGACAATGGGCATCGTCGGCGGTATCGTTATCGGCCAAGCCGCCGTCCAAGCCGCCGTCCAAGCTGGCTTCACCAGCAACATTCTATTTTGTTCGCACTGACGTATGCTGCAGCCTGGTGGAAAAATGAAAATAAAAGGGGGGACTAAAAATGAAATCCGCCTTGAACGCCTTGTGCCTTGCGATCCTATGCTTATGCGTGCTCAATGGCTGTGTACAGCCAATCGTTCTAGAAAATCTAGGGATTGCCATTGCCCTCGGATACGACGCTGCACAAGAAGCCGAACAGGAGGATAAATTGCGTGTCACGGCTGTTCTCATCAATCCGGAACCGGAAGCGAAGCAGAAGACCAAAGTGGTGTCTTGCACGGCTAATAGCAGTAAAGGCGCCAACATTTATCTCAATCGGCAGCTTTCCCGAACTTTGGTTAACGGTCAGGTTCGGGTTGTCTTATTCGACGGCAAGCTAGGCGACCAAGGCATCAAAGAAATCGCAGACACGCTTACACGCGATCTATTTATAAAAAAAAATGGCATACCCTGTTTCCCGAGGCAAAGATTGAGTCCCGCGTTCAGGTCAATCTGGTACGCACAGGCACGTTTGAATAAGGAAGGCATGCCGCTGCCGGCTAATCGTATGGGATAGAAGAAATCATCCAAGATTACATTTATGGTACAATTGAGTAATTATGAATAAGTGGAGGTGAGTACATGTTTTTTCCTTCGGCTATTATCTTCACGGAACTCCATGCAACGTCTGCACGATAAACAAATGGCGATGGTTGCATGGAGATAAATAAATGATCGCCGACATTCATTCTGACTGTCTACCTTGTTTAGAACGCAGACTTGCATTCCTTAAGTCAATATTTTTAAGGAGTGAGTTGGAATGAAATATAAGAATGCCAATGATGTATTGCCGAAAGAATTGATATCGGAAATCCAAAAACATATCAATGGCGAGATCCTATACATCCCCAGACCGCGCGTTGCCCGCAAAAAATGGGGTGAAACATCAGGATATCGGCTTTATTTAATAGAAAGAAATAAGGAAATAAAGAGAAAATTCAAGGCGGGTTGTTCCATTCAACAACTTGCAATTGAATACAGCCTTTCATATGACAGCATACGGAAAATTGTTTATGTAAAGGAATAATAAAAAGCTTCTTTTAGGGCTGTTCCTGTGTGTTAAGAATAGTTGTAAAGAATAAAAGGGATAGAACTTTGGCCATTTTATTATATGCTGAACTTAGGAAACAATAAAATGTGGTGGAGGTTCACATGAACGATCAAAAAATGGCTGCAATGATTCAACACAACTTTACATACAAGGTTTCGTATGTTGCAAATAAAAGCACAGGAATGTCCATCAAAGAAACGGATGAATTCTTATATGTGGATTGCGGCATGCCGGCAGACACGTTCAATATCACTGTCTTGTTCAAAGATAGCGCAGATGATAAGCGTCTGCTTCATGAAACGGTGGACTATTTTACGGATAAGAATTTCCCGATGTCTTTATGGTGCTGGGACAATATAAGAGATAGCACCCGGCAAGCAATCGTGAATCATGGCTTGCTTCTCGCCGAAGTCAATGCCGGCATGTATGCATATACATCGGACTTGCATCCTGCAACGGAAATGCCGGATGGCTTTTCGGTCAGACAAGTCAGTTCACCGATGGAAGTAAGGCAATTTGGTGCCGCCTTGTCCTCTTTATTCGGGAATCGTATGGAAGGCATGTACGTGAGAAAGTACTATGATAGCCTTTCAGAATCAACTCTATACAATCATTCAGATCTGAAATTGTTTATTGGGTTACTTAATGAAAAGGTAGTATGCATAGGATCTGCAATGTATTCTAACAGCAGCGTTGGAATTTATGATATAGCGACGCTGCCAGAGCAGCGGAAAAAAGGGCTGGGCTCCGCCATGTTCAACTCTATTTTATCAGAGATCAAGAACAGCTATGACGGGCTATGTGTGCTGCAAGCGTCAGAGGCAGGCGCAAACCTGTATCGGCGAGCCGGATTCAGAGCGGTGTGCAATATCTCGGTGTATGAAAATAGAAATATGTTGAAAGTTCAATGACATGGAGTCCGCTTGTATGCCGGGCTTTCAGCGTGCAACCTTGTATCAAGAGATGCAAAGGTTGCACGCTTTTTTTTGTTATAAGCCAGTAATTGAACGATTGGCGCACATTATTCGTAATATAGATGATTAACACAATGAATACTGGGAGGCAACAAAATGAGAAAAAGACTGGCAGTGACACTGGCAGTGACGCTGATGCTATCCATGCTCGCTCCAATGATGTCGATGGCGGAAAGCAACAACAATGAACTTGGCTACGACCGAACCCGGAAAATAGCTGCTGAGAAGGCCGCGCTTTTAACGGAGACATACGGTATCACAAGCGTGCAGTACGCACTCATTGATAACGGCAATATCGTCGTATCAGGCCATTCTGGCACGAACGATAAAGAGGGGAACACGGGACTGACTGCCGATACGATGTATGGGGTAGGATCAACGAGTAAGATGTTCGCCGCGGCAGCAGTGATGAAGCTGGTGGATGAAGGAAAGGTGAATTTGGATGCGCCGGTAGCAAGTTATATATCCGACTTTAAAATGAAAGACGATCGTTACAAACGAATTACTCCGCGCATGTTGTTGAACCATTCCTCCGGTCTTGGCGGAGCTACGCTTGGGAATGCCATGTTGTTCGACGATAACGACACCCATGCGCATGATGCATTATTGGAACAGCTGGCTGTTCAAAGCCTAAAGGCAGATCCGGGCGCGTTCTCGGTGTATTGCAACGATAGCTTTACGTTAGCTGAGATTCTGGTTGAGAGAGTAAGCGGCATGGACTTCACATCATTTATACACAAGTATTTTACAGCGCCTTTAGGCATGACCAATACAAAGACGCCGCTGGAACAGATAGATCCATCCAGGATGGCAGGACTCTATTATCCAACTTATGAAGGGCAGCTTCCAAGAGACACCGTAAATGTCATCGGAACGGGCGGCATTTATTCAACAGCTGAAGATATCGTTTCGTTTGCAAAGATCTTCACGGGGCAAGCAGACGGCATTCTTTCTGACAAATCGCTAAAGGCAATGGAGCAAGAAGAGTACAAAAGAGGCATGTGGCCGAAAGATGCCGATTCGTCAGTCGGGTTCGGGCTCGGCTGGGATAGTGTGAACATGTTCCCATTCAGCGATTACGGCATTAAGGCGCTCACGAAAGGCGGCGATACGATACTGTATCATTCATCGCTGGTCGTTCTGCCGGAGCATAACATGGCCGCAGCCGTTCTCTCCTCGGGCGGCGACAGCATGACCGATCAATTATTGGCGAATGAGATGCTGCTAAGCGCGCTGCAAGAGAAGGGCGTTATTAAAGAACGGAAACCGGCGAAGTCGCATGGCGTGCCCGTAAAGGCAAACATGCCGCAGGAAGTTGCGAAGAACGCAGGCATTTACGGCGCTTTCAACCAATTGGCCAAGATAGAAGTCAGCGCTGATGGCGAGCTGTCCGTGTCCATGATTATGCTGCCTGAATACCCCGTTGCGAAATACACGTACACCGCTGATGGCTCTTTCGTTAATGCGGATGGAAGCGAAAAGGCCAGCTTTGTTACAGAGGACAACGGACGGACCTATTTATGGGTTAGAACGTATTCCGCCTTGCCGGGCCTTGGACAGACGGCGCTGTCGCAATATACTGCCGAGAAGCTTGAAGCCAATCCATTATCGGCAGATGTGGCTGCGGCATGGGCGAATCGTGAAGGCAAGAAATATTATGCAGTCAACGAAAAATATACATCGATGTGGTATTACATCTCTATGCCTTCCATCCAAGTCTCCACCGTTACAGATGCTTCTGGGTATTGGGCGAACAAAAAGATAAAAGGGGCGGACAAAGCGGTCAGCGAACTGCAAATCCCGTTTTTGGGCAGCAGAGATGCGATGGAACACAATTTTTATACGAAAAAGGGCATTGAATATTTGGATGTAGCCGGCAGCCTGTATGTTCGCGAAGAGGCTGTAAAGCAGCTCTATGCGGGCAAGCAATCTTCTGTTACCGTCCAAGCGGATGGATATGCCAAATGGTACAGCATTCCTGCGGCAGCCGCAGGAAAGACGATGCTGGTTGATATGCCGGAAACAGGCGCCTTCGTTGTATACGATCAAAAAGGCGCGTGCGTGAACGACACGGTCGTCAGCGGCAAGAACGAGATCGTGCTGCCGCAAAGCGGAACAGTTGTATTCGCAGGCGAGGCTGGCGCGAAATTCGGAATTTCACTGAAATAATTTCATCATGCAGCAGGTTTGCGCGGCGGCGCTGAACCCGCTTTTATTAAGGGAAGTGGGGAGTTCCACTAGAGAAAGATTTACTCACTTGGTCAAATCGTTATGATTTTCACCTTGGCTATTGACAATTGCAAGCGATAGGGATACGATTCAGAAGTAATAAATATGTCCTCGTTAGGTGAGGCTCCTATACAAATACAGGCCACTGCCCGGAAACATCGAAAGATGCCAATGGGTAGAACAGGGATTGCCGGATTAAGGCTTTTCATAACGTGGCTAAGAGATGAATGATTCTCTTTACGTTGTATAGTGCCAAAACTCGGCTTGGGGGAACGGATGTTTTTTTGTGTGCATTCATTACACCCTCTAGTCATACTAGAGGGTTTTTTCATTTTATTTAGAAAAGGGGGGAACTTCCGAATGGACAGTCTTCCGAGTAGTGTATCATATAATCATCAGCACTATGCAAAAAGGGAGAACTGTGTTCTCTTCGCTCTCAAATGTTTCCCTTACGTATATTCCCGGCGGCTCTAACTGGCAGGGCAGGTCTATTTAAATATGCGTATTTGACTAATGAGCGAATGAGATAACACATACAACAGTCAGCTCTCCCTGATGCCAGGGAGAGCTTTTTTGTGATCGTTTATTTCATTATTAGCCCAATGAATTGGATTGGGCCTTGGGGAGGCAGCTATGGAATCTTTACACCGCAACCATGTGCTCATTGTTGAGGATGATGACAATATAAGACGTTTTGTATCGATTAATTTGGAAAGAAACGGATTCACAGTCACTGAGTCTGCACTTGGAGCGACGGCTTTACAGAGTCTCGCCGCAACTCGGCCGGATGTAGTGGTTCTGGACATCATGCTTCCCGATATAGATGGTTTTGAGTTTTGCAGGAAGCTAAGAGAAATCGATCCCTATATCGTGATTGTCTTTCTCACTGCGCGCGGACAAGACTTGGACAAGATCAGGGGGCTTGAACTTGGTGCTGACGATTACATCGTAAAGCCGTTCAATCCGTTAGAGCTTATCGCGAGAATCAGAACGGTGCTGCGCCGTACCCAGCATGCGGGGGGACCTCACGCAAGGTGCTCGAGTCTGGCGCGATCCGGCTTGATCTGGATGCTAACAAGTTATTTAAATCTGACTGTTTAATCGATTTAACGCCGAAAGAATATCAAATGATTAAGGTGTTTTTGGAATATCCCGATAAAGCCTTATCCAGAAACGACCTTCTGAATCTGATTTGGGGAGTGAATTTTGTCGGAGATCCCAAGACCGTAGATGTTCACGTTCGCAAGCTAAGAGAAAAGATTGAAGACGACTGCTCCAAGCCGCGGCTGATCGAAACCGTCTGGGGACGAGGATACCGTTGGAGAAAGGAAGAATGAAATTTTGGGCATCCAAAAAAGATTAGTGGGAAGTTATTTTGCCGTCATTTTAATTACAGTATGTATTTTGGAAATTTTTCTAATTGCGTCGGTGAACTATTATTACTATCACAATGTTGAACGAATCCTGGTGAATCAAGCGGAAATATCCGCTTCTTTTTTTCATCAATATTTTGCCGAGGAAGAATTAGAGAAGCAGTCCGAACGGCTATTAAACGGATTTTCTCAAAATACCGCCGCACAAGTGCAGATTATTAGTTCTTCCGGGCAGCTTCTTCAGGACTCTGCGGGAGCTCAAGACGGGAAAAATATGCTCGATTATCCAGATGTGCAAGAGGCATGCAGCGGAACCGTCGGAATCTGGAAGGGACGTGAGCCATCCGTGCATGACACCGTATTAGCCGTATCTTATCCGCTGCAGGCTAAGGATATGACAGTGGGGGCAGTCAGATTTGTCACTTCTCTAACCGACACGATGGCAACCATCCGCTATATTACTGTCATATTTATTTCCGTCGGTCTAATTGTCGTTGCGATTGTTGCCGTTCTCGGCATTTTCCTGTCCAGGACAATTACGGGTTCAATTACGGAGCTTAAGCTGGCAGCCGAACAAATGGCTGAAGGCGATTTCACGGCAAGAGCGAAAAAACGGTACCGGGACGAGCTGGGAACGCTCGCGGATACGTTCAATACGATGGCAGCCAAAATACGGCGAAACGAACAGCTCAAAAACGATTTCATTTCATCCGTCTCCCATGAGATTCGCACCCCGTTAACGTCCATAAAAGGGTGGGTAGTAACCTTAAAAACGGAGCCGAAGGACGGTACGGCTATGCTTGCAGACGGGCTTGAAATCATTGAGTCGGAAACCGACAGGTTAACCGTGCTGGTGGACGAATTACTGGATCTCTCTAAGCTGGACAATGGACGAATTGTGCTATCCCGCACCCCGCTTCATCTTGCGGACTTGCTTCGGCATATCGGTAAGCAGCTGGCTCCAAGAGCTGCCAGACAGAGCATTTCGCTGGAGGTGCAGGCAGACGATACATTGCCCGTCATTCACGCTGACGAAAATCGGTTGAAGCAAGTGCTCATTAATCTATTAGACAACGCACTTAAATTTACTGGTCCAAATGGAATCATTAAAGTGTACACCCAATCGTCTCAGGAACAGGTCGTCATTACCGTCGAGGATACGGGAGCGGGAATTGCGGAGGAGGACATCGAGCATGTCTTGCAAAAGTTTTACAAGGGGAATAACAGTGCTGCCGGGAGCGGCTTGGGATTATCCATATGTTATGAAATCGTCAAGCTGCACCAAGGACAGTTAAAGATCGACAGTCAGTCAGGACAGGGAACTAAGGTTTATATTTATCTTCCACGCAACTAACAAAGGAACTTTAACTTTTTCATAACCTCTTATTTTTTGCAGCCATATAAAATAGAGAATAGAACAATGACAAGCGAGGAGCCGGGAACAGAATGTTGGGTAAGCAGATGTGGACAGGACTCATTGTGACTACGTTGTTGTGGATTGGCGGGTGCAGCATGCCTGCTACCCCCATCGATTTGATTAAGTCTCCGTTGTCTGAAGAGAATCTCCATAGCGACATCCTTCGAACTTTACTGCCTGACGGAGCTAGGTTGCTAGTCTCGGCCCATGGTGAAGGGAGTAAAGGCATTTCATTCGGAGATGTGGATGGAGACGGCATCGATGAGGCTGTCGTGGTATATGAAGAGAGCTCTCGTAACGAAAGGATACGAAAGGCTGCGTTGTTGAAGCAGCAGGATGAAGAATGGCAGATTGTCTGGGATACGAAAGGCTTCGGCTACGGCTTGGACTACGCAGGGATTGCGGATGTTAACGAGGACGGACTCTCCGACATCATTCTGGGATGGACCTTGGGGGCAGGAGAAAAAGGGCTGGATGTTTACGTGTGGAGGGATAATGCCATGACACTATGGGGCAAAAAAGGATACCGCGGCCAATTTGATCTGGGCGGGAGCGGGTTGTCTATCCAATTGCACAGGTGATATCCGCAAGCTCTCTCTTACAGGAGAGCTTTTTTGTTTTGATCATCTACGAAAACCGATGATAAGGCAGGGTTCCATGAAGGATTAAGTCCAATCGGCCGCGCTTTTTCAGGAGGTGTTTTCCGATTTGAAAGGTAAAATAAAAGGCCGTCCGGATTTTTTGCTGCTTTTTTTAACGGTTTTACTGGTCTGCTTTGGTTTGGCTATGGTTTTTAGCGCCAGTTCGTCCATCGTCACCTTTAAGCATGAAAGTCCGTGGTATTACGCATTAAGACAGAGCATATTTGCTTTCGCCGGACTCGTTATCATGCTATTTTTTATGAGCATTCCCTTTCCAATGTGGAAAAAGGTTGCGCCATTCCTTCTGCTTATGTCGTTATTGCTGCTTGTACTGGTGTTGATTGGCGGTGTTAACATCAATGGAGCAAAAAGATGGTTTTTTGTGGGCGGCTTTACTTTTCAACCGGCTGAATTCACCAAGTTATCACTCATCGTGTACTTATCAGCTTTGATTAGCAAAAAAGGAGAACGGATCCGGGATTTCAAAAAAGGAGTGCTGCCCCTATTGGTTATGGTTGGTTTCATCCTCTTGCTTATCATGATGCAACCGGATTTCGGCACCGTGTTAATTTTGTTTTTTATTTCAAGCACGATCATTGTGATCGGCGGTATTGATTTGCGTCATCTTTTCATGCTAAGTCTGGGGCTTGTACCGATTTTTATTTATCTTGCGTTCAGTAAAAGTTACCGGCTCCAGCGAATCAGCTCTTTTTTAAATCCGTTTGATGACCAGTCTGGCTCCGGGTATCAGCTGATTCAATCGTTCTATGCTTTAGCGCATGGGGGGTTCACGGGCACAGGATTTGGACGAAGTGTCCAGAAGCTTTTTTATTTGCCAGAAGCGCACACGGATTTTATTTTCGCTGTTATCGGAGAAGAATTCGGATTTGTCGGCACATCTTTGCTCGTATTTGTTTTTTTTCTGTTTCTTTGGCGAGGCTTTACTGCGGCAATCAGGAGTAATGACCCATTTGGGGTAATGCTGGGAATGGGAATCGTAACGATGATATTCATTCAATTCCTGCTGAACCTTGGAGCTGTAACCGGGAGTCTGCCCATTACGGGAGTTCCGCTTCCTTTTATCAGCTATGGTGGCTCCTCTTTAATATTGTGTATGGCAAGCACTGGAATTTTACTGAGTATATCCCGGGATAACAATCGAAGGTGGCAAGAACGAAATAACAATTCACAAGAAATGAAATAGAGGTTTCTATATGATTTTTATCGGCAAACTCAAAAAAATAGATATATTGACTTTACTCATCATGGTTTGTCTAATCGCCATTGGCACTGTAGCTATTTACGAAGCCACTTCGGGTACCAATTTGAATGGCCTTCATATGAACAACATAGTGTTATTCGGTGTGTTTTGCGTTCCGATGCTGCTTGTGGCGGTATTCGATTACAACATATTGATTGGAAAGCTGTCCTATATCTTGTATGGCATCGGAATTGGCCTGCTCGTTCTAGTCATGTTCACAGGAGAGAACATTAACGGAGCGGTCCGTTGGTTGAGTATTGGAAGCTTTCAGCTACAACCTTCCGAAATGATGAAGCTAGCTACGGTTTTATTAGCCGCTCATCTGCTGCAGAAGCGGGCAGGTGAACAACTTCGGCTGGTTCAAGACATATTTCCTATTTGCATCGTTTTTTTAGTTCCCATTATCATTATTATGAAGCAGCCTGATTTAGGCACTGCGCTTGTCTTTGTTGGAGTATTACTAAGCATGCTATGGATGGGCAACATACGTGCCCTTTATATGTTGCTGTGCTTCAGTGTGATGGCACTTTTGATTGGGGCCATTTGTTGGTTGTACTATGCGGATCACGATTTGTTATCTAAGCTTGTGCAGCCTCATCAAATGTCGAGAATACAGACTTTTCTCGACCCAACCAGCGATCCCGATAAGTCATGGCATGTTAAAAATGCAATGAGTGCGATAGGTTCAGGCGGATTAAGCGGGGACACTGGATTTTTTCTGCGGCGCGGGTTTATTCCATACGCCTATTCGGATTCTATCTACGTCGTAATTGGCGAGAAATATGGATTCCTGGGCTCTGCGATACTTTTGCTGCTGTATTTTATGCTAATTTATCGGCTGGTTCTCATCGTAAAAGAGAGCAGGGAGTTAGCGGGCTCTTACCTTGTTCTAGGGCTTTTGGGCATGTTAGTCTTTCAGATTTTTGTGAATATAGGGATGCATATCGGATTGGTTCCCTTGACAGGTATTTCCTTGCCTTTCATAAGTTATGGAGGCAGCTCATTGCTTACCAATATGATTTCAATTGGACTGGTCTTAAGTGTCCATATTCATAAAGACGAAATTATTTTAGAAATATAGGTTTTCTTGATTACTATCTATAGCGATCTTTTAAACGAAAGAGGGACACAAATTGAGATATAAGCAGAGAAAACCCCGATCGAATCATTATACGATGTTTTTTGGTTTTTTGCTTCTGTTGGGCTTTGGCGCGTTGGCCATTGCAATCAACCGTCAGCCGCTAAACCCATTTGATCTGAATATTGCCGCATTCGTACAAAGCTTTGAATCTCCGAGTCTAACCAAAGTAATGGAACTCTTCACTTCCATAGGCTCAACCAAATATGCCATTATAATTGCTGTGTTAACGCTGGTTTTTTTATACTTCGTGCTCGGGCACCGTATGGAATTGATTTTCTTGATCGCCGTGTTAGGCGGATCTGCGGTAATGAATCAATTATTAAAAATAGTTATCCATCGGGAACGCCCAATCGTCCACCGCTTGATAGAGGAGACCGGTTACAGCTTCCCTAGCGGCCATGCCATGGGAGCAATCGGGTTATATGGGGCGCTTGCATTTCTATTGTGGCGTCATATCGCTTCGCGTCCAGGACGTATTTTGCTGATTGTGTCTAGTTGCGTCATGATTGCCATGATCGGTGTAAGCCGAGTGTATCTTGGCGTGCACTATCCAAGCGACATTATCGGCGGATTGATGGCGAGCGGGTTCTGGTTGGCCCTTATGATATGGGTGTTCCAATGGTATATGGAACAACGCCATCGAAAGAATAACACACATGTCGGTTTAGTTTAATAATTGTTGCATATATTGCTACCCTGTATAGACAGCCAAAGGCTCGCGGAGTTAAAGACTCGCGAGTCTTTTATGCTTAATACGGGGGAGACGGAAATTGGAAACGTAGCCACCTGTAATTTTATTGAAGTAATAATCCAATTGTTCAAGAGAGTTCCGAGGCAGTTTCAACAAGGCTCGACAAGTTTCATCTATAGTTGCTAAATGCACCCCGAAAGAAGGTGAACAATGTGGTTGTATCCAGATGTTTTACTTCCTGCACATGGAGGAAAAGAGTTGCTTCCGCTCTTAATCAAGTATAAGAATGGAGGAGAAAAAATGGACCCATTTATTCTGATCAAGGTCGTCTTTTCGAGATTATTCATAGCAGCAGCTCATTTTTTATTGTCACCAGTGGTTGAATGATGTGGATATGTTTAAGAACTGCGGCAGGATTACCGGGGGAATGCATGAATTAACTAAGGCCTTTAAACTGATAAAGAGAAGACATGAGTGGCTAAAGTATCTCAAACAAGATAAAGAATCATACGGTCTTATTCACGGCGACATTAAAGTAGGCAATTTTATGGTTAATCATAATGTTATAACGATGTTTGATTTCGATGAGTGTCAATACAGCTGGTGTGTTAAGGACATTGCGATCCATGAGACGCGTTCAGGAAGGAAATGAGGACGCCTTTATCAACCTAGTGAAAAAGGAATGGTCGCGGAGACTAATTCATTTGACGCAGTCCTTTTCAGTAATATTCGCATCACGGTTACAAGCTGGCCGACTTATCTCGCTAAAAGCGCATAATCTATTACAATCTTAAACAAACATTTTAATATACTACATAATTCCCCTTACTTCGACATCATTGATAGAGTATATTACTATGAAAATCAATGAATTTCTTATATTCCCTTTTAATGGAGGAGATGTAATGAAAGAGGAATTCAATAAACAATTTCCTTTAACTCGTGCTCAGCAAAGAATATGGTATATCGACAAATTATACCCCAGAACGTCAGTGTGCACTCTCTCAAGGACAGTGACCTTTTTCAGTTCCATCAACCCAGATATATTGAAGCAGTCCGTTCAAGCCGTTATTAAGCAGCATGATGCTTTACGGATTCGAGTGATAACCGATCAGGGAGAAGTCAAGCAATACGTGAAATCACATTCGGTTGAGGAAACTCAATATGTTGATTTTTCGAAAACGGGTGGGCGCGCATATGCCGATCAATGGCTGAAGACATACAACAGAGTGCCTTTAGAATTGTACGATTCCGTGTTGTGCGAATTTGTTATTTTTAAGGTTAGTAATAATGAATATGGCTACAATATTAAAGTTCACCGCATCATATCCGATGAAATTGGCTTGGCCAACCTTGCTAATGAAATAGCTCAACATTATACGGACATGAAGAATGGGAGACTCTCAGCTTCTCACCAGAAGCCTTCATACCTGGATTACATTTTTAACGAGCAGGAATATGAAAAATCCGATAGCTTTCAAAAAGATAAGACATACTGGCTGGAGCAATTCGATACCCTTCCGGAGTTGACAGAACTGAAACCGCATAATCCCCTAATCACCAGCACAGCCGGCGAAAGAAAAAATGCTGTCGTCCCCCAGGACCTTTATCGAAAGATTAATGTGTTTTGTCAAGAGAACAGAATTAGTATATTTACCTTCTTTCTGGGTGCTTTGTACGTATATTTGCATAAGGTTACCCATGCAAAAGATATGGTGATTGGAATCAATTATGGAAACCGCACTACCAAGCAGGAAAAAGAAATGGTGGGCATGTTCGACAACACATTACCTCTTAGAGTCCCGATATACTCTCACGAAAATCTCATTCTTTTTTTACAACGGCTATCTCAGGAACAATCCAAGCTTCTCGACCATCGAAAATATCCATTCAATCAGTTGATTGAGGATATTAGACAATTACATCCGGCCAAGGTTGGAGAGCTCTTTGGCATAGTAATGGAATATAGCCAGCTCTCCTTGATGGATCTGGAAGGAAATCCATTACAAACTCAGACGAATTTCTGCGGTCATGAGGTTAATGATATTCTATTCCATGTTCTTGAAAATAAAACTGAAAACTGCCTGCAAATACATATTGACTATCGTACGAGCTTGTATACTGACGATGAAATTTCCAAGATGATTGCTCATTTTATGACGACTGCTGAATATATCGTCAAGCATCCCTCCCGCTCAATTGCCAATCACCGGCTGTTTGAAAGGTCTAAAGAACTGGAATCGCTTTCATATGCAGTGATTCCCGAAGCCGGGGATAGATCTACATTTCCCGCCACTCCGGCACAAAAACGGCTGTATACGCTGAGTCGGCTGCCTGGTGGTGAACAAAGCTATAACATACATAATAATATGATGATTGAAGGTCCATTGGACCGTGTCCGGTTCGAGACTGCTCTTGAATCGCTCATTGCACGTCACCACACGTTGCGGACTTCTTTGGAACTGGTAAATGGAGAGCTTGTTCAACGCATTCATGAATCTGTGAGGCTCGAGGTCGAGTATGTTTCTCAGACACAAGTGGTTCCGACGGTGACTGATGATTTTTTTAGAGCCTTTAATCTGTCTCAGGCGCCATTATTTCGTGTAAGACTCGTTGAATTAGGAGAAGATCGTCATCAGTTCCTGTTTGATATACATCGTATCATTGCAGACGAAATATCTCTAGATATTCTGGTCCGTGAATTTGTACGGCTGTATGAGGGAGAGGAATTGCTGCCTCTTCGCGTGCAATATAAGGACTATGCGATATGGCAGAAGGAAAATTTACAAAGTGAGCGTCTCAGAAAGCAGGAGTCGTACTGGCTGGAGGTGTTCCGCGGGGAATTGCCGTTGCTGGATTTACCGCTTGACCATCCGCACTCGGTTGATCGAAGCTTTGAGGGAGATGTTCACGTATTTTCCATTGATCCCTTAAGAAGTCAAGGGCTTAGAGATATAGCGGCGAAAACTGGTGCAACTTTGTACATGGTGCTGCTGGCAGCTTATAAGAACATGCTGCATCGATATACGGGTCAGGAGGATATCATCGTAGGCAGTCCGATCGCGGGAAGACAGCACCCAGATATGACGCATATCATCGGAGTATTCGCTAACACCCTGGCAATTCGGACTTACCCGGCAGCAAATAAGCCGTTTCTCGAATATGTGCAGGAAGTGAAAACAGCAACATTATCAGCCCATGAGAATCAGGAGTATCCCCTTGAAGAGTTGATTGAGAAGACAAAAGCAATGAACGCACAAAGCCGAAATCGATTGTTTGACACCATGCTTGTGTGGCAAGACACGGTGCAAGCCGAGCTGAACATTCCAGATTTGCGATTCAGCCTCTGCCCGAGAAAGCACACGGGGGCGGAATTTGACTTAACGCTCATGGCTGCTGAGATCGAGGGAAGCATCAGATGCAGCTTTGAGTATGCCTCATCGTTCTTTCGCAAAGATACAATTGAACGGATGGCGGAACACTTCCTCCAGCTTGTTAATAGCGTAGCGCAAGAGCCGGATATAACGCTTGGAGCCGTTAACCTGTTGACTCCCAGAGAAGAGATTCAGATATTGGAGAGTTTCAATGATACTACAGCGGATTACCCGGATGAACAAGCGATACATCATTTGTTTGAGGAGCAGGCAGCGCGCATGCCTGAGCAAACGGCTATACGATATGAAGGAGCACGATGGAGCTATCGGCAGCTGAACGAAAGAGCGAACCGACTGGCCCGTACTTTGCTGTCTGAGGGTGTCAAAGCAAATCAGATGGTTGCAATTATTGCGCATCGCTCCCCGGATACAATTGCCGGAATACTGGCCATTCTCAAGATTGGGGGCGCCTTTGTGCCAATTGATCCTGACTATCCTGAGGAACGTATCCGCTTTATCCTTGCAGATGCGGATGTTAGTGTATTGCTGGCCAATAGCGGGTTTAAAGTACAGAACGATTACACAGGAATACTTATTCATCTCAATGATCCGAAGGCATACCACATGGATAATTCGAATCTTGAAGTGCTGTCCACATCCAGAAATCTCGCTTATGTGATGTATACTTCAGGAACATCCGGGCGTCCGAAAGGCGTCATGGTTGAGCATCGCAGTGTCGTTCGTCTGGTGAAAAATACAAATTACGTTAAGCTGGATAATTCGACATGTATGTTACAGACTGGAGCAATGGTATTTGATGCGTCAACCTTCGAAATTTGGGGGGCGCTGCTGAATGGCGGTCAATTGGTATTGATGAGCCGTGATGTGCTTCTGGACACTGTGAAGCTGAGACAGATCATTCGCACCTGCCATATTAATACGATGTTTCTGACGACTTCTCTCTTCAGCCAGCTGTCGCAGCAGGACAGCCTGTTATTCGCAGGGATGGACACGCTGATCATCGGAGGTGATGTACTGCCGTTCCAGCACATCAACCGTGTGCTCCGGCATAATCCGAAGCTGCGCGTTATTAATGGATATGGTCCGACGGAGAACACAACTTTTTCCACGACATATCCCGTTGAGGGGCAGCAAACCCAAGCTCTTCCGATCGGTCGTCCCATCTGCAATTCGACGGCATATGTGGTAAACCGCTCGATGAAATTACAGCCTGTCGGAATATGGGGAGAGCTGCTCGTTGGTGGAGACGGGGTGGCGCGCGGGTATTTGAATCGGCCGGAGTTGACGAAGGAGAGATTTGTGAAAAGTCCGTTTAAGGCAGCTGAACGCTGCTATCGGACGGGAGATGTGGCACGTTGGCGTGGCGACGGCACTCTGGAATTCAAAGGACGCCTTGACGAGCAAGTTAAAATCCGGGGCTTCCGTATTGAACCGGGTGAGATAGAAGCACAGTTATTACAGGTGAAAGGAGTTCAGGAAGCGTTCGTGATGGCAATGGAAGATGAAGGTGGACAAAGGCTGCTGTGCGCGTATATTGTGCCAAACGAGCCTCTTTCCATAATCCAAATCAAGACCGCGCTGTCCAGGCTTCTGCCGGAATATATGATTCCTGCTCTCATGGTACAGCTTGACCGCTTGCCGCTGAATACGAACGGCAAGGTTGACTTGAAGGCACTGCCTGCTCCAGATGTCACCCTGCAAATCAGTACGGAATACGGCGCACCTCAAACACCGACAGAAGAGAAGCTTGTGCCCATTTGGCAGGATGTGTTGGGAGTTTCGCAAATAGGAATATTTGATGATTTTTTCGAGCTCGGCGGACATTCGATCAAAGCGATGTCCCTTATGTTTAAGCTTGAGATGGCGGGATATTATGTTACGTTAACGGATATTTACCATTATAAAAACATTCAGGCGCTTAGTGCTTACATTCAGGCTGGCGAGGCAGAGAATCATCATGACTTGATCCATACAAAGGAAGAATTGGTTGCGTGGCTGTATCATGAGACAAGGGAAGTTTATGATTGGGCTTCTTATAAAGTTCATGATTTTCAGTATGGTATTAAAGAAATTCACGTTCTTTATGGACTTGAATGCAATCCGGAGAAAGTGGAAGCTTTACTACAGATCATGAAAGGGAAAGTGGCAAAGGAAGTGGCGCCTCACTACATCGTTCCTCAGTGTCGAAAAATTGAATCGGATGCGAGCGGGATCATGGATGAAGAGGTGTTACTGAACGATCTGGGGTTGAAACCGATGAAAGATGAGGAGACGATGCTTATTCGCCAACAACTCCGACACGATTATGAGTTAAACGATCAATGGGTTCAGATGGGACAAATGATACAGAAATATCCTCTTAGCGCGATCCAACAAATGCAAATTTCGTTCGATACACCACCCAGTGTTGGATATTTTATATTGGATGAGTATGCTGATTATGATTTATTGGACCAAGCATACGCAAAATTCGTTCAGAGCCAGGGATTATTGCGAAGTGTGCCTGTTCAGACCCGGCAGTGGACCGAATGGAAGGAATACTTCTGCGATTCGCACAATCGTCCAAAGCTGACTATGATTGATCTTTCGAATTGCAGCCCGTACGGCCCTTTTATGGAAATGATAGAAGAATTCATTCAAGGCCCCCGATATAGCGGAGAGCATATTATGTATCAAGTCATTCTCATTAGACGCAATCTGCGTGAACATAGCGTGCTTATGAAGTTTCATCATATTTTATGCGATCGGGTCACCATTGAAGCTGCAGAACGGCAATTTTCCTCTTACTACAGAAGCTTGCTTCACAGTAAGTCTGAACCCGGGGAAGTAGCGCAAACATATGCATCATACATTCAGCAAATTAGTAAGGGACCTTCTGCAATTACGGAGCGTGAGCTGGTTTTAGCTTATGAGCTTGAGGACTATTATCAGAGTAAAAAAGATATACTGAACCGGCTGAAGCAGAGAAGGAGCAATGAATCGTACATGTTTGAGGTGGATATCCCCACGAAGGAGCACTCTCTGGACTTCGCCCTTTCAGTGTATACGAAGGGATTGCAATCCTATCTGGGACTGGATAGTCTACCGCTGCTGTTTTTATACGACGGAAGAACATACGAAGCAAATACTTATTTTAATGTCGTAGGAGAATTTATTGATTTTATACCTCTTTTCATTAACGCCACGCTACCCAAGGATGAGATGCTTCGGTCCGTAAATCGTAAGCTTGACACGGTGAAGCGCCACAATATTAATTTCATGCATCTCCTGCTTCATCCATCGTGCAGCAGCGGCTGGGCCCGCACGAGAGAGTTGGTTTATTTTGGCGAAGAATATAAGCAACTGGATATGTTCATGTTCAACTACTTGGGCAACAACAGTAGAACGGGACGCGGCTATAACGATACCGTCATTAAGGAACTGAACCTGCTGCCGATTTATACACTGTTCAATTGCATCGCTCAATCGTATAAAGGCGGATTCATCTTTTCCATACGCTGCAGCTATGACATCGAGGTTGAGAAGGTAAGAGAAGCGTTTCGAGAAGCGGCGTATGCAGCAATACTTGATAAAGGGAGGTAGAGAAAATGTTGAATATGATATCGAGGACCACGTTGTCTCAAGCGATAGAGAATCATAAAGGCTATTTCCCCCTATTCTCGGGAACACGAAGCACCGGCAGCCGAATTAGCAGTTATGCATTTATACCTATTAATTTTGAGAAAAAGCAAGTCAAAGAGATAGAGCGATTTATAACAGAATATGGTTTGTGCATGCATAGCTTTATGACTTCCATATGGGCGGTGCTGCTCTCCCAATATGCAGATGAGTATGCTGTGCCTATGCTGTATTGCCCGTACTCTCAGGATACTCCACATCACTCACCTGAGAAACAAGCATTTTGGTTGTCCAGCTTCCCGTTAATAGCAAGCATTCATGAGAATGACGATATGCCTGGCCTGGCAGGCAAGATAAAGCTAGGTCTGGACAATGGAAGAGAGGAGGACAGATCCTGGGGTAAAGCATGGAAAAAACAAAATGAGGGCAGCTGCCAGGCTGAAGAGGGTACCGATTACTATAACATTGGTGCCATTAACGTATCAGGAGAAGAACACTTAATCCCCTCGGATATGGACGAATATACAGGATTGTCCGCTTACCATCCCATGGAACTAGTGCTCCGATACCGCTACAACCATGGCTCATTGGAGTGCGCTATCCAATATGACCGCAATCGATTGGGAAACGATGAAATGCACAGATGTATCGGACATTTCAGCATATTAGTAACCAATGTGTTGAATTTCCCGAAGAAGCCTGTGCTGCTTCATCCTTTGTTGGCCGCCGAGGAGGCCAATCAAATTCTGGTGCGATGGAATGCGTCGGAAAAGGTGTATGCAGCCGATAAATGCATACATCATCTGTTCGAGGAGCAGGTCGTCAGGACGCCTGAAGCCGTAGCATTGGAATTCGGGCGGCAAAGACTCACTTATACTCAGTTAAACGAGAGAGCAAACCGGATTGGCCGGGCAATCCTGAACGCCTGCCAAATGAAGGAAAGCATTGAGCTTGCCCCTGAAACGCTGGTTGCCATTGTAATGGAGAGAAGCGCCGACGTCATGCCATCCTTGTTAGCAGTCTTGAAAGCTAGAGGAGCTTATGTGCCGATTGATCCTGCCTATCCCGAAGAACGGATTCGTTCTATTCTGTCCGATACGAGGGCAAAATTCATTCTTACACAAAGCAGGCTGGCAGATAAGCTGAAGCAGTTAGGAGCAGATGCGGATTCAATTATCTGCGTAGATGAAATGCCCGTGAATCCGTTTGAACCTGCAGGAAATTTGGATATTCAATCACACCCTAATGATTTGGCTTATGTGCTGTATACATCCGGTTCTACCGGAAAACCGAAAGGCGCTCTTATTGAGCACGCTGGACTTGTTTCTTTAAGGCCTTATGTTATTGAAAAATTCGGTATTTCTCCAGGTGCAAGAGTACTGCAGTTCGCTTCCGCCAGTTTTGATGCCTCGGTCTACGAGTGGATCGGCACGTTAACAGTGGGCGGGACGCTTGTAGTGCTATCAGGGGAAGAGTTGCCGCCGTATGCTGATATTTCCGATATTCTGGAGGACAAAAATATTCATATTACCATGCTGACTCCATCCGTCATAAGCACGATGAAAAAGCGGGAGCTGCCACAAGTTAGAACCATCGTTTCGGGTGGTGAGGATTGCACGCCGGATATCGTGGATTACTGGGCACAGAACAGGCTCTTCCTAAACGCATATGGTCCTACGGAAGTAACGGTAATGTGCTCTGCCGGAGAATGCCGTCCCGGCCAAAAAATTACGATCGGCAAACCGGTGGATAACAAGCAATTGTTTGTGCTGAATCGCTTCGGCAATCCTGTTCCTGTCGGTGTTCCTGGCGAACTGTGGGTAGGGGGCATCGGTCTTGCTAGGGGCTATCTAAACCGTGAGCAGCAGACCAGAGAACGTTTTGTTGTGCAGGAATTGAACATTAAAGCGGGTGGGAAACCGCATCCAATACGACTTTACAAGACAGGTGATACTGTAAAATGGAATGATTCCGGGGAACTGGAGTTTATTGGCCGCAGTGACGATCAAGTAAAGATCAGAGGGTTTCGGATTGAGCCTGGTGAAATCGAGCATCAGCTTCGCCAATGCTCCGGTATTGATCAATGTGTAGTAAGCGCGTGGCAGGACGGGGATTATCAAAAGCTTATCGCTTACTATACAGGTGAACAGGAGCTGGAGCAGAGGAGACTGTCGGAGCAACTCTTAAGCATACTGCCCGTATATATGATACCCTCGCATTTTGTTTATATGAATATGTTTCCATTAAACAACAGCGGGAAAATAGATCGAGCAGCATTACCCCTGCCAAGCTCGACTCCAAGGCACATGTCAGAGAATGCGCAGGCTGAATTTGAACCGGCAAAAAGACTGCTCCGTATCTGGCGTTCTCTTTTGAAGCGGAATGATATCGGGCTGAACGATCATTTCAATACTGTCGGGGGAGATTCAATCTTATCTATTCACATGGTCTCTTTGGCAAGAGAGGAAGGTATTATACTCACTCCCAGATTAGTGGCAGATAATCCGACGATACAGGGATTATCTGAGGCCGTGCTTGCCTTGGAAAAAGAGCATAAAGATGCCTTGACTAATGAGCCGACGGGTGACTTTGGCTTGTCTCCCATCCAGCATTGGTTTTTTGAACAAAAATTTGAAGAACCGCACTATTTTAACCAGTCTCAATTATTTCTGCTGAGCTATTGTTCCCTGCCTAAGCTGGAAAGTGCTCTTAACCGGCTAATTCAATTGCATCCGGAGTTAACGACCGAATTTATCGTAAGTCAAAGGCCTTATAAACAGCGCTACTGTACGGAAATCTCTCCAATTCAGATTGATGAATATACGATTTGTGGACAGACGGGAGCAGACGAAGAGATTTCAGCAATCTGCGAGGAGTGGCACCGACAGCTGAACTATGAGTCCGGAAGGATGATGCATGCAGGGCTGATTAAGGGATATCCGGATGGGAAGGAACGTCTGTTTATTACGATTCATCATCTTGTAGTGGACGGGGTGTCTTGGAGAATCCTACTTCAAGACTTGGATGACTTGTATCATGATATTGAGCCGATGACGGTTCCGAGCAGCTACATAAAGTGGCAGGCCATATTGGAGGAATATGCACAAAAGGAAGAGACTATGGGGCACCTGAAGTATTGGTTGGATGTCCAAGACCGTTATTCCCCGTTACCGCTGGATTGCACTCCGGTTCCTATAGGCAGCCAAGAATATTCCGAGCTTACAGCTGCGCTCTCCCCAGAAAATACACAGCTGTTGTTGCAACGCTGCTCACATGCTTATCATACCCAGATCAATGATTTGCTTCTTAGCGCATGGGCGCTGACTCTGAATGGTTGGATGAAACAGGAAACGGTAATATTCCGGCTGGAGGGCCACGGGCGGGAGCACCTTGTATCTGATATGGATTTATCAAGAACCATTGGTTGGTTTACTTCAATGTTTCCCGTCTGTATTGAAGTGCCAGGCAATATCTCTATAGGGGAAATCATTATATCCATCAAAGAACAGCTTCGCAACGTTCCTCATCGAGGCATTTCGTATGGGGCGCTCAGGTACTGTCATTCGGATCAGTCGGTCCGGGATGCTCTTAATAAGCCTGAACCGCAGGCTGTATTTAACTACTTAGGACAATTCAGCCATAGAGATACGCCGAATGGAGAAGAGGGATGGATCAAATTCACACGTGAGGTCGCGCAGGATAACATCTCAAAGTTTAATCACGGAACAAGTCTTTTGGAGCTAAATTGTTCAGTCGTTGACGGACAACTGCAATTATTTATGAAATACGAGCAAAATTATTATGGTCAAGCAGAGATGCAAAAGCTTCTGAATCATTATGTTTCCCATCTGATTGATATTATTGAGCATTGCAGCCGGCAAGAAAAAGAACGGTATACACCTAGTGATTTTCCAATGGTATCACTGACCTCGCACTCAATCGATAAAATAGTAGACACGTATCATTCGAAATTTGGATTAGAGCAGATCCTGCCCCTTACTCCGCTTCAGGAAGGGCTGCTGTTTCATTATCTTGAACATCCAGCATCCGATCAATACTTTGTGCAGGTAAGTTGGAAATACCGGGGTCAGCTGAATCTAAGGAGATACCGGGAAGCATGGAGCAGAGTTATAGAGGAAAATGATTGCTTGCGGATTGGCTATGCATGGGATGAGCTGGATAATCCAGTGCAATGCGTCATGCATCGTACCGTTCCGTACTGGGCTGAGCTAAATCTGGAGGATCTATCTCCAGACAGACAGCAAGAGCAGATAAACGAGTGGTTAACGAATGACCGGAGCAGGCAATTCGATCTCCTCTTGCCACCGTACCGATTTGCAACATTTCGGTTAAGTTCGGCAGAGCATATAATCATTTGGAGTTATCATCATATTTTGTTAGACGGCTGGACTTTGCCGTTGCTGCTAAATCGTGTTCACGATATTTACTGCAGCACAGATCCTGCGGAACTTCAGCCGAGCCGTACGCTGTCCCTGAATTCTTATTTGAAATGGATGTTAAGCAAGGATAAGAGAGAGGGAGAAGCCTTCTGGAAGGCTTATATGGCCGGTTTAACGGAATCAACACCTGTTCCTATGGATATGAAGAGCGCTCATTCCAATGTCCATGTGCCAATCAGGGTACAAGAGTCATACACACAATTCATTCCTTCATCAATCGTGCGACAATTGGCAGATTTCGTTCAGCAGAACCAGATCACACTTAATACTTTGCTCCAGTTTGCTTGGGGTAAAGTGTTGCAGATATATCATAATTCAGACGTGACTGTATTTGGTATGGTTGTCTCTGGACGAGGATCTGATCTTGCCAATGGAGATCGCATTACTGGTCCATTGATTAACACGCTCCCGATCATTATGCGCTGGAATACGGATCAGAGCATCACCGAATATTTAAGGCAGCTTCATCGTACGCTGCAAAGTATAAATGATTACTGCCATGTCAGTTTGAATGACCTTAAAAGCTGGAGTTCGCTTCAGGAAAGCACTATTTTTCACAGCATCGTGGCCTTCGAAAATTATCTGAATGATTACAGGCAGCCCTCAGCCGAGTTGACAATGTCAGATATGGCGGAATACGAGAAAACCAATTATCCGCTTACTATTGCTATTTCAGATACGGAAGAAAAAATTGCAATAAAGTTCATATATGATGCTGAACGGTTAAATGCTGAGTCTGTTGAACGAATGGCCGAGCACACTTTTAATATTATCCAGTTCATATTGGAACATCCGGAATGTGCGATTGGAGACATTCGTTGTTTATCTAATGAGGAATATCAGACCATAGTGTACGACTGGAATGATACGTTCACAGATTATCCCCGGAGCAGCTCTATTAACGAATTGTTTGATGAACAAGTCAGAGCTCAGTCTGATCATCCCGCAGTCATCACTAGCGACCGAAACATATCGTATGGTGAATTAAAGCAATTATCGCGGAACGTGGCAAACCTGCTATGGGAGCATGGTGCGGGACGAGAGAAACTTGTCGGCGTATTTTTGCCTCGGTCTTCTGAACTTGTCATTGCCTTATTAGGTATCCTTGAAGCGGGATGTGCATACGTTCCGATTGACCCGGAATTTCCGGCAGAGAGAGTGCTTGAAACGGTACGCGAAGCACAGTTGGATATACTCATTACATCATCGGATTTACAGGATACGTTATCGAATATTACCAAGGGACTCACTCTGAACATCATCCGTCTGGACGATGCTCCCCAATTGGAGCAGAGGAAGTCTTTCGATTCAGTATCTCTCCGCAGCTCATTGGCCTATGTTATGTTTACCTCTGGTTCAACAGGAAAGCCAAAAGGGGTGATGATAGAGCACCGAAGCGTTATTCGTCTGGTCAAGAATAACAGTTATTTTCCTTTTGTTCGTGGAATAAGACTGCTGTACACGGGCTCTCCCGTATTTGATAATTCAACATTTGAGCTTTGGGGAACTTTGCTCAACGGAGGTACCCTGTACATCGTGCCCGGAGAGGAGCTTTTGAACATCGATTTGCTGGAGCGGAGATTAAAAGAATGGAAAATTAACACCATTTCACTCACCTCATCTTTATGCAATCAGTGGATTGATCTTAATGCGAATTCTTTTGCTGGTATCAAGTGGCTTCTGGTGGGCGGAGATGTCGTTTCACCGCATCATATCAACCAAATCAGGATCGCTTTCCCGAAAATGTCCATTATGAATCAATATGGTCCAACAGAGAATACCACGTTTTCAACAAGTTACCCTGTCCAACGCGCCTTTGAAACAAGTATTCCTATCGGCAGGCCAATCAGTAATTCCACTTGTTATGTGCTGGATCAGCGGGGATCTGTTCAGCCTATAGGGGCAGCAGGAGAATTATATGTAGGAGGTGATGGGATTGCACGAGGCTATTGGGCACAGAACGAATTAACACAGAGCAGGTTCATACCCAACCCGTACGCTAGTATAGAAGATCGGCGATACGATAGAAATACGATATTGTATCGCACAGGGGACAAGGTCAGATGGTTGAAAGACGGTAATATAGAGTTTATAGGACGCGTTGACCATCAGGTGAAAATCCGTGGGTTTCGGATTGAGCCCGGAGAAGTCGCGTCGCAGCTAAGCCGGTTTCCTCGTATCAAGGAATGTCTGGTTGTTGTGCGTGAACAAGCAGGGGACAAGCAACTGGTTGCTTATTATAGATCCCGTCATGCTTATAGGGAGGAGGAATTGTATGTTTTTATGGCTGAGCATGTTCCTTCGTATATGATACCATCCCGATTTGTTCATCTTGAATGGTTTCCTTTAACGATTAACGGAAAAATCGACCGAAAGCGACTTCCGTTGCCGGAAAACAGAGTTACTCCATCCACAATCAGCATGAGACCGGCAAATGAGCTGGAAGAGCTGCTTGGCGAAGTTTGGAGCGATGTGCTGGGGTATAACTCAATAGGCGTAAATGAGGATTTTCACGTTTTGGGGGGACACTCACTTCATGCGCTTCGTATAGCTAACTATATGCAAAAGAAGGGATTCGCAATTACAGCGAATCAGATTCTAAGCAGACGAACCATCCGTAATTTAGCCCTAATCCTAAATGAGACGTCAACTCGGGCCGACGCTGAAGCTTTGCAGGAGTATACGTATTTGGCGGCAGAACATCCATATCCGTTTAATGGCTTTCCGTTGTCCGCCGTACAGAGACGTTTCTTTAAAAGAGAATTGGTTAATCGCAATATGTTTAACGTTCCATATATAGCGCTGTTGAAGGACCGAGTAACCAGAGAAGCGCTGAATCAGGCACTTGATGTGCTGATCTACAAACATGAAGCCTTACGCTTAGTCTTTGCAAAGCTAAATGATAAAGAATGGTATCAACATACGCAGGGGGATAATCTTGAACAGATATTAATCTGGATTGATGTCAGTGATGAATCCGACTCTTCAAGCCACGATGCCTTTATAACGGATTACTGCTCTAAACTCCAGTATGGATTCGACATTGAGAAAGGTCCCCTATGGAGAGTGGTTTTGTTTGACCGTTACGGCCACAACGAGCAGCAGATATTGCTTGTTCTGTTTCATCATTTGATTTTTGACGGATTATCCATGAACCTCTTCCTGGATGATTTAAAACGGCTCCTCATGTTAGGCGGCAGACCGCCCGCAGACGGGGAGGAGGAAACAGCAGGCAGCTATAGGGATTGGTGTGTGGCATTAGAACAATATGCAGCTAAGGGCATTAGCACTGTAGCAAAAAAACATTGGAGTTCAGTATTGAAGGATGCGAGGTCGTTGCAGGTCGATAAGCAGGCGGAACGGCATCCTGTTCACCATGATATGCTTACATTCACTCATGAATTGTTGACTGGAGAGGAAGAGATTCGATCATTGCGTGAGACTGCCGTCAAGTTGCAAACGACGCCGTTTGCACTAATGCTTGCAGCACTTGCAGGTGCATGCTACGACTTGAAAGGTCAGTCCGATTTACTATTGCATCTGATGTCTCACCAACGGGAATCCTTCTCGGCAGGGCCGCCCATACTGAATACAATTGGCTTTTTCGCCGGAGCTTATCCGGTGCGTATTCATTCGCGTCTAGACAATTTTAAGCAGGGAAGAGAAGGTGATCTCATAACGCACGTCAATCAGATATTGCAGAGTATTCCAATGAATGGATTAGATTACTTGGTAATGAGGCATATGATACAGGAGAATCAAAAACCTCTGCACGATGCTTCCCATATGCTTTTCCATTACTTATCCCAGGAAACAGACATGTTATACGATGACTTTTATCAAACAGTGTCCATACCTTATGGAGATACAAATTCAAAGGATAATTTTTCTGCCTATTTGCTGAACTTGACGGCAACGATGAAGCGTGACAAATTACTTCTGACCTGTTATTTCAGTTCGCTGCATTATAAAAACCGGACGATAGAGAAACTGGCTCACCTGTTTTCTCAACGATTACACCGCAGCCTTCGGCCTGCTATGCATGTTGACTTGACTCCGCAGCCTAATTTGCTTCTAGATCCGAAAGGGGGGGGCGCCAATGAAAATATATGAATTCTGCCCTTTTTTTAACGAAAACCGCATTGCAGATATTAAGATTCGAGAAAATGCTCATTGGGTTGACGAGCTCCATGTTATTGAAGCGAATAAAACTTTCAGTTATATGGATAAGCCTTATTATTTTAATTCGGACTATATTAGTAAAAAAGTAATCTGTCATCAGGTTGAGACTGACAGCTTATTTCTCCGGCCGAAAAAACATCAGCTTTACTTTCATCCGGATTCCTGTAAAATAGATCAATTTGACCGTTGGTATTGGCGGTTGCTTAGCTATAACAGCGCGTTCCATAATGAAGCTGCTCAACGGAATATGTGTTCGTCCATATTGAGAGAACGAGTCGAGGATCAAGATATTATTATTCTGGCTGATTTTGATGAGATTATAGACAGCCGCATGGCAGACCGCATTGTATCGGAAGTGAAGAGAAGGCAGATCATAACCATAAAAATGTACTACTCCGTATTTTTCCTGAATCTATTTTGCCATTCCAATCATGGTGCTCCTGAGTGGAGTTATCGGGTCTATGCAATGACTGGAAAGTATTTTAAAAGCATGCCTTTTTTATCTGATTATTTAAGAAAAAAAGGCATAGCCGAAGCGTTGTTTAATGATATTTATTGTCTAGATGAGCCTGCCGGATTCCATCATTCGTGGCTCGAATATCAAAAAAACGCAGTTCCCAAGATGCAAGCATTTGCAGCCAATGTTAAGGATAAGAGTATCGTCAGTGCAGATTATATTAATCAATGCTTGCATGATAAAAAGCTGTATTATCTAGACACAGAGTTGTATGTTGATAATGACAAACCGTTTCTCGCTTCACTTGACGAAGTACAAACGGAGGATGTTTGGTATACCGGCGATACAATCGAGTTATTGAGGTAATAAGCAATTGTGGGTAGATTAAGCTGTTAGATCTAATCCGGGAAATCGGGACAATACAGCCGACCCGATTGCTTGGACAAACGATTACTTAGGATCAAATCCTAAACTTTCATGGGTGCCTATCCTTAGTTAGGTGAGTATGAGAGGTCTCTATAACAGACTGGAAGTCGATAGACTGCCACAACTGGGTAACTTTTAGGTACCAACAGACGGGTTAATAAAGAGTCAAGAGCCATCCTTCATCTGATATGCTCCCATCATAGTAGACAGTAGGAAAAACAAAAGCTTCTACTGCTACAGTGATGGGAGTTTTTCTATGTCTAAAAGAAGTTCAATTTCTTTTGAAACGAAATTACATGTCGTACAGCGATGCTTAGAGCACAAATCAAATCCAAACCCTCGTTCGACAAGTAGACTTGTATCAAGCGATTCAAGAACTGAACAAAGAAAAAGGTTACGCAATTATAAAGTTGTGTACGTTAGCAGGGGTTGCTCGATCTGCCTATTACAAGTGGTTAAAATGGACGCCATCCGCCAGAGAACTTGAGAATTATAGGCTAGCCAAAGAAGTGAAGCTTCGCTATGACAAGCGAAAAGGAATACTTGGCTATCGCCAAATGCGCACTCAATTAAACCGAAAGCTCAAAAAGAAGTACAACAAAAAGCGTTATTACCGAATTATGCGTGCTCTTGGACTCAAAGCAATCATTCGCAAGAAGCGGCCGCACTACGTGAAAGCCCCTGAGATCCATGTAGCTGAAAATGTAATGAACCGTAATTTTGATGCCCACTCGGTGTACAGAAGGTTTACAGAAGAATCCCGGTGTAACCCCACTTCTCCAAAGCGACAGAGGCTTCCAGTACACGTCTCATGAGTATAATCGACTCCATATAAAATACGGATTTATGAAAAGCATGTCTCGTGTGAGCCGCTGCTTGGACAACCAACCTATTGAACGTTTTTGGGGCACTTACAAATCAGAAAGCTATTATCTTACAAAGTATGATACCTATGAAGATGTCCTCAAAGATGTTAACGAATACATTCGCTATTATAACAACTACCGCTATACAGAGTGTTTGGGTGGCTTGTCACCTAACGAATACCGACGAGCTGCATAATGAAAAAACCTCAGCTCTGTTAAACCGAGCTGAGGAAAATAAACCAACGATTTTTGTTTTTTACACTGTCTACTTGACAGGGAGCACTTCACATCTCGGACGGCTCTTGTCTCTTTTATTTTCCAACTTGAGTGAAATACTCTATATCATCTTTGTAAATGTTGTACGCTGCTGAATACTCCATCACCCTAGCTACATCCGCGATGAAGGTGTCATCATAACCGGCACGTCTCAACAAATGGAACCCCATTTCCATGCCGGATGCGATACCGGCTCCAGTAATCATTCTGCCGGTATCAACAATTCGGGCTCTGCTGATCGTACAAGCGGGTGCGATTTCGGCAAGGCGATCTATCGGCACCTTTCCCATATTGGATGCTTCCAGCCGATCCGGTTCTTTCCTGCTAGTAGCGGGAAGACCATCCAAAAGCCCCATTTGTCCATATATCCAAGATCCCGTGCAAACGCTGGTTAGTAAAGTTGTTTCCGGCAGAGATACAATAAACTGATGCAATCGTTTATTATATGTTTCCTGGCGAGTTCCGAAACCTCCAGGAATCAGAAATGCATCCATATCCGGCATTTCATTGAAGCTGTAATTGGGATGCACAGTGAACCCAGCTTGTGTCTGGACTGGTCTTAAAGAATCAGCGACAAGAAATGCATCCAGTTCAGGATCCAACCTCCGTGCGACAGAGAATACTCCGTGAGGCGCTGCATAATCAATGATTTCAGCATCTTTGAAAATATAGATTCCCAGTCTAAAACCTTGCTTTTTACTCATAAAAATTCCTCCTGCTTTGATATCGAATTTTCGAATCTATTTCTTACGTTATTACATAAATTATGATAGCATGGTATCAGATATCGTAGTTATGATATAAAGCGATACGATCTATTTCATTTCATGATATCAGGAGGGGGAAGTTCTTGTGATTGAGCTATTGGAAGGAAGATTCTTTAAAACCTTTATTGCAGTGATGGAAGAGAAAAGTTTTAGCCGGGCCGCGGATAAACTGGGGTATGTTCAATCCACAGTGACAACGCATATCCAGTTTTTGGAGCAAGCGTGCAAGCAGAAATTGTTCCATCGATTGTCACGGGGCGTAAAACCTACAGATGCTGGTGAAAAACTCGTGAAATTTGCGTATCAATTTGTTCATTTGGGGGCTTCTATCGAAGAAGCTATGAATGAGATAGAACAACCCCGAGGCACGGTTTACCTTCGTATGCAAGAATCCTTCTTTTTGACACGAATCTCTTCAATTATGAAGCATTTTGTTGCGGAATACCCAGAAGTGAAATTGCGGGTTGAATCAGGCTTCCATCAAGATATATTAAATCAAGTGCTTGAACATGCGATAGATTTTGGAATCGTGCCGCGTGATCCGCAGCGCAATGACATTTTATTTTATCCATTGGTTGAAGAAAAGTTAATATTTATCGCATCAAATGCCTTGATGAAGGAAGTAGAGACTGAAGGTCTGAATCGATTAAGCAGAGAAGTAATGATCAGCTTCGGAACCATTTGCTTGTACCATACACATGCTAGCAAAGTGTTGCAGGAGGCCGGGATTTATGTAAAGGATGCGCTTGAACTTCCGAGTCTTGAAATGATTAAGGAATCCGTTACATGTGGAATTGGTTTTGCGTTGGTCCCAGAAATCGGTGTAAAAAAAGAACTCGACGAAGGCCATTTTAAAGTGCTCCCCATCAGTCCGGATAGCTATTCCATGCATGGGTTAATTCTTCATAAAAATAGAGAATTAAGTTATCCTGCAAAATTGTTTAAATCGGAATTGATAAAGAGATTAACTCCGCCAATGTAAGCATAATCGTGGCCGTATTGACGATGCTGCTAATTGACGCCTTGTCTGAGACGCTTGTTGCTTATCCCGATCAACTAATTTCATGCTCTCTGTGTATAAGCAGCCAATAATCTGGTAAAACTTTGTCAAACACATTACTGGCTATTGTCGCATGCCTATTTACGGTTTAAGGGAGAATACATCCATGAATATTAGAGAAATTGACTTGCCGGGTATCGGCCACAAATATCAGGTTACGACACGTGGAGGAGACAAGCTCGTCATCATCGTGCATGACGACGGTCGAAGAGAGATGTATCACTTCGAATATGAAGACTCGGACGACAGCATCTCAATGGTAACGCTGGATGACGACGAGTCACGTCAAATCGCGGCCATTGTCGGCGGCATGACCTATAAACCTAAGGCACTGGAGACCGCCGAAGTCGTATTGGAAGACCTTACGATTGAATGGTACAAAATAAATCCAGCTGCGAAGTGCATCGGCAGGACCATTGGTGAATTGGATGTTCGGCAGAGCACGGAAACCACGATCATTGCCGTGGTTGAAAAAGATAGTAAAAGCATCAATCCGGGACCCGATTATGTGCTTAAACCAGATTCCATCCTAGTCGTAGCCGGGGAACGCCCCCACATCAGTGCATTGAAAAGATTGCTCTTAACCGGGGGGGAGTAGTATGGATCATCTCGTTCTCGAAATCGGACTTGCGGTACTGCTCATAGCCGTTGTAGGCATTTTTTCAACCAAGCTTAGATTTTCCGTAATCCCTTTCTACATCTTGATCGGCATGGCAGTCGGACCGCATGCGCCCAAGATCGGTGTATTTGATTTCCGTTTTATCGAGAGCGCGCCGTTCATCGAATTTCTCGGTCGACTGGGTGTCCTGTTCTTGCTGTTCTATCTGGGACTAGAATTTTCCATCGGGAGACTGATCAAATCCGGACGTTCGATCGCCGTCGGCGGCACAATTTACATTGTCATCAATTTTACCCTTGGCGTTATTTATCCTTTGGCCCTGGGATTCCCAATCGAGGAAACGCTTGTCATGGCCGGCATCACAACGATCTCATCCAGTGCCATTGCGGCCAAGGTTCTGGTTGACTTGAAACGAACGGCCAATCCGGAGACGGAGATGATCCTCGGGATCATTATGTTCGAGGATGTTTTCCTTGCCGTATACATTTCCATTCTGTCCGGCCTTGTACTAAGCGGCTCCACTTCGCTTGGCGGCGTCCTGCTATCTGCCCTATACGCGCTCGGTTTTATGCTCGCCTTTCTCATTATCGGCCGAAAGGCGGTTCCACTCCTTAACCGGGTGTTGAATATGCGCTCCAATGAGTTGTTTCTGCTTGTCATTTTCGGCTTTCTGTTCGTCACAGCGGGATTCTCGGAGACGATTCATGTCGCAGAGGCAATCGGAGCGCTGCTTGTTGGTCTGGTGCTTGCGGAAACGGAACACCTAAAACGGATCGAGCACTTTATAATACCGTTCCGGGATTTCTTTGGCGCCTTATTTTTCTTCAGTTTTGGCCTCACAATCGATCCGTTTACACTCGGAGGCGCCGTCTGGCTTGCCTTGGGTGCCGTTCTTATTACCCTGTTCGGCAATTATTCCGCCGGACTGCTTGCAGGCAGGTACGCTGGGCTGTCCCCCAAAGCATCCACCAACATCGGCCTGACCATTGTATCGCGCGGAGAGTTCTCTATCATCATGGCAAATATCGGGCTTGCCGGCGGTCTGCTTCAGATCATTCAACCGTTTGCGGCGTTGTATGTCTTGATTCTGGCCATCTTGGGTCCACTGCTCACCAAAGAGTCCAAGACGATATACAAATACGCCAACAAGCTGCTAAGGCTTGATCGCCGTACAGGCAAACTATGAGCAGATTGCACAAAGGACGGAATACCTTTTAAGGTATCTGTCCTTTTTTATTTTGCATAACCTTTGCGCAAAATGGTTAATTTGTTGATAAATGTTTATATTTCGCATCAGACATGGTAAAATATAGGTGGTCAATTATTGAAATAGGGAGAAGGTGCGTATAGGGTGGCACAAGTATTGTCCATTGGGGAATTAATACAACGCTACAGACAGAATAGGGACATGACTTTATCGCAATTAGCTGAATTGACAGGCTTACATAAAGGTACGATATCAAAAATCGAAAACGGGGACGTTAAAAGGCCGGAATATATGACCATCCGTCCGCTTGTAGACACCTTGGAAATACCCCTAGAGACTTTGGTCGAACTGCACATAACCGTTGACAAAAGGGCAGACACCCTCCTTTTCGTATTGCATGACGTGATTCAGCATTCGGGTAATGCTGATCTGGTGAAAAAAGTAGGTAGGAAATTTTTGGAATCGCCTAGTGACGATAGTCATGCCTTGGTTGAACGGCTCTATGACTTCACGGACAGTGTGGAAAATAAGGAGATTAAATTAGCCCTGTATCGAGTCATCATTGACTATTCTCGCGACCATGGAATCATGCCTTTTTTGTCTAAGGGGTTATTCCAGGTGTATCTTATCGAGCGAGACGACTTTTCCCGGCTCCGGGACGTTTACGACAGTGGTAAACATATCGTTCAATTCGTTGATTTTTTAACCAGTGAAGAGAGAATCACTTTGTATTACAAATTGGCTGTACATGCATTCAATTTATTCTTGTACCCGCAAAGCATTGATCTCTGTCTCCGTGTTCTTGGGGAAGCGGCTCCGAATAACTGGTATTACATCAATGCGCTCGGGATATTGCGAGATTCTTATTTTCGCATTGAGGACTACGATAAGTCGGAATACTACTCACGCCTCTATATTCAATATGACTACCCTCACATCAGGGCTAACTCCGTACTAATGGAGGCAGCGCTCGATGCGAAAAAGGGGAGCACCGATGGCGCTGTCGCAAAACTTACATCATTTCTAAAAACGTGTACCCAGGATGCCACTCTACCGGCAAGCAATCAGTTAATACAAATCTATTTGCAAGAAAACCGATTAGATGAGGCCAGACAGTTGATTGCCTACCCTATATACACGGAGTCCATCAGCACTAATAATCCTATCACCATTTCACAGTTAGCTGAATATTATTATCATCGAGCTGCATACTTTGTTATCGTGGGCGAACTCGATAAGGGAGTAAACGAATACCTAGAAGGCGCGTTTCATTTCTCAAGAGTGAATGATACGGTTCAGGAAAAAGAATGCATCAACCAAATCGTGTGCAGCCATCTGCAACAAAGCACTGCCATGGCCGTACCCACACTGGAAAAACTGAAGGCGTATTATGAACGCAGTGCAGCTAAAGAAAATAAATTGGAGGGATTGGTGTGAAGCGCTTCATAGCAAAGCTATACAGCAGTATCGTTTTTTCGGCAGTCGTTGTGGTAACTTCGAGCGTAGCGTTTTTGGGAAATAATGAAGGCATTCATCCATGGTAAGAGTACCGATTAGGTACTCTTTTTTTTTGTTATTTTTGTTCCCTCCGGTCCCTTCGTTTCCTGTAATTCAATTTAATGGGATTTATACGACTCATAGTATAATAATTGTAAAGAGTGGGTGCCCACCATTTAAGCTGATAAAATACGAAAGGGTGTTCCAACAATAGAACTATTTTATTTTTGCTATGTAAAACATGATTATTTACTTGAAAGAATCGAAAGTATCCGACACCAATTAATAAAAGCAGCCAATGAAAAAAAGAGCTTTACAGACGCAACTGTTGTTAGATTGAGCCAAGAGCTAGACATGTATCTTTTTGAGTTTCAGAGAAGGAGTGAGGCAAAGACAAGATAATTTTTAAGAAATCAAGTGAAAATTTTATGAATCTATGATCTTGCTAAATAACTCCATACATGGTATATTATTACTTATGAAGATGCTCTTTATATCATCAATAGATAGATCAGTCAGATTTTCATGTTGTTTATTCATCAAGCGACCGAAATCGTATCAGCAGCTCTTGGGAGAACGTATCAGGTATCGATTTATCCGATCGCAACCGACATCATATCTCTAGCTTTGCTCATTGTAGCGATTGGCGTAATTCCGCCGATATGTGAGGAACTGTTGTTCAGAGGGGTGCTATTGACCGGATACGAACAAAAGGGGAAATGGTTCGCCGCGGCGATGAGCTCCGCCTTGTTCGCCCTCTTTCACAACAATCCATATCGGCTGGTGGAGCTGTGGTCTACTAGGAGCAGCGTCCATCCCCGCGCTGTATATTTGCTGGTTCCTGCTGCGGAAGATTGATAAGATTGAGCGGGCGCGTCACCACTCCAACGAGCAATATCAATCTTATTCCGAGAGAAAATATTGGCTGGTACCAATTGTCATTTCTGTGTGCCTGTTTTGTTTATATTTGAGATACAGTGACGCCTGGCGATTGGGAATGTCAGGACGGAACTTACTATGAGGAGGCCGAGGGGCACGGGATGTTTATGAAAAATAAAGAATGGGCGCTTTCAATCTTTATACATGCCTTTTTAGGTTATCTATGGGTTCTGTTTATTGATCATGTCTGGGGTTTTGCTAATTCAATGGATAATATGATTTTAAGTGGTCTTATCCTATTACTAGGTACCTTTTTGTTTGGGTTCATTGTAAATCGAATAACTCCGTTTAACAGCTACAAACTAACTCACCCTGCTAAGGTTGCAGGTATTATCTCTTTTGGATTGGTCGTCATCGTGCTTGTGTTTGTATGTAACATCATAACCTGAACGATAAATGAAAATGAGCAAAAGACAATCGGATTCGTGAAAGCCGCCGTAACGGAAGATACGAAAAATGTTGAATCGTCAGACCGCCGTCACGGAAAGAAGAATACAAAATAGAAACATTGACTAAGGAAGAGTTCTACGCAGATTTAGCTAAAGCGACAAACCGGACTATTGAACAAGTACGAAAAGAAGAGGAACAAAAAAATCAGTCATTCGCTGACCAAACATTCTATTATTCGAGAATGTCTAAAACAATTGACTTGGGCAAAGGCGTAAAGGCCGAATATGGTGTAGACACCAAACAAGAAAGAATCATGTTTGGTGGTGCTGCTGGCCGAAGAATTGTAGAGGTATACAAAGACACTGCGTATTTGAAGGCAGCAACGTCAGGGGGTTATACAATCGAAAAGGATTTTGTGAATCCTGTACTTGAGGACGAGCATAATCTGGTTTTAAGAGCAAGTGGAACTTCTGTTGTAGCAACTACAAAGGGATACAATTCATCTTTAAATGTTAGTGTGGAAGCCCTGCTTGGTATTGGTTATTCATTGGGCGAAACCATAGAAAACACAAAATACTACAGAAAGAACTTCGAAGAAACAGCAAGATTCAAAGTGAGCTAGTAATTTGTTGAGGATGCTAATGTTGCTCCATTGTGGGCATAGCATCCTCTTTTTAAAAACGACTATTTGCGTTGGGCAGCAAATTTCTTTATTTTCTTTATTGCAGCATTCTCCTTGTTTTGGCTCTTCTACTTCTTTAGCTTCAATGTATTGGACGGAAAAAGACCACCCTTTCGGATGGTCAACAGGAGGAATGTGATCTGGCGGTTCTACGGGGAATCGAACCCCGATCTATGTGCTGACAAGAGTAAGCTGCTCTAGACTATCAAAGGTCAATCATTAATTCGGTTTTTATAATTTTGAACGTGGCTTCAGCAACGGCATTGTCATACGGGCAGCCCTTCATGCTGAGTGAGCGGCTAATATTGAACGCAAAGTTGGATATCACGCAGATCACCTGTAATGGAGGCAAATGCCCGAGCCACAAGCCCGGAGTCTTTGTTTCGACCTGTACTGAAACCAATTAGTTCGCGGTTAAAGAGATCAACAAAGACACAAATGTAGTGCCATCTATTTTTGATCTTCACATAGGTTAGATCACTTACCACTACTTTCTTGGCAACTTCCTGGCGGAACTCACGCTTCAACTCGTTGGCCCGGTTACGCTGCTTGATTGATCATCATGGAGTGAATTTATGGAAGGTGATAGGGATGCTTTAAAGACACAGAAGAGAAATTCTGTTTGAATAACCAGAGAAATAATCGCCTACTTCTACGCGATGTTATTACAAACGCCTTTACGGAGCCCTTGAACACGAGAAATTCAACAAAACTGAATGGTTCAATTAACGGGAAACAATAGTTCAATCAATGATAACAGGGCAAGCCATCGCGGCACTGCCCTGTTTTGCTAAGCTAACGGGCATTCATGTTGAACAAGCAAATTCTGACGGAGGTGGCGGCATACCCCCTTAGCACTACAATATACTTGAACCGGCAATATAACCGGCCGTCTTACCAGTTTCACCGCACCAACTCGATCATCGACTTGCATCATCGGGGTATACAATATGGAGTGAAGCTATGACCAGGCGAAGGAGCATTTGGGAATCAGCTACATCAACTGATTCTATGAATCAATAAAGACCGTATCATATGGGGAACTCTGTTTCAGGGCAGTTGATAAAAGGCTTGCCTTGCTTATTAGCTCTCGAAAAGATTGCGTAAAAAAGTCAGAAATGAGATTGTCGTTTGCAATTCCGACCGATGCGGATACCTTAACGTTTAGAATGGTGGTGGGTTGGGATATCGCATGCCCTAAACGCGTCGCATCGTTCTCATTGCGGCATGTAATTACAACAAATTCATCTCCCGCATATCTACATAGATAATCCCTTTCATCTGTTGCCGCCCGCAGGCGATTGGAATACTCGATAAGAATATCGTCCCCTACTGGATGTCCGTACAATTTGTTAATTTCGCCGTAGTTATCGAGATCGATAAAGAGCAGATGGAAGCTTTGGCGTTGATTCAGCAAATCCTCACCGATTTGTTGGATATAGGGTGCGCGGTACAAACCAGTTAACGGATCTACGATTTGATTCAGTTTGATTTGAAGCGTTTCTCGGGTCACGATTCCGACGACTTGCTCTTCATGGATGACAGGCAGGCGTTCAATATGATGTTGTTCCATTGTTACCAAAGCATCCCAAGCAAAATCGTCAGGCAAAATGCTGACCGGGTTAGGGGTCATAGCGTCCGCCACAATCCGATTGGGATGGGAAGAACGGATATCCCGAGACGTAATGATTCCTACCATTTTTCCATATTCTATGACGATCAGCGAGCCGATTTTAAGTTCATTCATCATGTCGGAAACGTGCTGGACACTTCGTTCTGATGAAACTGTATAAACCGGGGTTGACATGAAATCTGCCACCTTCATTACAACTCCACCTCCCGCTGAACGGATATCGATATTTTCAACTCGGAACGAAGAACCATGTTGTCGCTGATCGACCGATCCGCTTCTTCCAGAATGATTTGCATCAACACGCGTTCATCCAACATTTGGAGAAGAGAATCTCGAATTAATATCGCTTCAATCTTGGCATGCTCCAACTTAATGATTGAAAATTGTTCCGGTGAGAGTGCCTGTGCCATTCGCTTTACCGCTTCCGGACCAATCGGCGCTTTTTTCCCGATGATTAATAAATCCTGCATTGGCGGAATTTCAAATTCAGAGATTTTTAAAGAGAGCGTTGCTTTTCTGGAATAGAAAAAATTATCCTGCACTTTGATTTCTCCTTCATGTTCGGGTGAGACTGCACATCGTCGGGACTTCCTTTGGTAGAAAAGGAAATAATAAGCCGCCCCGATTGGGAGCAGCTTTGAGCTTGGAAGCAATAAATTTGGGAAACCCAGCTACCAGTGAACACTCCTGAGGTCTGACTGAAGACCTACATAAAATATGCTACTCTTCCTACAGAATCCCGTTAGTTACGACACAATCCTTCTTAATACCCGAATATTCGCCAAATAACGACCAACTCCTTCCGAACATGTGTTCATATAATCGAACTTTTGCTGAAAAAATGCCTTCGTAGAAAACGGAGTGGTTCACCGGAACGGAAAACGTCTACTTCGAATTGTGCTGTTCGAACCGATAGGCATCATGAACTATACCGTAGACGATATCGAAGCACACCTGCATTTGTGATACGTAACATGACAAAAAAGTTCTTTAATTTTGAGTGCTCAAACATACATAACACCGTCCATAAATACGGACTATACATTTTAGACGTTGTATGAGATATCAATCACACCATTCTTCCAGCCATTTCGCATATTCGTTCACTGTATCTTCGTTGTTCAATCGTTTTACAATCTGCAAGTAATGATCGTTTTCAAACTCGTTGTCCATTACAGTAAATAAAACAATAATTCTTCTATCCAAAACTTCAGTAAAAAAGTTGGAGTGAGTTAGTACTTCCAAGGCATCCATACCTGTTTTAAATAGTGTGTCTCTAAAATTCAAAAACCGTACATCCTGATTTTCATTCTCTTCATCCTCAAGTGTGAACAGGTAATCTCTTAATTTGGTGCAAATGTGATCGAAGGCATGCAGACTTTTAGAAACTCGATCCTGTACAATTATAACAACTGAAAGTATTCATCTGTAACATTTATTCATCAATAGGAGTGAACAACGGTGTTGAATACAGAGCAATTTTTGTCAGAACTATCGAAGCGAGTACCTCTAGAATTCATGGCTGATGGAGCATATGAGGAGGACTTCAAACCAATCGAAACAGTTGCGGGATACATACTGCCTGAGAGCTTCAAGATGTTATATGCTCTGCACAATGGTGAGAAGTCAGGAGAGCATCTATTGATGCTTGGTTTCTACTGGATGTCCCTGCAAGATATACTGTATGAGATGAAAGGTCAATTAGAGATTGCAGAGGAATATGAATTCGATACGATCTCTTACCAGAAAGAATATATTCAAGAAGTAACTTGGAGCCCCGGCTGGATTCCGTTCGCTGCTGATGGGTCAGGCAATTATATTGCGCTCGATCTAACTCCGGGTGTTCACGGCAAGGTTGGGCAGATCATAAGCTGTGGTCGTGACGAAAATGAAATGTGTGAGCTGCATTACACACTGTTAGGTGAGAGTACAGAGGCTGAGATGGAAGCTTATACGGAGTATGTGATGGGAGAACGATGATACTGTGATAAGATGCTTATCAGCATCGGAGCGGAAATAGGTTATGATACTAAAATAATTAGTAGAGATATCTACATATATTGAGTAACCAGGACAAGAGCCCCGCCACTGCGGGGTTCTTTTTTGTATGCCCTTATCTGAGGAGACCATCCACGAAGGCGGTAAAACCGAGTCGTAAACCTGTAGTGTATAATGAAAAAAGTCAATTCAGTGAGGGCTGATTATTTTATAAATGGCTTTTCACTGAACAAGGAGAGGGTTTTGTGCCACTTTCATTCGAGGAATCTATGGATTTGCGCAGCTAAGCGTTTAGGAGGAAGAGCATGTATCGCATTTTTATTGTGGAAGACGACGAGAATATAGCCGCAGTGCTAAAAAGAACGATGAAGAAGTACGGATTCGAGGCTTCATGCGCCTCGCAATTTCGCGATCTGATGACAGAACTGAAGGCCTATGAGCCGCATTTGGTGCTGCTTGATATTAACTTGCCGTATTTCGACGGCTACTATTGGTGCAGGCAGATCCGGTCATGCTCCAGCATGCCGATTATCTTCATATCGGCGCGGGAGGGAGAGATGGATCAGGTGATGGCGATTGAGAATGGCGGCGATGATTACATTACCAAGCCGATTCCGTTGGATCTGTTAACCGCCAAGGTAAAAAGCGTGCTAAGAAGAGTATATGGCGATTACGCCGTTGCGACTGGACTGGCTTCAACGCCTGAGATTGAACTGAACGTGCATGGCTTACGGCTGAATCTCAGCCGTAATGAGCTGACATGGCATCAACAGAAGATCGAACTGACAAAGAACGAACAGCTATTGGCTGAATGCTTCCTGAACCACCAAGGCAAGACGGTCTCTCGGGATCAGCTTCTGGAAGCGCTGTGGGACGATGTGCAGTTCGTTGATGATAATACGTTGACCGTGAATGTGACGAGGCTTCGCAAGAAGCTGGAAGAGCTCGGACTCCCCAAGGCGATTGCGACGGTTCGAGGTATGGGATATAAGCTGATCCTCGATGCAGACAGAGAGGAGCCGAATGCATGAAGGGCTCCCCGGCTATTTTATTTTTGCGTGATCGGCTCTCCTATCTGATTCTATGCGGAATCATTATCGGACTCGGAGCTGGATTGATGTTGTTGGAGCATGCACATTACCCGCAAATGATAAATACGGGCACGATAATCTATTTTGTAGTGCTTGCGCTGTTATTTACCTGTCTGTGGCTGGTCATCGAGTATATTCGCCAGAAAGCTTATTACAAGGAATTGAAGCATACGATCGAAATGACCGGCGACTTGCACGCCACCACAACCGTTCAGTCCATCGTGACGATGGAGCAGCAGCTTGTCGCGCGTGTATTGGAGCAGCAGCATAGCGCATATCTCAACGAGCTCGGAACGTATCGCCGCCAGCAGGAGCTGCATAATCATTTCGTGCTGCAATGGGTTCATCAGATGAAAACACCTGTGTCGGTTATCGATATGCTCGTGCAGGAAGCGCTGCAGCAGCTTCCCCTGACCAAGGACGAGCAGAAGCGGTTCATGGTCAGCATGCAGGATGAGGCTGACCGTATGACACGAAGCTTGGAGATGCTGCTGTATACAGCGCGTCTCGACAAATTCGAGATGGATCTTCATATTCGGAGCATACCCATACACGACTTGATTCGTTCCGTGATCAATGCTCACAAGCGTCTCTGTATCCGTCATTCCATCTTTCCGCAGATGGAGGGTGAAGCTTGGGCGGAAACGGATGAGAAGTGGATGAGAGTCGTTCTGAATCAGTTCGTCAGCAATGCGATTAAATATAGTAAAAGCAAACCGGGCGCAAAGAAGCTTGTTTTCCGCGTTGAGCCGAATGGAGACGGCAGCGGCAAGCTGAGCGTGACGGACGAGGGATACGGAATCGCACCCTACGAAATGCCGCGCATCTTCGATCCGTTCTTCACCGGAGAGAATGGACGAACTGCGGGGGAATCGACGGGAATGGGGTTATATTTGGCAAAGCAAATATGCAACCGGCTGGGGCACGTTTTGTCGGCCGAATCGGAGCTGGGTGCGGGCACAACGATGACGGTCACTTTTAATCCGGGCGGCATTCATATTCTCGGCAGCAAGGCGGATATGGACAAGCGGGCAAAATGACAATTTTGTAAGATTTGCAGGCAGCCTGTTGTCATGAAAATCGATGGGTTCGATGTTCACCCTGATCTATACTTGCGTTGTTGAGATTGATAAATAATGGACACAGGGGGGACCAAATTATGATTGTACCGCGGGCATATAGGATTGGCATGGATGCCGGGAGGGAATGCCGATGACGCTTCGCACGCTGGCGTTCAGCAACATTCGCGGCAACTTGCGATCGTACAGCGCTTTTTTTATGAGCAGCGTTTTTTCTGTCATGATTTTTTACATCTACACCGCATTTTTGATTCATCCCGACGTGGCGAACGGTCATATGGTGGCAGCTGGAAAAATTACGCAAGGGATGATGTTCTGCCAATATATTATTGTCATTTTCTCGTTTTTATTTGTGCTCTATTCCAATTCGGCTTTTCTGAAAACGAGACAGCAGGAATTCGGCCTGCTCTCGCTATTCGGGATGAGCCGCATGCAGCTCCGAACACTAATCCTTTATGAAAATGGGGCGATTGCGTTGTTGTCCATTGGGGCAGGCATTGGTCTGGGGATTGCGTTCAGCAAGCTGTTCTATATGGCGCTTGAAGTGCTGCTTCATATGAACGAACCTATCGCATTTGCCGTTCCGTTGAAGGCGCTGTGGCTCACGGCAGGAGGCTTCTTTCTCTTGTTCGGGGCAATATCCGCATGGACGGCATGGAGGGTAGGGCGTGCCGGCATCATGGATATGCTCAAGGCCTCCAAGGAACCGGGAAGCCCTCCCGTCTTCTCGCGGTGGCTTGCCATGCTTGCGGTCATTTGCTTGGGCGCCGCTTATGGCATGGCATTAATCATGAACGGCGCGAACTTCGTTCTGTTGGCACCGTCTGTTATGGTGACGGTGACGATTGGCACCTATCTGTTGTTCACGCAGTTCAGCATCATGCTGCTGCGCTTCGTTCAGAGCAATCATCGCCTGTACTACAGAAGAACGAATCTGATTATCGTCGCCCAGCTTAGTTATAAGATGAAGAATAACGCCAGAATGCTTTTTATTGTCTCCATGCTGAGCGCAGTTATTGTGACGGCTTCGGGAGCCGTTTATATGATGGGACGAGCAGTGTTTGACGGTTATAAGACGCAATACGAAGATGCGCAGAGCTTGATGGCCTTGACGATGTTTATTGGCATGTTCATTAGTTTGCTCTTCTTCATTGCAGCGGGCAGCCTCATTTATTTTAAGCTGTTCACAGAGCTGCGGGAGGATCGGGCGCAGTGCGAAGCGTTGTCCCGAATTGGCCTGACAGAGGATGAAATTCAACACATCGTTGTTATGCAAATGAGTATCTTATTTTTCGTGCCATGCATTGTCGGTATCGTCCATGCCCTAATCGCGATGAAAGTGCTGGATAAGCTCATGATGCTGTCCAATTGGAGCTATTCGTTCATCGTAATCGGCGTTTATTTGCTTATGCAAACGATTTACTTTCTAATTACCTGCCACGATTATGTGAATAGCCTGCTGCGCGGAATTGATAGGCAAAGAAAGAGGAGAGTAACATGAGAATTTCAAGGAAATATCCAAGAAGATACACTTTAATCACTGCTTGCATGCTCTTGCTTGTATGCGTGTTGGCGGCAAATGGAATGGCAGCTTATGCGCAAGCGGGCGATCGTGCCGGTACTACCGGAAACGGGCAGACGTTAGAGCAAAAAATACATCGGATAGAGGAGTATGTCGAAGCGGAGAGGATTCGCAGCCAAATCCCGGGCCTGTCATTGGTCATTGTGGAAAAGGGGAGAACGGTGCTGCAAAAAGGCTTCGGCTACGCGGATCTGGATGCGGAGAAACCAGTGACCGGCAATACTTTATTTGAAATAGGTTCAACGACGAAAGCTTTTACAGGGCTGGCCATCCTGCAGTTAGAAAAGGACGGATTGGTAAAACGGACGGATGATGTTAAAAAATATATACCATGGCTGGAACTTGCTTATAAGGGAAAACCCGCAACGATAACCCTCAATGATTTGCTGTATCATACAAGTGGAATACCTGCCGGATCGATTGGATATATACCAGCCAGCGATGCTGGCAATGCGCTGGAGTTAACCGTGCGGACTTTGTTGAGCCAGCAGTTGAATCGTGAACCGGGCCGCGCTTTCGAATATGCGACGATCAATTACGATGTTTTGGGACTTGTGATCGAGAAGGTGACGAAGCAGTCCTTTGAGGCTTATATGAAGCAGCAGATTCTGGAGCCGATTGGAATGAAAGATTCGTTCGCCGGTCTTCAGCACAACCCGTCCAGCGAGATGGCAACCGGCTATAGACTCGGGTTCATGAAACCCAGAGCGTACACACCGCCTGTCTATCGCGGCAATACACCAGCAGGTTATATCATAAGCAACGCCAATGATATAGCGAAGTGGATGAACACGCAATTAGGCTATGGAACGAACGATAAGAAACTGATTCAGGACTCGCACGTCCCCGATCAGTCCGTGGCGCCTCTTGGTGACAACAATTACTATGCCAGTGGATGGATCATTGCGGGACAAGACGGAAATGTGATTCTTCATGCTGGGGCAAATCCGACATTTTCATCTTTTATTAGGATGCAGCGCAATGATCAGCTTGGGGTAGCAGTGATGGCGAACATGATGAGCGATGCCGCATCCGCCATTACCCAGGAAGTTATGGAATTATGGAAGGGAGCGGATGTTGGCGCCCCCTATCAAATCGATAGAATGCAAAGGTTGGATAAAGTAGCGTCGGCGATTATCCTTATTGCAGGTGGTCTGATCGCATTGTTTTTATTTTTGACGGGAAGGGTGATTAGAAAGCTTGCACGGCAGCAGCGCAGTTGGACTGCATTGCTTGGCAGACGGCTCATTGGATTTGCATTGCTTCTGATCATGTCTGCAGCTGGCATCGTATTGATTCTGACGCTGCCGCGCATACTGCTCGGTGGAACGCCGTGGGCATTTATAGCAGTATGGTCTCCGCCGACGATTATGTTAGCCGTATACAGTCTTATTTCCGTGTTCATCAGCTTGTTCGGGTACGGCACCATGCTATCGTTGACTGCAAAAACAAGGTAAAGAGAAACCCCTGGACATGTCGCGGTTTATTACGGTACAAATCCAGGGGCCCATTTATGTAAGGAAGTCCAATTAGCCTCTCCCTCACTTCAACCGATGAGTTAACTCGCTTTTCTTCGAGCCATACAATTCGACATGCTTGAAATAGAGCGTATCGCCTTCCTTCAGGTTTCGCTGTATGTTTTAACCTCAACTCGCTTGAATGCTTTGGTTGCAGAAACGGGCATGTACTTTTTGATCCATGGCAACACTTTAGACTGTGACCTAAGTTGATTGAATTGAAGCAAAAAGGTTGCTCTAGACCCAAATATATACTATTTGATATGATCAAACAAATATTTGGAAAGGGCGGCAATTATCGATGACCTCCTCTAAAACCGCATTATTATCAGTTCTTAGCAACACGTTTATTGTGATATCCAAATTATTTGTCGGCGTCATTACTGGATCAGTGGCTGTTTTATCTGAAGCTATCCATTCTTCTTTAGATTTAGTGGCCTCTCTAATCGCTTTTTTCTCAGTTCGAATGTCTGGCCGTTCTGCAGATGAGAATCATCCATACGGACATGGCAAGATCGAAAATATATCGGGGACAATTGAAACGTTACTAATCTTTGTGGCAGGGATTTGGATTATTTATGAGTGTGTTCAAAAAATAATCAATCCGACACCGATTAACTTCCCACATCTGGGTATATTAGTCATGTTTGTAGGGGCAATTATTAATTATTTGGTATCCAGAAAAGTCGGGAAAGCAGCAGAAGAGAATCATTCAGTAGCCATGAAATCAAATGCATTGCACCTATTAACGGATGTATATACTTCTTTAGGTGTGGGATTCAGTTTATTGTTAGTCAGTATTACTGGCTGGGAGCTATTAGATCCAATCATCGGGATTATGTTAGCCATGTACATTATGAGAGAAGCGTATAAATTGATGAGAGAATCGTTTCCCCCGTTGTTGGACGCAAGTTTGACTGACGAAGAAATGGATCAGATATTGAACGTCATCCATCAATATCGTGAACAGTTTATTGAAATTCATGATTTTCGAACTCGAAGATCAGGACCGCAAGAGTATGTGGATTTCCATATGGTTGTCCCATCTTCCATGAATATCGAAAAAGCGCATCGATTATGTGATGATATTGAACATTCAATAACAGCTCTATTCAAACGCGCACAAGTATTAATACATGTTGAACCAGAACAAGAGAGAACAACAAAATAAAGAGACGATGTACATAGCGAACTTTCTCATTTGCCCCCTTCGTTTTGGTTCACAAGTGTACTACCAATAAAGTTTTTACATGCGTATATTCCAAAGAAAAGGTAAGTGATAATGAATAATGAAGGGTGCTTTCAACTGCTTCAATGTATTTTTTCATGGGCAAGCTAATGCAAAATATTCAAAAATGAAGCACCGGATGGTAAAATATCAATTCCATAATGAAGGGCTATCAAAATCCATATATTCCTGAATTTATACCACAAATATCCTAATATAATACCGATAACAAAAGCAGGGAGAATTGTGCCTAGTAGAATGGAAGATAGGTCTCCTGCTATTCCTTCAACTCCACTTGCAAGAAGATAACGAGAGGGCAAATGGAATAATGAAAACAGAATAGCAGACAGGACAATACCTGCAAATGCTCCTATTGCTTTTTCCAAACGGGTCTGTAGTATATATCTATAAAAAATCTCCTCAGGTAAAGCAGCCTGAACTAAGGGGAGAAGTAAACCAAGCAATAGTTTTATCCAAATGAATTCGCCACCCGTTGCCATAACGCTAAATATCTCGCCGAAATACCCACTATTTAATAGAATACCAACCATAAAGCAGCTAAACACAAGAATCCATCTCTTCGGTTCTTGCAGATGAAAGATGCTCCGAATGGAATAACCGAATCTTCTATACATGTATAAGGGCACCAAAAATAAAAAAACGAGTTTAATAAAAAAAACATACCATCCATCTTCCGTAAATCCCTTAGCTCCAAAAATGGGGAGAGGATTGTGCTTTATAACGAGAGAAAATATTGCAACAATGAAAATATACACAACCGCGTACATCGTAAATACAAATAGTTCTTTTCTTTGTTGATGAATGTACATCCTTTTTCCCCGCCCTAAAGATTATACTATGACTCTGTTTCTCATACGCCTTTTGTCATCAGATGTAGAAGGAAACAGCAATAAAATTATACTAACTAAATTATGACTATGCTTCTGCCAAGTAAAAAGAGACAAGGCGGAAACCTTATATTTTTATTACTCTGCTTTGCCATCAACTGAAGTGACTGCTAGACTGTAGCATTTTCCTTTGACGTCAACCCGTGCACTCAAGGTCGGACTCCCTTTTTTGGTAAAGATAAATTGGTTTCTAATATCATACTCTTTATTTTGTTTCACCTCGTAGCCTTTTAAATCAATACCCATTACTTTCTGCGCAATGGGGGCTACCGTCTCTTTGATTTTATTCAGTTTCATATTGTCATAGGCTTTGTTATCTTTGGCAGAAATGTCTGTTGTATTCATCTCAATGCTGGTCAGTTTGCCCGTTTTCGCCCCTACCTCAACCGACGGTGTCAGTGAATTCAATCGCCCATCCAATCATTTTATTCCATCTAAGTCCGTTTTGTAACGCTGTCCACTTCGAGGTCGATGTCCGTACCCACTAATTCCTTAATCTGCTTTTGGACTGTGAGCGCTGCTGAACATAGGGATAATAGCAAAATTTCAAATGACTTCAATCGTTATTCCTCCATTACTTGATTTATTATTACGAGCTCCACTTCCTTTCTTCCATCTCTATTCACGTAATAGAGCAGGTAAAAGGTGGAACACGCTTTATCAAATAATATAGGCATAACCACTTCTATTGTAAATATCATTCATTAATTTGTAAGCTATTCTTAAGTTCATCTTATCTTCATCTGTTACTATCTATAGCGTGGGCACGATCCAAAATCAAAGCGGTGAGGAACTTTTTGTTAAATTGAACAAGGCCTGCGTAAATGAGATTGTAAACTTGACAGAAAAAATGTATGTAAAAAATCGTTTTGGATATTTTAAAGTCATATAAATAGAACGAAATTAAATTGGAGGAATTGACATGATAGAGCACAATGATACTAACGAAAAAGAGTTGGTTATCACGCGCATGTTCGATGCGCCACGTGAGCTTGTGTTCAAAGCGTGGACCGAGCCTGATCACTTGGAACACTGGTGGGGCCCAAAAGGCTTCAAGATGAATGTCTCAAAGCTAGAGCTCTGTCCGGATGGCATTTTTCACTACAGTCAGAAATCCCCTGACGGCCATCAAATGTGGGGCAAGTTTGTGTATCGCGACATTGTTCCGCCGGAGAGACTCGTCTTTACCAATTCCTTTTCTGACGAGGAGGGCAGTACGGTTCGGGCTCCGTTTAGCCCCACATGGCCTCTGGAAATTCTAAATACGTTGACTTTTGCCGAGCATGAAGGCAAGACGAAGTTGACTATACAGGGAGGCCCGACAAATGCGACGGAGGAGGAGCGCAACACCTTTGAAGCAATGCGAGATAACATACAGCAGGGATTTGCCGGTACCTTCGAACAGCTCGCTGATTACCTGTCTAAGGTATGAAACCAATACGAATAGACGGTAAGACGGATGAATGGAACCACCGTTCATTAGCTGTTTGAAGATAAGTCCACGTTGATGGATAAAGGCTTTAGAGTAAATTGTAAAATATATTAATTCAGTAGAGAAGGTCGATATTCCTTAGAATAAGGAAATCGACCTTCTTTTCTCTAAATAGTTGTAGCGAAGGAACTTTAACTTTTTCATAACCTCTTATTTTTTGCTGCCATATAAAATAGACAACAGAACGATGAAAGCGAGGAGCAGGATGAAGAATGGCGGATCGCCTGGGATACGAAAGGCCTCGGTTACAGCTTAGATTACGTGGGGATTGCGGATGTTAACAAGAATGGTGTCTCTGATATCATTCTGGAATGGACCTTGGGCGCAGGAAAAAAAGCGGGTTGCCTATCCAATTGCACAGGTGATATCCGCAAGCTCTCTGATAGGAGAGCTTTTTTGTTTGGCGATCGTCGAAAACCACTGATAAGGGTTCGGCATCGTGTTCATTATGTTTTTATTGGGATATCAAAGGGATGGATTCAATAATCTCAGAGGAAGAAGTGGGAAAAATGAAAAAACGAAAAACGAAAAAAAGTAAAAACACCTCTAAAAAATGGTGGATCATACTAGGCGTTGTCCTTATTCTCGGACTCAGCGGCTTTATCTTCCAGAAGCAATTAGCTATGTTTGCATTTGATATATTTTTATCTGACACAGTAGAAAACAAGCTGTCTGATTCGTATAAACCGATTGACGGCAAGCCGGGAGTGGACCGGGAAATTACAATGCCGTTCTCTGTTCTTCTCCTAGGTGTTGACCAACGCGACGAAGATGAGATCGGACGCTCGGACACCATCATATTTTCAATTATCCGCCCGAAGGACAACAAGGTGCTCTTAGTTTCAATACCGCGCGACACATACACCGAGATTGTAGGGCATGGCACAACGGATAAGATTAACCATGCATTTGCTTTCGGCAGTGTAAAGGACAAAGTGATCGGCGGACCTAAGATGAGTATGGATACCGTCGGCAAGCTGCTTGAACATGAGATTAATCACTATGCGACGATTAACTTTGAAGGGTTTAAAGATGTGGTTGACGCAGTGGGCGGTGTAAAACTGCCGATTAAAGAGGATATCGTCAATAAAGGAGCGGCACATGAGAAATTTCGAGTCGAAGCCAACAAGCCGATCTATAGCGGTCAAGAAGCCTTGTATTTTGTGCGTTACCGCGAGGATTCCGATTTTAATCGCACAGAACGCAATCGTATCTTTTTAGAAGCGTTTAAGGATCGCGTGCTCGAGCTCGATCAGATTGCAAAGATCCCCATGTTGATGGATATTATGGGCAAGAACTTTAAGACGGACATGAAGCCGCGTTATATTATTGATCTTGCCAAGCAAATGTTCCAAATGGACTCGGCTCCAACGATTAGCAGCTACATGCTGCTTGGTGAAGGTGAACGTATGGATGATGGCATTTGGTACTACCTTCCGAATGAAGAGGATCTGACTTACACGAAGAGTCTGATTACGAATTGGATGGACCCGAATACACAGCCGTCAGCCTTAATGGTTCCTCGTAAGATGGAAGCAGAATAACACCGCACAAAGTCAGCTGCATCGATGCGGCTGACTTTAATCGTCCTTTGATGAATTTATAGGAACGAAATACACAGAGGAGATTGTTTGATTCGTTTCATTTAATCAAAGATTCAGATGGAAAGAGAACTTTTCTCTAATGAACGACACAAAGTTTCCCTCATTAGATTATTAAGCATTTTCAAAAAGGAGAACTTTGTGTCAAGTGCTGGTTGAGAAGAATATAGCCGTATAGCCAACACACAACGACCAGCATTCATATTTAATCCGGCGGCGTTGGCGGTGCCGTGATTCCGCTGCTCACCAGATGAGAGTCTTGACCACTTTGACGTAAATGAAAATTCTCATTGTTCTAATTTATGAAAAAAGAAAAGCAAGGAGCGGTGTCAGCATTACACCCGTTCCTTGCTTTTTCGCTCTAAATCCCCATAATCGGCATTAGTGATATTTCCACACACCATCTGCTATATGGAAAACAATGCCAACTGATGTAATTTCTATCCGTTATCAGCTATCTTTACTTCAGCAGCCATAAGGCAGGAACATTAGGCGGCTCCCAGCCAACAAGTGACGTATGTGCTACACGCGCTTCATACGTCTGTCCGTCATATGTGACGAGCGCTCCAGCCGTGTAAGATGTATTAGGAGCCCAAGGAGCAACGGTTGGGGCTGGGGCTGTCTTTACGCTTACGGCATTGCTGCTAGGCGATACGTTGCCAGCTGCGTCAAAAGCAATCACTGTAAATGTATACGAGGTATTCGGCGTTAATTCGCTCACATTGTAAGTCAATCCGCTTGTTGTGGCCACAAGCACAGTGCCGTTATAGATGCGATAGCCTGCAACGCCAACGTTATCTGTAGAAGCGCCCCATGATAGCTTTACACTTGCATCTGTTATGTTGGAAGAAGATAAATATGTTGGTGCAGTTGGCGGTACGACATCAGGCTGTGGCGCTTGGGTCGTGAATGTGACGGGATTGCTGTTGGCGGATATATTGTTGGCAGCATCCACCGCGCGAACCGTATAAGTATAAGAAGTATTAGCCGTCAGTCCGGTGAGATTGTAAGTTAGTGTGGTGCCATTCGTGGTAGCTGCCAGGGTTGAGCCCTTGTAAATTTTGTAACCGGTTACACCGATATTATCGGTCGAAGCGTTCCAAGTCAAGGATGCGCTTGTGGCTGTGATGTTCGATACAGCTAGGTTGGTTGGAGCCGTAGGCGGGATAGTGTCCACAGGAGAGCCGCCGCCGAAGTCAACGTCGATGACGTTGTAGAAGGCATTCGCAGTATCTGCAATCTCCCATACCGCCAAAATGACCTGATATCCAGTCCGGCTTGGCACATTGCAAGTATCCGAGTAGGAGTGAGGCGGCTGCTTTCCTTTGTAGTCTACGTTGCAAAACGGAGTCAGAACGAACGAATCGCGGGTTAGCGGCGCATTAGGATTCCAATCCTGCTTCGTGATGTAATACTTCCAGCTCGTTGTCGCATGGTTGGCTTCGATCGTCCAATGGAAAGTTGTCGTACCAGGAGAAATGTTAACCTTGCTCCAACGGGTTGACGATTGCTGGTCGAGCTCTGGGAAAGCCCCGTTGGCGCTTGCGATCTTTCCGTCTGCCGGTCCGGCAGCAGGGAAGCCTTTATATGCTTCCAAGCTTTGAGGTTCGTAAATAATGGAGCCGCAATTCTTATTAACCCTTTTGGCGCATAAGTCCGCGCGGCTGCTTGGCGAATCAATGTAGCCGTGGGCATAAGCTTTGCTGGAGAAGACCAACATCACGAACATGAGAGCCAGCATCACCCCACTTGCGATTAACAGCTTCTGCATGAGTTGAATCGATAAACGATTGTATGCCAACATCATTTTCCTCCTTTAGGTTTGATTTGACAAGGTATTCCCTTCTTTGCTTGCATCCAGCTAACGGCTTCATCCCACCTTCCTTCTTTACGATTTTGATTAGCTATCCATTTGAGATGACAAATGGTATATAAACTCAATTTTTGAGCTTATACCGGACAAAAAGGGGAATGCTCTGGGATCAGCATGAATATATACACGCTTAAACTCTAATGCATCGAGTGTAATCACTTGGGGAGAATATTAGTGCATATATTAAGATCGGGATAGATTGCGGCAGGCGTTGGGTTATGGAATGGGTATGTTCATTGTTGAATAAGCGGAAAATAAGTAAACAGTAGTCTCAATTATTATAAACATTAATGCGCTTTAACTCAAAACGACTCTTGGAGTAAGGAAAGCCCATACAGACGAAATTCCATTTCATTTTCACACGTTTTCTCCTTTACGCGGGCATTTGTAAATATTTATATTAATATTAAAGCCAAACACTTAATGACGAAGGGGGAGTGCCAACACGCAAAGGCGCTTGAATTCACTCCACTGAGGGGGGAGATTAGTTGCTTACTGAATAAGGAATATGGTATATTATTCACAGACCGAACGTTCTGTTTGTTTAAAAGGAATTAGAAGGATAGTTCTTAGGTCAACTGAAAATCAAAGAATCCTATTTTTTTTGGATTATAATAGACCGAACATTCGGTTTGTTATAAGGGGAGAGGTGATTATTCCACAGTAAGTTCCTAACAATCAAATGGAACGCTTCATTTCCCAATGACAGCGACTATGGAACTGAAAGGTTCATAACATGACAAAGATACAAGGAAAAAAGGAGTTAGATGAAAAATGAGTAAATTACCGGAAAAGAAAAGGAATTCCTTACTTATCAACAAAATAACAAAGGTAACTCTTGGTGCCGCGATGCTGGCATCTCCCTTAGTGGCGCATACTCAGCCAGTGAACGCCGCTCTCAGCTCCGCGCCAGTGTCTTCTCTTGCTTCCAAGCTGGCTTTAAACACTCACGAGGCCGAAGCGTTTTTTGACCGTTTTTTTGCTAGTCCCAAGAGTAAAGCACAGTATGCCGGAGCAGCCGTAGTCGTAGTGAAAGACGGTAAGGTGGTAATTCAGAAAGGCTATGGGTACTCTGATAAAGACAAGAAGACACCCGTCGATGTACAAAAGACGGTATTCCGATTAGCCTCGGTCTCGAAGTCGTTTACAGCAGTGGCGTTAATGCAGCTCGTTGAACAAGGAACTGTTGATCTTAAGCAGGATATCCGCAGCTATATCGGAGACTTACCGCTGAGCAACCCCTTTTCTACACCTGTAACCATAGAACATTTATTAACGCATACGACTGGCTTTGAGAATCGCGAGGTAAGAGACGAAGATGTGTATTATGATTTGGACAAGGTCGTCTCTTTAAAGGATTATATCCGCGAAACGATGCCTCCCGTCGTCCGGGAGCCAGGAACTAGCTATATGTATGATAACTTCGCCTCCATGCTTCAGGGATATATTGTAGAACGCGTAAGCGGAATGCCGTTTGAAGAGTATATGGATAAAAACTTATTCAAGGGGCTTGGAATGAATTCAAGCGGATTTTTGCTAAAGGGAAATGTAAAGGACCGGCTCGCGGCAGGATATGATGGGAGCGGGAACCCTGTACCTATATACGCCATGTCACCAACGGTAATGCCAGACGGAGGCATGTTGTCGACTCCGGAAGACATAGGGAAATTCATGCTTGCTTTCTTAGATGAAAACGCCAGCAAGAAAGGACGTATCCTCTCCACTAATTCCGTAAAGGAAATGAGCATCTATCGTTCGGCCATACATCCGCTGCTTCCCGATACGACTTACGGTTTTGAAGCTGCGGTGCCACTGCCTGGAGCAGGGAGCAGCGATAGGGTGATCACCAAAGAGGGGGGGTTGTTTGATTCCAGCGCCTACATTTGGTTCATTCCAGAACAGCGTTTAGGCGTCTTTTTCGTTTGCAATCAAGCGAGCCAACTTCAACATTCCTTATATACTGCATTCATGGACTCCTTTTTCCCTGAATACGGGAAGCCAGCCGTTCTCCAGCACACCGTCCCGGCTGCTTCCGAGCAGGATTATTCCGGTCTATATATTAATTTAAGAGCCAAAGGATTGGTTAGCACGGTTTCAATCTCGGCAGACGGGAAGTTGTCCGCATATAATGCTTTGCAACGGAAACAAACGATGAAACAGGTTGCGCCCGGATTGTATATTAGTGATAACAGAATGTTCACCGCATTCCAAAAAGATCCGAACGGCCGTGTCTATATGAAACTGAGCGAATCGACAGGGGACTATTCCATCAAGGCGGAAGTGGGAAAAGGATTCAAGGATGTGGATTCCAACCATCCGTATGCCCGTTATATCATTGGCCTGCAATCAGTCGGATTGTACGATGACGACGCTTCCCAAGCTTTCCTGCCGGAGCAGGGAGTAACGAGAGGGGAGTATATACGCAATCTGCTTACCATGTCCGGGGTGTCTGAAAGTAAAAATCCAATTCAATTCAAGGATGCTGTGAACGATCCGAACGGACCCTATATTCAGGCCGGGAAAGAACTCGGATTCGTTGTGGGTACTAAGGATTATGCATTCGAATCCGACAAGGAGATTACTCGTCAAGAAGCAGCGCTTATCCTCTGGCGTGTCATCTCATCCAAATATTCCGAGAAAGGGAATGAAAAAGTTAAAATTGCCGGTAAAACGGATTCGTGGGCCCTTAAAGCTGTACAATTAATGGCAAGGCTCAAATTCTATGGACCTGATATTAGAGAACTTTCAGATGGAACCATTGACTTCCGTTCTACCGATGTTCTCACCCGCAAAGAAGAAGCTTGTCTCTTGTTCAATGCTCTGACTCAACCTCCTGAATAATTCATTTTGTCCTCAAACAGACCGAATATTCGGTCTGTAGTCTAGTGTCAAAGGTCAAGTTCTAATTTAAGAAAACAGTAAAAGCAAGGAGCGGTGTCAGTGTTACACCGTTCCTTGCTTTATCGATAAGGGGTTAAATTTAACTGTACACCTTATATCTACAGTGGAGGGTTCAAGTAAGAGCTAAAAAAAAGGATTAAGAAATAAAATCGTTTTTTTAAGCTCTTATTCTCTTTATTTGTGTATCTGAATAACAGAACGTATACATGAACCTGAACATTCTTATTTGGAAAATACAATCAGGTCTGAGAGTCGAATTCGAAAATGATTCGCATAGTTCCAATGATTAAGAGAGAAGCCAAGAAAGTCACCCTCTTTGAAGGATCAGAGAGGATGACTTTCGTTTTAATGAGTCTATAATCCGATTTCCATTCCGATGAGTTCACGGATATCGATAGACTGCTGGGCGTCTCGCCTCCTTTAAAGGAGGCGATGCCATGGAGTTAAAGACGTGGTGTCAATCATGATTAGTTTAGGTGTGCTCTGGCTTTAATGATTTCGATTGCCTTTTCCATATATACATCGCGCCCTTCACGAACCTCCTTAATCGTTCGCTCCACCGGTACGGTAGGCTGAATGCCAACGAGATGGTGCTGGCTGCCGTCATGTTTCAATACTTTCATTCCCGTCCATTTAACATCAATGCCACCCGGTAAATCAATATTGTTAATGTTCCCATTTACGCCTGCCGTCGTTTCTCCGACAATTTCTCCTAATCGATAATGTTCAACGACACCCATTACCGCTTCTAATAAGCTATAGGAGCCGCCATATGTAAGAAACACAATTTCCCCTTTGAGTTTTGGTGGCAAAGGTTCGATCGTCGATTGCACGTTGATGTAAGAGTCGTTTTTTTGATCGTGATCCGGGTATAGAAATATAGGTTTATCGAATTTTGCTGATGTAATCTGCCTATCGGTTAAATTAGACAACATTTCGAAGTGAATAACTTCGTTCTGAGTAGGATAGCCTCTTAAATCGAATATAACTCCTTTTGCATTTGTCAGCTCGTTTAGCTTCTCCTTAAACATCTCAGGTGTTACCTGTGCTGTATTGACGTAATATATTTCGTCTGCGACTTTATCAATGGAGATAGGGCGAATAAATTCATCGACCATTTTATCTTTGTCCGAGTAAGGAATAGAAATGTCAAATTTGCTTTCTCCACGTTGAACAGTCAGTTTTGCTTCCTTTGCGATCTTCCCAGCCACAAATTGTTGGGCAGCTGTCCAACGTTTAAACTGCATTGTGCCAGAAATATATTTTTCCAGTTGTTTAAAATAAGCTGTGGCGCTATTCCCATCAATATTTACGATGATATCCCCCGGCTTCAGATCGATGCCTTCTTTTACATTTGAAATCACAACTTGCTCTTCAATCCATTGGACGGTAAAGGGGAGGTATGCCTGTTCACGTGTCTGACTTATATGTTTAACTAAGCTATGCCCATCTTGAGTTTTCTCTAACATCTGTCTCAATGTTTGAAAAAATTGATCTGCCGTGCTGTCTTTCAAGCTTTGCTGCAATGTGTTCGTTAACGTTTGCTCCCAATCGACCTTGACTACATCGAAATAAGGGTAAAAATGCTGAAGGACATTCCAAGTTATAACAATGTTTGCTAAGCGGACATTTTCATCATCTATGGGAGCTTTTGTTAAATCGATTCGCGCAAGCTGCTGTTGAAGCTGCTTCAATGCACGTGTCGATTCCTGTGTTGAGCCGATCGTTCCCTTGTCGTCCCGGTATAAAACCAGCGGGATGTGTGCATATACATCCGGAGAAATCTGTTTGACAACCGTTTCTCCTGCCTGCAAAACTCGATCCGTGAACTTTATTCCACCGAGTATAAATTTAATCTTGCTAGCATCGTCAGATTGTATCCGTAAACTCTTGTATCCAGGATTGTTCAATCCGACGCCAATGTGAAGCCAAGCAGTCAAATTTTTGGCTTGTTTAGGCGGGCTGATCTGGGTTGCGTCGTCTTGTTTCGTGAGGCGCATCGTCGGAGCAATCGGGTAAAAAAGCTCGCGTAACGTTGTTGTTAATTCGTCCTTCGTTTTTGCAGTTTTTACTTTGCTCACGCCATGAATGGCAAATCGATTCCAGTTGATTTTCTCATTCTCATCGCTCGGGTGAAAAAACCTTACATATCCATACAGCTTTGCAAACGCTCGAACGTTTACAAGCTCTTGATTAGCGGTCTTCTCCTTTTCTTTCGCAAAAGCAGGTACCGCTGACATTAGAAAAATGATTGCTGCTACGAATAAAAGACTAATCTTCTTCATCTGTAATTTCTCCTCATATAATCTTATAGTATACTTTTCCAATTATAACGAGGTATATTCTTTCAAAGAATCGTCTATGGTTTAGTCTATTGTTAGACTTAAGTCTAGTGAGTAAGCTGGACTATCTATTCATCTTGTCTCCACATATTACGAAATGTTTCATAATTAGGGGCTTATTAGTGACAAGTGGTTTTTATTTTTCATGGCCTGCGCCGACGCGATGGTACGAGGGCGGGCAGCGTTACGCTGGCGATGCGCTTGCCCGTCTTTATCCCATGAAGAAGCCTGTCCGCGCTTAAAAGGATCGCCCTCAGTCCTTGCTGTGCGGCGGTCGCTGCCGCCTAAACCGCTTAAGGAGAAAGGGCGATCCCTGTTCAGAGACGCTTCCGCTCGAGCCACTGCTTCGCCGTGAGGGTGAGCAGCGCAACGGCGACCAACAGCGAGGCTGCGGCGAACGCGGCGGAGAACTGGTATTCGTTGTAGAGGATTTCCACATGCAAGGGCAGGGTATTCGTCTCGCCGCGGATATGGCCGGAGACGACCGATACGGCGCCGAATTCGCCCATGGCGCGGGCGTTGCAGATGACGATGCCGTACAGGAGCCCCCATTTGATATTCGGCAGCGTGATGTGCCGGAACATCTTCCAGCCCTTGGCGCCGAGCGTGGCAGCCGCTTCTTCTTCAAGCGTGCCCTGGGATTGCATGAGCGGGATGAGCTCCCGCGCCACGAATGGGAATGTTACGAACAGCGTGGCTAGCACGATGCCGGGGAGGGCGAACACGATCTGCACATCGTGCGCCGACAGCCACGGACCGAACCAACCGTGCGCGCCGAACAGCAGAATGAAGAGGAAGCCCGAAATGACCGGTGAAACGGAGAAGGGCAGGTCGATGAGCGTAATGAGCCATTGCTTGCCGCGGAAGGCGAACTTGGTCAGACACCACGCGGCGGCTATACCGAATATCGTATTCAGCGGCACGACGATAAGCGCCGTGAACAGCGTCAGCCGGATAGCCGATAGAGCGTCCGGATCGGTCAGCGCCGCGAAGTAGACGTCCGCGCCCCGCTTGAACGCCTGCACGAATACGGCCGCGAGCGGGAGCAGCAGGACGAGCCCGATGAAGCCGAGCGCAACGGCGATGAGCAGCCGGCGGGCGAGCGGCGATTCGGTCGTGCAGCCGGCGCGCGGTGCAAGCTTGCGGGCCGTCCCGCGGGCTGGCGGGGAAGTGGGTCCGGGATAGGAATGAGAACCGGCCATGCGTCAATCCTCCTTATTGTTGATAGTAACGGTTGACGGACAACAGCAGTCAGATCCCGATGGCTCCGTCATACGGTTCATGGCGATGTCATGCGGCGTGCAGCCTTCCATTGCAGCGCATTGATGAGCAGCTGCAGCAGGAAGGAGAGAATGAGCATAACGAGCGCAACGGCAGTGGCGCCCGCGTAATCGTATTGCTCCAGCTTGGTCATGATGAGCAGCGGCGCAATTTCCGTCTTATATGGCATATTGCCGGAGATGAAGACGACCGAGCCGTATTCACCGATGCCGCGTGCGAAGGCTAGCGCGAATCCCGTCAAGAGCGACGGGAGCACCTGTGGCACGATAATGCGGCGGAAGACGGTCAACCGCTTCGCGCCGAGCGTGGCGGCGGCTTCCTCGACGTCCGTCTCCCAAGACTCCAGCACTGGCTGCACCGTGCGCACGACGAATGGAAGGCCGATGAATGTCAGGGCGATCGCAATGCCGGCTGCGGAATATGCGCTCGGGATGCCGATGGCGTACAGCCAGCGGCCTATCCAGCCGTTCTCGGCGTAGATCGACGTAAGAGCGATGCCCGCCACCGCGGTCGGCAGCGCAAACGGCAGGTCGATGATGCCGTCCAGCAGCCGCTTGCCGGGGAACGAATACCGCACCAGCACCCAAGCGACAATAAAGCCGAATACGACATTAATCAGTCCGGCCGCTAACGCCGTCGCGAAGCTGATGCGGTATGCTGCAAGCACGCGGGCATCGAAGACGGTTGCCCAGAAGCCGCCCCAGCTCAATTCAAGCGACTTCAGAACGACGGCGGACAGCGGGATGAGCACGAGCAGCGACAGATAGCCGATCGTAAACCCGAGCGTGATGCGGAATCCCGGGAGGACCGCATACGACTTGCCCTTATGCGGCGCCCGCTTTGGGGTTGGTGTGGTAGTCATCGGGCATTGCAGCCTCCTTTTTTTTCGAAGATTCAACGTCTATAGATCTCGTCGAACAAAGCGCCATCGGCAAAATGCTTCTTGTGCGCCTTGGCCCAGCCGCCAAACTGATCTTGGATGGTCAACAGCTTCACTTGCGGGAAGCGCTGCCCGTACTTCTCGGCAACCTTCTCGAGCCGCGGCCGATAATAATGCTTGGCGGCTATCTCTTGCCCTTCTTCTGTATACAAATACTCAAGGTAAGCTTCCGCCACCTTGCGCGTTCCCCGCTTATCGACGGATCCATCCACGACGGCCACCGGCGGCTCCGCTAAGATGCTCACGGTCGGCACAACGATCTCGGACTCATCCTTGCCAAGCTCATTCGCCGCCAAGAATGCTTCGTTCTCCCAGGAGATAAGCACGTCGCCAATGCCGCGTTCCACGAAGGTGGTCGTTGCTCCGCGCGCCCCGGAATCGAGAACGGGCACGTTGCGGTAGAGGCCGCGCAGCCATTCCTTCGCTTGCTCCTCATCGCCGCCGCTCGCCGCGAGCGCATACCCCCAGGCGGCGAGGTAATTCCAGCGCGCTCCGCCGGAGGTCTTCGGATTCGGGGTGATGACCTGGACGCCCGGCTGCACGAGGTCGTTCCAATCGCGTATGCCTTTCGGATTGCCCTTCCGCACGAGGAAGACGATGGTGGAGTAGTAAGGTGCGCTGTTGTCCTTCAAGCGCGTCTGCCAGCCTTCCTTGATAAGTCCCGCCTGTTGAATGGCATCGATGTCGTAGGCCAAGGCCAGCGTGACGACATCCGCCTGCAGCCCGTCGATGACGGAACGCGCCTGCTTGCCGCTGCCGCCATGGGACTGCTTCACGGTCACGGACTGTCCCGTCTTCCCCTGCCAATAAGCCGCAAACGCCTTGTTGTAATCCGCGTACAGCTCGCGCGTCGGATCGTAGGATACGTTTTGGAGCACGACAGGCTCAGTCCCGACGGCGGCTGTACCGCTTGGTCCGCCCGTCTTCGTTCCGGTTGCCCCGCCTCCGCAGGCGGCGGTCAGGCTCATGGCTGCGATGAATACCCATAGAATAATCTTTTTACGGTATTGACGACTGCTCATCTTGCATGACTCCTCTCTTCGCAGCGCTCCGGTTCCAAGCGGAGACGCTCCGTGCGGCAAACGCAGCATAGTATTTCCTCGCGCCTGCTTGTGTTAAATCCGATAGGACAACTTGGTTATTGCGTGATATGCATGTATGTTATCAGCACTTTTGGGCGGAAGTCAACGAAGATTTACGGCATTGCAACTTGTTTCCAAAGTCGTAAAAAGATAAGGCTGTCCGCTGTTTGAAAGCGTTCTATATTAGTCTGTTCCGACGAATAATAAGCCAGTTTATTCCAAAATGCCTGTTAATACGATGTATGAAGACAAATAATGAATATAATTAAAATAAACTTGAATAAAATTAATATTTAGATTAATATAATTAAAAAAGGAGGGGAGTTAATGGAGCGTGAAGAAATCCCGTCTTGGATTTTAGCTTTGGATAAGGAGTCCCTTGAATTTATAAGGAAGTTTATTATCAATTCGGGTTCTCTAAAGAATATGTCCCAACTGTATGACGTTTCTTATCCAACGGTCAGGGCTAAGTTGGATAGGCTAATAAAAAAAATTGAACTGCATAGCAAAGAAGACGAAGTAGAGTTCGTTAATATGATTAAAAATTTAGTAATTGATGAACGAATTAGCTTAGAAGTGGCAAAAATAATTATCGATAAATATAAAAAGGAAAGAGATGATAATTGATGCTTCATGTGATTCAATTCTTAGGTGCACTAGCCATACTAGGAATTCAATATTACCTGTCCAGAAGACATAACGCATATTGGGGAGCTATCTTGCCAGCGATTTATATTTCGTTTTTTGTATATGGGCAGTTATCAGGAGTATTTAACGAAGGTAAAGAAGTCTCAATGATTTTGGCAGCGCTTGGCGGTACGGCGATTTTATTACTCGCATGGGTTAAAGGAAGAGAATCCGTAAAAGTCAAAAGAAAGAAAGAGTTGGACAAAATCGCGTTGCATGATATGTAATCCAATATACATCAAATTACAGAAGTCTAATCGAGTCAGAGTGGTTTTAAGCTGACATTTCAGGAATCTTTCCTGAAATCCTGAAGCTTAAGTGCTGAAGGGAGAATAACCCGCGAGGTGTGGAGCGGCGGGTTATCATTTATATAGTCGGAATCTAATTTACCTCCTGATTAACAAAACTTCCTTTTCATGCGGACGCAAGGCTTTATGGTCTAAACGATAGCTGATATAGGTCAGCAATGATGCAGCGATCGTTACGATCCCCCCAACCCAGGAAACATCGATTAGTTCCATGTTCGTCGTGACAAATCCGCCCAGCGCCGATCCAATCGCGATTCCCACATTACAGATACGGGAATTAAGGATGAAGCCAAATCTTTGGCAGACGGAAAATATTTATCGGCTAAATCAATGAAATACAATTGCATAGTGGAGTTCATCGTATACACGACTAGCGCAATGAATGAAATGCTAATCAGTCCTATATACGGTATATGTCGCTCCAATACTTAACGCCGGAATAAAGAATGCGATGATTATACGCGTATTGGCTAGCAATCCGATTTGTTTTTGTAATGAACTCCGCGTTCCCTTTAGCCCTCTAGGGATGGTTGCCGAGCTTGCGATTAGAGAAACGATTCCCAATAGAGCGGTAAACCAAAAGGCCATATGCCAACCGCCCCGGGCTTTGAACTCTATGCCAAAGAAGATACGAACTATCAGCTGAAGATGTATGGGCTGGCACATAAAGAGAATGAAGAAAGCTGTCTCTAGAGTAGATTTCCTACTTGAATGGGGCAGTTTTTTGTGGGGGGAATGGGATAAGGTAAACAAAAGTATCTAAAAGTCATGAATTGTCTCTTTGAATCGAGGAACAGCTCTCTTAATGTTACATTGAAGACGCTTTCTTCAAGCTTAATCAATCATTGCGGCGAAATCGTTGAAAGGAGGCATTTCATCATTCATTTGCAACGAAATCATAGCTAAGGAGGGAATTAATAATTTTACGGAGGTTGTAAACCAGACTCAGGAGGGAAAAAGATGAACTTGATGAAAAGATGGATATCCCTAACCGTTTGCATGGTGATGATGTTGACTGCGATTCCCAATGCGCATGCGGCTGAGAATCAACCGGAACTTCGCAATCTTGCCAAGGAGGCTAGCTATGAATGGTCGGAGGCGCCGGAATCCAGTTATCCAGATCCCGGGAATAAGCTTACGGATGGAAAGATTGGCGGCTTGAACGTTCTGGATCCGGCATGGGTCGGGAGTTTGCACAAGACGACTCGTGAAATCGTGCTCGATCTCGGTGAGCGCAAATCTATCTCTAGTGTAAAAGCACATTTTCTGCAAGATTGGCCTTCTTCGGCTATTCTCTTCCCGCTGACCGTATCGGTGTACGTCTCCGACGATAAGGAGCATTGGGGTACGATAGCTCATAGAGCGACTGAGCATTTGTGGGTAGATGGACCGCCGGTTGACCAGTACTATGTGTGGGACGGAAGCAAGGATGGAATTCCAACAGCCGGCTCTGATGCGGTGATGGCTTATGCCCGTTATGTCAAAGTAACGTTCTCCATGCACCCGAGAGCATGGTCTTTCATCGATGAAATTGAGGTCTGGGGAGCCGATGGCAAAGCAGAGGGCGCGAAGTCGGTGCCTTCCGAAACGTTCCATTATTTGCAGCCGGGAGAGCCCACAGCAGGAATACGCAACTTGTCGCTCATATACAACGGCTATTATTCTGACGTCCCGAAGCTGGCGAAGGACAATTTGATTCCTGAGATTGGCTATGTCAATAAGGAAGGAAAACTAGCCGACTGGTTCTTTGACGGCGTCTTGATGCTTGGTTTGCAGACTCCGCAAGGACATGATTTTGGCAATGGAGAAGCGAACCTGTCGGAATGGAAATGGTATCTTGATAAGACGTTCGACGATCAGGGTGATATGTATCAGGTGAATGAGGCGACCAAGGAAGTTGGCGAGAAGCTGGGGCAGCCCGAACATAAAGTAAAGGTCGTCATGATGATACCGAATCCGGGGGAGCATTTATCGAATTTTGGTGATGTGGATGGCGATGGGGTCTCGGAGAACTTTAACGCTGGCGAAGTCGGCGAAGAAGCGGCTATGGCCAATAGGCAAAAAGCCGTCCGCTGGTGGATTCAAGAGGTTATGCAGCGTTGGAACACGAGCAGCTACTCCAATCTTGAGCTTGTCGGCCTGTATTGGCTGGATGAGCAAGTAAGCACGAGCAAGTCGGGACCGGAGTTCCTTCGGTTCGTCAACGGTCTCGTACACGATCAGGGACTGAAGGCATTCTGGATCCCTCACTTCCTGAGTTATAAAAGCTTTATGTGGAAAGATGTCGGATTCGACTCGTCTGCCTTCCAACCGAACTATTACTTTGAAGAGCTGAATATGGATCGGCTCAAGGATGCGGCAAATATTGCGAAGCGGTACGGTATGGGCGTAGAGCTCGAATTTGACGACCGGATGTTGAAAGACAAGGTGTTCCGCAAGAGATTTTTGGAATACCTCGATGCCGGGGAACAGTTTGGTTTTAAGGATCATGCTTATAAAGCGTATTATAAAGGCAGCGGCACTATATTGCATGATGCGGCAGCAAGCAAAGATCCAGAGATCCGGGAAGTATATGATAAGCTCTACCAATTTGCAAAAGGAAGTACTACGGATAATAAGGCTCCAGTAGCGGCGGATGCTGCATTCAGCACGGCAGCGGATACACCAATCAGCGGTAAGCTGGCAGCAAGCGGCGCTGACGGGGATGCGCTGGCGTACAGTATTGTGGAGAACGGCGCAAAAGGCAAGGCGGAAATAACGGATGCTTCGACCGGCGCCTTCACCTATACGCCGAATGCGGGGCAGACGGGCACGGATACGTTCACGTTCAAGGCGAATAACGGTAAGGCTGATTCCAATATCGCCAAGATAACGGTGACGATCGGTTCCATGCCGGTGGGGGTTCAGACGGTCTTAGCGGGTGCCAGCTCCGTCCCGTCAGGGGAGAAGTTTACCGTTACGTACGGTCTGACAGGTGTCACGCAGGCTGTATATGGACAGGACATCAGACTCGATTATGATTCCGCTTTCATGGAGTTTGTGTCAGCGAAGTCCGTCATGGACAGAATCAGCCTTGTCGAAATTGACAAGAAAACGGCCGGCAAGCTTCGTGTGATAATGGCCAGCCAAGGTGCCGGGCATGCGGTCACCGGAAATGCGGAGCTGGTGGAGTTTACCTTTAAAGCGAAAAAGGATGCCCAGTCAACTACAGGCGTCATTTCAATCTCTAGCGCTGTGCTGGGAGATGAGCAAGGAACTGAAACGCAAGCGACACCTTCCTCTAAGACGATTCAGATAACGGTAAAGATACCGGGCGATTACAATGGGGACGGTAAAGTTACTGTCGGCGATCTGGGCATCGTAGCCGCCCATTACGGTAAAACCAAACAAAGTCCGGATTGGGAGGAAGTGAAGCATATGGATGTCAATAGAGACGGTAAAATCGACATTCAGGATCTCGCCGCAGTCGCCAGAATCATGCTCAAGTAAATGTGCTTGAATAATGTGTGGGCCGCAGATCATCCTGCGGCCCACTGTTATTTCTATCTTCTCTAAAACGTCTCTTTATATATATGAGGCGTATTCCTCAGCGCTTCTCTGCAGTTCAGATTCAGTCGGGCTGAACACCTCATCTTTTTCAATTCCTCTGCTCATGCTCCGAAATTATGCTATCTCAATCTGGATTTTAACAGATGCGCTCCGGTTTGCAGCAAGTTAATCTGGGGGAAACTGGGGGAAGGAACACTATATAACGTTCAAATGCGGATAGCAACGCATATGCATGAAGGAGGAGCCATGACTGCTGAAACCGATCACTCACACTATTCAGCCCGGTATACCTATTCCGCTCGCAATCTATGGACAGGCTTCCTATTTGGCCTTGGTCTAGTCGCCTTTATTGATGAAACTGTTTTTCATCAACTACTTCATTGGCATCATTTTTATGACAAGTCCACGACCGATATAGGATTAGTCTCAGACGGACTGTTTCACGCTTTTAGCTGGTTTGCGACAATTGGCTCTTCGTTCATGTTCGCAGACCTTCGGCGCCGAGATGCATTGTGGCTTACAAGATGGTGGGGAGGCGTATTGCTCGGGGGAGGCGCATTCCAGCTATACGATGGCATAATCCAACACAAGCTCATGCAGATACACCAGATTCGCTATAATGTAGATATTCTTCCATACGATCTGATATGGAACTTAACTGCCGCTGCAATGATTGCAATCGGCATCATCCTGCTCATTCGAACCCGATCAGAACTGGCGGGAAGGGGCGACTCAAATGAAAGGTGAGCACATTAATCAAGGGGGCGGACTTCCCTTCGAACTTACATTGGCATTTCTATTCATGCTGTTAATCGTTAGTTATATGGTTGCTGCGGTCTTGACCAGTCGCCGCCACAAACCATGGCCGTTGCGCCGCAGCACCCTCTGGATTATTGGAGTTCTCTGCGCTGCCGCCGCGATCATCGGTCCCTTAGCGAATGATGCCCGCATGGATTTCACAGCACACATGGTCACACATTTGCTCCTAGGGATGCTTGCCCCGCTTCTTATGGTGCTAGCTGCACCTGTCACTCTCCTCCTGCGAACACTCAGTGTGAATGCAGCACGGCGCCTTTCACGCTTGCTTAAGAGTTTGCCTGTTCGTATAGTTAGCGATCCGATTGCCGCTTCCATCCTTAATGTGGGAGGACTCTGGATACTCTATACGACTGGCTTGTACGCTGCAATGCACCATAATATCCTTCTTCACGCTTTTGTGCACGTACACGTATTTCTTTCGGGTTACCTGTTTACTGTGTCCATGATTTATATTGACCCGGCACCGCATCGGTCAAGCTTCGTCTACCGTGCAATTGTGCTGGTAATGGCCTTAGCTGGCCACGGTATCTTATCCAAGCGCATCTATGCTCAGCCACCTGCTGGCGTTCCCGCCGCAGAGGCGGAAATTGGCGGGATCCTCATGTACTACGGCGGCGACGCCATCGACCTGGTTCTGATCTTTATACTTTGCTATCAATGGTTCAGAGTCGCCCGGCCTCGCTCATCGTTGGCCATGCGTCAGTTCGGAGATGCCGGGTAAACGAGTAAACTAGTGTATGGTTCATGATCGATAGAAGTTCACTTTCAAAAATCAGTATACGTTTAACAAAATATCCACGTATATCCGGTAGTAGGTATTTCTACGCATATACCCTTCAAGTAAACTATAAATATGGTTGAGAGTGCTTACCCGACAATACCCAAGCTTAAATGAAAATGACAAGAAGAGGGGAGATGGCAATTGAGCAATCCTAAACACTTTGCAACCACGCTGAAAAAATCGGCGGGGCTTTGGTTCGTCTTCCTGTTAGTTATCAGCTTCGTTCCGTTTGGAGGGAATGCCAACGGCGCTTCCGCGGGGGAGCAGTCTGCGGCATTATTGCAAGGGACGGATCTAGAGCCTGATTCCGCTACGCAAACAGACCCGAATGCGATTTCTTGCAGCACGGCTTCCTGCCTTTCCAGCGCTCTGAAGAACGTGATGCCAGGAAATAAAATTGTGCTTGCGCCCGGCACTTACAAGGGCAGCTTCTCCTCGGACGTGAATGGAACAGCGGAGCAGCCGATTATCATCCAAAGTCAGGACCCTGCTAATCCGGCCGTGTTAGCGGGCCATTCCACAGGCTCAGGATTTAGCCTGCGCGTGCGCGGCGACTACTGGATGATTCGCGATCTCCAATTTACGAACGCCCAGAAAGGCATCATACTGGATCATTCGAACCATACGCTCATTACGAATGTAGAAGTATATAACATCGGCTCTGAGGGCGTTCATTTCCGGGACGGCAGCTCTTATAGCACCATACAAAACTCGAATATCCATCATACCGGAAGAATATCGCCAGGGTATGGCGAAGGGGTGTACGTTGGTTCCGCAGAAGGAGCCAGCTATAACCAAGCCACGCATTACAATACGATTCGCAATGTGGTCATTGGCCCTCACGTGACAGCGGAGCATATCGATATTAAGGAAAGAACGCTCGGCACGGTTGTAGAGAATTGCACGTTCTATGGGGAGGGAATAAGCGGAAAAAACTATGCCGACAGCTTCATTGATGTGAAGGGCAACGAGGCCGTTATCCGTAACAATATCGGGTATCAGGACAGCAACAGCAACATCGTAGACGCTTTTCAGCTTCATGAGATCGCCGCCGGCTGGGGAATCAATAATAGATTCATCAACAATACATTACATCTGGATGACCCTGCGGTATACGTCATTGCAGGCTACAACAACACAAGCGCATCGGCGACGCAAAATACGAGAATCCCGGCGGGCAATATGTACAAAGGAAACATTGCAGCATACTAAGAATATCCAATCCAATATCGACAGGGAGCATTGCTCCTTCAAAGCTATGGAAACCATGTTATTTATACTTAATAGCTGTACTAACTGAACAATAGAAATTAAATCTATAAGCTATTCATTATCCGCCCAGACAATAAAGTCTGGGCGTTTACTTCGGCAAGACTGCAACGGTATCATTTTCTTTTCAAATTAATGCCGGATTTATCCCCGAATTTCACCGATGCTGCACGGTATGCACGTTGGCGGAAGTGTTGCCTCTTTCAATCTCCCGAATTAAGACATTAAGCGTTCTGCCTAGGATGGCCCAAACTCTGAAAAGAGGCTGATATTTAGACAAGCGCCAACGCAAATCTACCCTCCCGTAATAGTATAATACTGGAACACCATGATTAAGCAGCTTTTATGAGGAGGAATGAAACATGTCTTGTAATGATCGAGATTGCCGCGTTGTCGAATCAACTACACTGGCTGAATGCGATAACGAAAAACACGATCCGCATTGGCCCACGATTAAAGTTCCAGTAGTATTGGCTGAGCGCGAAGTTCAAGTCAACGTGGAGGCCCTGATTAGCTTAGATGAACCTGCCTTGGAAATTAAACGTATCAAGAAGAAAGTGTTTTTGGAACAGTGCAAATTGGTTCCTACCGATTTCCATGGCAAATGGGTGACCAGAGCCAAATTGTACCTCAGAGGATTCATCCGCAAAAATATTGAATATGCCACGGCTGACAGATCTCCTACGGCTACTGCTGTTTGCGGAAGAATTCTTCATACGACTGTGCACGTTCCTTTCCAATGCGTCACCGAAATCAAATTCGGCAAAGTGAAGCCAGAGCTTACCTCCGAAAGAGTAGAAGAGTTCGAGTTCTTGGGTAAAGACGAAATGTCGCCTCGACTTGATAAAACATTGTTCAGTCACGAAGTATTCTTTAACGAGCAGCCTTTCTGCGAACTGGTAAAGGTCAGATTCCATGAACTCGACCTTGGCGAAGACTTCGACTTCGATGATGATCTGCCTCGTAGAGAGAAGACGTTCCGCAAACTGCGCGAAAAAATCGTTATGAACGTAACCGTAAAAGTATTGCAAAAGCAGCAAGTTCCATTGCCATGGGGCCATAAAGATGAAGATGATTGCAAAGACCACAAAGACCACAAAAAAGATTGTAAGTAGCGCCAATACAGCTTAGCTGCCGAGAAATTCTCGGCAGCTTTCTTAACGTTTGAGGCATACCAGTTCACCCGCTTACCGCTCGTAATAATGGTTCAAATAGGAGGGGATTCCTTACAACGTATAGTGCTTCATACGAAGTGGAGCTTGCGATGGATATTTTGAGTTTCATATTCGTTTGTTGACAGCATAAATGACTAGGACTATATTTTACTTACTAAGTACTTAATAAATAAAATAATTAAAAGTGATTTCCTGCAACAAGGAGAGTGCTAGGAGGTTAGTATTTATGAACGAATCATTTAAAAATGATCTGGTGCTATGGCTCGATCACACGGGCAAAGAAGATATTTCGCTTGTAGGTAGAAAAGGGGCTAATCTTGGGGAAATGTTCCAGGCGGGCTTTCCGATTCCACGGGCATTTAGCGTGTCGGCTCAAGCTTATAAACGGCAGATCGACCAAACGGTTATAGGCAGTAAGTTGGACGAATTATTAAGAAATCATGCTGAAGATTTACCGAGTCTGTAAAATACTTTGTGTAAACTCTCAAATCTACTAAAATGAAAGTAACAGAAAGGTTGGGAGCGCACATGGGGTTATGGACAAAGGAGCAACTCAGAGCGTTCGAGCCCATCGTGGTGAGGAAGAATCAGACGAGCATCATCGGCATCCAGGACCAGATTATCGCGCTCTACGCCAAGGGCGTCAGTACACGGGAGATTCAAGATCATCCCTATCTACAAGGCTGCGACAGAGGAAATGGCATTGCTTGAGCTGGATCGATTCGAAGAGACATGGGGCGCCAAGTATCCGCTCATCGTCGGTTCGTGGCGCGCCAACTGGGACGAGCTCGCTACGTTTTCCAAGTACCCGACAGAGATCCGCAAGCTTATCTATACGACGAACATGATCGACGGGGGCAAGATCACACCCCCGTCTTTTTCTATAGACAGCTTTTTGGGAAGTATTTAGTTATTTTTCAAGGCATCAATTAATCTTTTTGTCCAACTAAAGTCTGTTTCAGTAATTGTATTGTCTCCGTATTCTTTTCCATCTCTATCGATGGCATAGATAAACATTCCTCCCTTAGGACCATCTTCCGGTTGCCAAACAGCATATTTGTAAGCTCTACTTGTTTCAAATGGTTCCCGGGTATCACCCCAGTTTGCACCTAATTCTTCCTGAAAAGATATCCCCGGAAGAAACTGATCAGGGAAGATCGTATCTTTATAAGTTGCCCATGTACTATCTAATCTACCAGGGTCTCTGCCATAAGCTTGTAGAAACAAATAATCACAAAATGGAGCTGCTTTTTTGAATAGAGTATGATTGTCTTTGTTTGTATCATAGATAAGCAGCTTGCCACTATTCGACATTGGTCCTAACCGTTTAGACAGAGCTTCAAAAACACCAAAAGCTTTTGTTTCTTTTTCTTGAGTTAAAGTTTCCTCCATATCAATATCTAAGCCATCTAAATTGTAGGGAGTTAAGTATTTATCTATTAAGGATTGCGCATGATCATCATATTCTTTGGATGTGGGCATTGTACCAATACTAGGTACGTTATATAGCTCCCTTATATCTATAGTGCGTATCACTTTGGTTTGACGTTCGTGCAAGATAGGCACATACGTATCACGAAGCGTGTCCCAAAATAGTTGTTCATCTGTACCTGGTTTTACATAGTGGAAGACGGAAACGATATCGATTTCTTCAGGAATGTCTGTCATAGCTGTCACATTAGGGTATGGTAGAGTTGAATTTGCATCATAGGGCATGGTTACGTCACGCCATGTTCTATAGTATGCCATCATTACAGGAGCTTTTTGAGCTTCAGTTAACTCGTTTACTGCAGAAGTTGAAGGACTAGCTGTAATAATTGAGCCACTTACCAAAGATAAAATTAAAATTGTCGACAAGATTAACAACATTGATGTTTTCTTCATAAAAGATAACTCCCTTCCTTAAATGATAATATTTGAGATAATAAAGTAAGCGGTTACATTTTACCAGTTACGCATCGTGCTCCATCGGTTCTCCTTGCTCTAACCACGCTCAACCTCAGGTTTACAACAGCAAAGGTTGGAGAGCAGTCATACCATGTTGTAAGTGCTCCCATCCCTCACGCAGAACGGGTGAGTAATCTAATAAAGTTTGCAGTCGTTTTCTACTCTTATCTGGATTTAGACTTTGGGATAGGCCTTGGCTTGTGGCGCCAGCTTGCGCTGTACTTCATCCTAAATTATGAACCATTTTAAAACCTCCCCGAATAATTATTCATGTATTTCTTTTTGAATGACTCTCGATTTGCTTGGCGTAAATTCCTGGCCCTTATGAGTCAAGAACGTGTATGGATCGCCACTTTTTCTCGTTATATCAAAGGGCTTATTCAGTAATTTAACTGCAAAAGTCAAGTCATTTATATAATCGGCCAGAAATACAAAAAAATAATAGGTATAATCGACTAATAATCATCTGCGCAAAATTAATACTATTATCCTGATTTGGTCCCCACTACTTCTTCTTGGGTCTGTAAAATAAGCTTCCATCAACCACAAGGTCGGCTCTTTCATTTGGGTTATGCTCTTCCATATAAATGTCTTCAGCAATCATCCAATTATTTTCCCACGTATCACGAGCTGCTTCTCCGTCTCTTTCCACACCTCTTGCAAGTCTTATTTCTCTCAGACAATCAACCCATATCATAAAATCGTATTTATTTGCTAGTTCCTTCCGAATGGAGTAAACACCTTCTATAATCACAATACCCCCAATAGGAACCGTATGCCATTCTGCTAAAGAGTCTGTTTCCCAATCGTATCGTTGATAATGACCTCCCTTGTCTTGGCTAATGGGTTCAAGCACTTGACTTAATACTCGTTGCCAGTCAAAATCTGCACCGACAGGCTTATTGGTTGGGGGAGTATTTTGAATTAGAGCTGAAGGCAAATAAAAATCATCCATATGAACAATCGTAACATCAGAACATTCTTCTTTTAATTTATGTGCTAATGTGCTTTTTCCTGAACCCCCGCAACCATCTATTCCAATTAAGAGGGCAGATTGTTTTTTAGGAATTTTGTCAATAGACCCCACTAATTGTTCCATCGTAGAAAATTCACCTTTTTTCGTTATGAAATCCACAAAATCACCGCTTTCAAATTTGCTAAATATGAATTCTATATAGATAACGTGAAACCCTGCTTATTGAAGGAAACTGTCTGTTAAATAGTCACTACAAAGCTAAGAGAAATCACAGTAACCTAATAAAATTAGGAGGAATATTGCAACGGGTAACAAACTTACAGGAAAAGAAACCACGCCATCTACTTACAAAGGAGCTGAGGCAAGCATACGTTGACCGTCAGTGTCAATTAATTGGGCAGCGCCATGAAAAAGGATAGTTTTGATAACATTCTGACTTGCGTATTTGGCGGTTAAGCCAGAACGTAATTCAGATAATCTGCTATTTGACGTTTACAACTTTTTTGTCTATACTAACCCACATATAAAAAAATGAACGAATGCCAAGTACTAATTGTATGACCATCTAATAACACACTTGTATTTTAAACTTAGGAAATGGTGAAGGGGGAGTATCCAAAATGAAGAAAAGATCATTGGAGTCTTTATCTAAGGGTATTGGGTACTCTACTGCTGTTTTCTTTGATCATGCTAATCACGGGAGAAGTATGTCCAAAATTGGATGTTAGCGACTCTTATCCTTTAGTTTAGAGTGATCTTACTAGGATACAGTGGAAAAAATGCCACAGGTCGCTTCCCTGTGGTTACATATTTTATTGTGTACACCGCAGGATTCCTGTGGTGTTTTTTAATGTAAAAAAAAGGAGATGGATAAAATGCAATTAAACGCGGAAAACATTTATGTAAAACTAGTTGAGGAATCTGATGCTGATTCACTATTAAAAATTGAGGTGAAGAATAAAGATTTTTTTCAACTATTTACTGGTTCAAGAGAGGAATCATTTTATACGTATCAAGGACAAGTAGACAGAATTAAAAGTGCAATGGAATTAAGAAAAGAAGACAAAGGTTATGTATTCTTGATTTATTTACAAAACTCAGGACAAGTAATTGGTGAGGTCATTCTTTCCGAAGTGGTACGAGATAACCTGCAAAGCTGTTGGATCGGCTACTTCCTGGATAAAGACCACAATGGGAAAGGCTACATGACTGAAGCTGTAAAGCTCGTTGTAAAATACGCCTTTCAGGAATTAAAATTTCACCGTATAGAAGCTGGGGTAATGCCACATAACACTGGCTCAATCAAGGTTCTGTTAAAGTCTGGTTTCCATAAAGAAGGCATAGCAAAGAAAAATGTGAAAATTAATGGGCATTGGGAAGATCATCAGACATTAGCCATTGTGAACGACGAAACAAGGGGCATTGAGGTTAAAAAAGTCCAACGTAAAAATCCGAAGACGGTTGCCCCTCCTATCGGATCATACACTCATCTCACAACTGTTCCAAAAGGAGCAGATTTGTTAGTTCTTTCTGGACAAGTTGGTACAGACATGAATGGAGATTTGCCGTCGGATATGAACGAGCAAATAAATAACACGCTTCAGAACATATTACGTATTTTTAATGCTGAATCTGTATCTGCAGATGACATCATTAAAATTAATATTTGGGCTACGGAAGAAGTGGATTGGGATTACTTTAATGAAGTGTGGGAGAAGTTTCATGGTGGTATAGCGCCTTCGATGACGATGTCTTACATCCCTTCATTGGCAGTTCCTTCTCTCAAAGTCGAAATAGAAGCATGGGCAGCTAGGTGGTGATGTAAAGAAGAAGGGGGATACCCCCGAGCCGTAGACCGAGCAATATCAAAATTCAAGTGGATTGCCGTGCGGTTTGAACAAATACGGAATGAAAACCCCTGATTTTACTACTCTCATGGAGAAATCAGGGGTTTTTTTGTCCAACTAAAGCACTGTTTTAATTACTGAACAAGGAAGTCAGTTTCTCATCATCTCTAATTCGAAATATTTTATCGCCACTTCTAATATCCTTGATCACTCTGGATGCATAGAAACTTTTTGAAAATAGACGGCTAGGTATGCTTGCGCCCTAATCTACTCGATCTGAATCGTCGTGGGAAGTTGCAGCAAAGGTTGGATTTATTTTATAATAATCAGTAAAAGGGAGGTGGCAGGAGATGGCAATTCACTTTGCCGGAATCAGCAACGACTCATGCAAAGCCTAATATTGGGGCGATACTTTGCATGGGGCTGGACATTTATCATTGATATTGTCGCCCGAGAGAGCTTATATCGTTTCTAATAATGGGCTTTGCACCTTATTTTCCTTTCATAACAAATAAGGGGCTGAAAAGCAATGGTCAAACCATTTATTAGAAACCATCAATATAACTTGATTAAGAAGCAGGCGGGTCTGCTGCAGCATGCCTGCAACACCGTTTCCGATCCGAAAGTGGTGGAATCGGTAAAATATAGCGCACAATGCAAAATTATAGAAGCGTTCCCGGAAGCGATGGAGCTTGAAAAGCAAACGTTGGAGAAGATCTCGACGTTTAATACGTCAGGAGAATTCCATCAATATTTGCTTTCGTTGGAGCCTTATTTGATGGAATTTGCGCAAGTGACGGATAAGCAGCTTAAAAAGCTATTCCCCAAAAACAAAAAGCTCAAGATTCCTGGTTTAGCCGCTATCGATTACCGCTATGTCACTTATCTTGGCTGGATCGACATCGGAACGAATAGGATGTTCCTTGTTTATCAGCTGAACGGGCAGCTCGTCGGAGTCGAAGGAAGATATACCCCGGCGAACAAGAAAAGCATATGCTTTTTGTGCAATCGGCATGAAGAGGTTGCGTTATTTACGGCGATCACGAAATGGAAACCGGCTAACGCTTCGCCTGATTACTATAAGGCAATCGGCAACTATATGTGCGTGAACAGCGACACCTGCAACAAGAACATGACGGATGTCACCGCATTAGAAAAATTTATTCATGACGTTGTGGGATAATCTAATGGAATAGAACAACAATAGGCCGTCGAAGCATTTCGGCGGCCTTCTTTGTTCACCGCACTGAACTCAAGTCTTGGTGCGAGGAAAGGAAAGAACATTTGGATTTGGTATGAAAGGAGTGGCTCTTATGTCCGCGAAACTAACAAGCTCACAAGTATCGGCTTTAGATTATATTACAAAGTACGCTAGAAACAGAAAAAATGAAGCTCAGCAAGCAATTAAGGACATTCTTCACATGTCTAATATTGCTCAGCACACATTTGAAGATGCCGTCAACAAGCTAAAGTCGCACACAAGGGTCGCCCTGCATTTTCATCCAGATAGACCCGATCCGACTATGAAAAGCGTTGCTGAGGCACTGTTGGAGCAGGGTATCTATAAGAGCCAGTTTGAGACGTTGTTATCCAATGGGAGAGTATCGGCTTATCCTGGTGGTGAACGCGACCTTTGGGAGAAAAGGATGTTTGGAGGAGCATATCAACTCGAGGGCACAACTAGTAGCGAGCGCCCCAAGTATGGGGCCCTGAATTTTATGCTGCATCCAGATGGACCAGCCCCGCGATTTGGATCGTGTTATTTCCTCTTATATCCTGAGGTCTCGCATCGTTGCACATACACTTATTTGGATTCGCATCAAGACCCAATAGAGAAGGGGACTTATGAGGAGTTTGATGATATTTTAGCGGCTCTCATGAAGGATGCTTTCACGAGAGATTTCGCGATTGGGGAAAAGAATTTGACGCCGCGTAAATTAATTGATCATATGCTGGTGAATCTAGAAAGACCGTTCTCAGATCGTTCAAGCAATGAGCCCAATCGCAATCTTAACCACTATATTGAAGCCCAGATTCATGGTGATATTTCTCTGAAAGAAGACGTGGAAGTACTAGTTGTTGATCCTTCATTCAAGGGCACTCATGCAGGAAGAATTATGGAGAAGCTATGCTTGCAATATTCAATTGATCTCTATTGGCATATGGGTTTTGCTTTGTTGGCAGATGAAGTTCCCGCGGACTTTAGAGGTCCATCGATGCCTTCCTTGGCCCAACGTATCGCACGAAACAATATGCTCGATGTGAGCATGATTGGAGCTGCTGCAATGGACTTGAAGCGCGATCCAGTGTGCTGGAGTGATCGCGGGAGCTATAAGGAAGTACTTCAGGAATTGAAACTATTGTGGCATGTATTAGTGAGATATGGGGAGCCGCTACGAAACTTTAGATAGGCGCTTGAACTCCAAAAATCACGCTCAGACAATAATCATTAATGTAAGCGGGCAAAAAAATGGGTAGCGTCAAGAATTTTGTGTAAATGGAATCACTTTTGTCATATTGGACACAGTCTGCGGCGTGTAGTGATGACCATACATTTTCTCAATAAGGTCAGCAATTTCTGTCATCGTAACACCTTTCTGAAACATGTGGATGACGAAGGACTCTAGCGTGTCATTTGAACGTTTGTAAGGAGCGGCAGTTTGCTGTTTAAACTCTCCGTTGCGATCTCTGGGAATATGGAGCTTGAGGTCTCCATATTCCGTATGAAACGTGCGTGTGTAGCCACCGTTACGTGAGTTTCCAGAGTTTACGCCAATACGGTCATACTTTTCATAATCTAGAAACGCAGTTAACTCCGTTTCAAGCAGCCTATTCATAGCTGATTCTAGGTGCTGACGGTATACTTCTGTCACATCTTGTTTCGTGACTAGAGCTTGGACTAAATCTGTAGTAAAATGATTCATGGGAAGACCTCTTTCTGTGAATTGTAGTGTGGTAACTTAATTCTACAAGAAAGGATCTTCCTTTGTTATGTTAACTATTTACACAAAATATTTTACGCTCTCCTCATTGGTACAAAGATAATTATATCAATTACAGAAAATAGCGTTGCTGTTATGCCCGCGGAACAATCAGGTGCCCCAGCACGTATCCATGCGTATAGGTGGCTTTACTGTTGAGGCGCTTGCTTTAGCGAACAGCCAAAGATGGAAGAATTGGTCGAGACTGATTGGTTCGGTAATGGAGGTCAAAGCTACAACTTCCGGGGTTCGGATCGGATTGATACGCATATTATCTTCAAATTTATACAAATTGCTCGAAGGCATGAATACAGAGTTAAGGAATTCCTTGCAAGATTTATCTTCATGCCAAAAAAGCAGCACTATGATAAATGCTGCTTTTTTGTTATTTCTAAAGCCCCGTTTTAATTCTCCTTGTATAAGTTACTTCTCAAAACAAGTTATTCAGTTTTAATAAAATACTTACCAAGAAGCCACATTCCACAACTTATGACAAGGAAATATACTGGCATCGTCATCAGTGAACCATTGTGAAGAACACTCATTCCCCATGTCATTAAGCTAACCAACAAGTAATAACCTAAGCTAAATATCGCCCCAGCGGTTCCAACAACATCGTGAAAACCGACGAGTGAAAGACTTAAACAGTTAGGTAATGCGATGCCTGCTCCCATCAGCATAATAAACATGGTAAATAAAATACTAGCAATGGCCATGATCTTCGGCATTGTGTCAAACGTACTCGCAACTGTAAGAACCAACGCTCCAGCAGACATCACTAGAAGACCAATATGAATGATCTTCTCAGGTGCATAAATGGTCAATAATTTTTTGGAGAACATTGCACCAACAATCGATGCTAGAGCCACAATGATGCCAAAGAAACCATAAACCCCTGGTGAAACATGAAAGTGCTCAATAAATAAAAATGGGGCTTCGGCATAGTAACTGAAAATAACCCCATTTATTCCGCCAATCAATGTTCCGAAGACGATTACACGTGGTGACAACAGCATTTTCTTTGCAGTCGATGCAATGGCAACCTTTTTTCTCTTCGTAACATCTGCTGTTTCCGGCAACTTTAATAGAGCATAGACAAACAATATTACACTCAGGATAACAAGTGTAAAGAAAACAGCCCTGAAGCCAAGAGCTTGATCAACCCAGCCTCCAATGAGCGGCCCGACTGCGGGAGTAAATGCGATTACAGCAGATATTTGTGCAAACATAGCATGCCGTTGATTGCCTGATACACTTTCTCGCAGAATCGTTTGTGTAATGATTGAACCTGTCGCGGCACCAAATGCTTGAACAAAACGGCTTAACAAAAGGAATTCAATAGATGCTGAGAAATAGCACATTAAACTACCAAGTCCGTATAAAACGAGACCTCCCAGCATAGCTGGTCTCCGCCCAGTATAATCGGATAACCATCCCCAGCAGAAAACACCCAAAGCAAAACCGATAAAGTAAATGCTCAATGTTAACTGTACAGAACTATTTGAGACACCAAGCGCCATTGAAATATCAGGTAATGAAGGTGTGTAAATGGTCTCGCTGATCTGCGGAAAGGCCACAAGCACGATCATTAACAGCAAAGATGGTACTACCTTTTTTTTCACTTTATTTTCGCCCTCCTACAAGCTTATATGACTCCGAACAATATAAGCTTAGCTAGGGAAACGGGGGCTTCATTATTGCAATTCGATTATAGGTCATCACTTTTTTTATAATTCCTTTGAAAGTTTTATAGGAGGGTTAATCGTGTACGATTTAAGCGTAATGTACATTATATCTTCTCAAATCGAATAGACCAAGTCAATATATGGAGATTTCGTTCGAGTACATCTTCATTTGATTGTTATTCCAGCATAAATCATTATCTTTATGCAAAGTCATATTGGATATTAGCTTGCATCAATCAAGGAATCAAACAGCACGTTAGAAGCCGAGGGTTGAACCTACGGCTTCTAACGTCTTATTTGTTTGACTTTGTTTGTCGAACACTCAATCATTTACCTAATTGGAGTGCGCCTCTTGGAGTTGTGTGATTTCCCTCTGCGGCTTCTGAAACAGTTGCTTTAAGCTTTCATAATTAACAAGAACAGTACCAACGATAATCGTAGCTGCTCCGACCACTGTTACCCAAGTAATAGCTTCCCCGTAGAGCAAGACCCCAATCGTGAGAGCAATCAACGGTGACACGTACAGCCAGGTCGAGGCAAAGACAGGGGTTGTCTTGGCGACTAGCCAATAGAATAGACTATGCCCAATCATCGAACCGATGACAATCAGATAGAGCATTGAGCCGATCACGTCCGCCGACAGTAAGCTCTTAAAGTACCAATGTTCTGTGCATGCAGACAGCATGAGTAATAGTGCTCCTCCATACATCATCTGAGCGGCGTTAAGCGCTATTGGCGATGCCTCCGGGAAACGTTTTGTAACTTGTTTTGAATAAATGGCGCCACATGAATAGAACAATTCACCAATCAAAATCACAAGGCTTCCGATGAGCAGCCACATACTTGCTGATAACGTAATAGCAGGCAGAATAATAAGGATCACGCCAATAAATCCGACGATGCAGCCTATTAAAGAGCGACGGCTTGGTGTCTGACGCATTATGATCATTTGCAGCAAAAGGATCAGAATCGGAGCAGTAGCCGAAAATACCGCTGCGATTCCGGACGCAACATATTGTTCACCCCAATACAAGGGTGCAAAGGTGCCAAAAGTCAGACCGATTCCTGTAAGCAGCATTTCTTTGCGCAGAAGGAGAGAGAAGCTTGCTTTTTTCCTCCATATCATCCATCCGAATAAAAGCAGACCCGCGACGAAAAACCTTATGCCCGAAGATAAAAACGGCGGTGCAGAGGCGTCAACACCGATCTTAATGGCTAAAAATGTAGTGCCAAACACGAGACATACGAGTAAATAATTAAAGATAATCATGATTCTCCCCCTTTATGAATGATCATACACGGATGGGTATAGAACAGATGAATACAAATAGAACAGATTAGAAATGGTTAGTGTACAATAAGCAAAAAGGGGGCGGCTTGCATGCTTTTTAAACAAGTATACGATCACATCATGACGAGAATTGAGCGCGGAGATTGGAACGTACATGATAAGCTTCCTTCAATTCGACTGCTCGCTCTGGAGTTGGGCATCAATCGACTGACGGTGTTCAAAGCCTACCAATTGTTGAAACAGAACGGAAAAGCCTATGTCAAGGAGAAGTCTGGTTATTATGTTAGTCCTGAGAATTCGATATCTAACCTCTACGAGTGTGATGTAAGCGAGTCTATCGAATCTTCTGCTGTGCACCTGAATAGCAAGTTGTCCGATATTCACCGGGTAACGGCTGCTTATCAATTTTCCCAAGCACTGATTGATCCGAATTTGTTGCCAAATCTATTTCTATCTGAGTATGTGAAGAAGGTTTTTGACATCTACCCTAAGTTGATGGGGACTTATTCCACCCCGCAAGGGGATGAAGAGCTGCGTGATGTCCTCTGTCAGTACATCATACGTCATTACCGGGTTCATCTGAATACAAGCGAGGTGTTGATAACGACGGGGGCGCAACAGGCGATTGACTTGCTTTCTAGAATATTCATAAGACCAATGGATGCGATTTTGGTGGAAAGGCCCACATATAGCGCGGCGCTTGATGTATTCCGAGGGCAGGGCGCCAGATTGATTCCTGTGGATTTTTCTCCAGAAGGCTATGATTTGGACACGGTCGAATTGTTGATGAAGCAGCATCGACCACGGTTCTTTTATATGAATCCTACTTTCCATAATCCAACGGGGTATACATTACCGACCACTCAACGCAAGCAGCTTGTAGAGTTGGCCGAACGGTATCGTTGTTTATTGATTGAAGATGATGCGTTCCACGATATGTATTTCGATGAACGGCCACCGCAGCCCTTATTCACCTACGATACAGAAGGATGGGTTGTATATCTCCGAAGTTTCAGTAAGTATGTGGCGCCAGGCTTGCGAATATGCGCCGTATTTGGCCGCAAGTCCGTGATAGAGGCTCTGATAACGGCCAAATCGCTGGCTGACAACGGAACGCCGCTAGTCACTCAAAAAATATTTGTGCATTACTTTCAATCTGAACGGATGCAGCAACATTTGGAAAAATTGCGAATTGCGCTACAAATCAGAAGAGACGTCATGGAGGAGGAATTGGCATTGGCTCCTATCGACTGGAAATGGATCACTCCAAAAGGGGGACTCAATATATGGCTCCAACTGCCGGATACGGTTCCAGCGAGAACGTTATTAAACGAGAGCTTTCGACAATCTATTTCCTTCGTTCCTGGTCAAATTTGCGATCCGCTCGATGAAATGCAGTCTTGGATCAGACTGAGCTATTCATTCGTGAATGAAGAGCAAATACGTGCTGGAGTTCAACAGCTTGCAGAAATCGCACTACGTATCAAGGAACGGTGAAATACGAGATGGTTTAACATTTTTCTTCATTTCAACTTCAGCTAAATTTCATCTGAATTTCACATACCTTTAGTATAGTAGAGGCTTATATAGATAGAGATTTAAACTGATACACTGAGGTGAAAATAAATGTCGGCAAATATTCTCGTTATCGAGGATGATATCTATATTCAAGAACTTATCCAAGAATTTCTTAGGGCCCAGGATTCCAATCCGATGACGAAATTGGGGAGCTGGCGGCTTCCCTCAATGAGCTATCCCGCAATCTGCAATGCTCGATGGAAGAACTCCATCAGGCGAATTCCCAGTTAACAGATGACATCAAAAAAAAGCAAGATCAAAGAAAGTTTGTTCACTTATACGTTAAGTAACAGAGCAGAAACATTATTGACGACTTTGGCAGATTCGAACAGCCAGATGTTCCAAAGACCAACGATGAGTGGTCAACCCCAAGGTTGGAGTTACAAATCCAGCAATAGGTTTGGCATCAATAGCAAATCGAACGTTCAGAAGGAAGCTTGGGAGTTCCTGAAGTTCATGATCTCTGAGGAAGTGCAGTCATCGGATTACTTATGGGAATCTCTGTCCATAAAGACGCTAACAAGAAAAAGCTTCAAGAAGCAGCACAAAAGTTGAAAGCAACCATTTCAGATGAAAAATTTCTTAATGAACGAATTGAATACGCCGGAAACATCCTGGAGGAAGCACATCCAAGCTTCTCAATCGATAAGAAAATCGAATCCATCGTCCTAGAAGAGTTTGATTCCTACATGAATGGTCAGAAATCAGCGGATGAAGTGAGTAAATTGATCCAGAACCGCGTCATGACCTATTTGAACGAGTGATGCTATCTGCGATGCCGGCGGGAGACATGTTCGGTCTCGACAATGAACAGTGAAACTGTAATGCAGCGGGATGGGGCCGTCGCTGCTATGTGATGCACTTTCACTTCATACCGATTAAATCTTGTTCCGGTTTCGCTTATTCAAGTAAAAATATATCATCCCCATAAAGACACTGCCCCCGATAATATTGCCGAAAGTTACGGGAATCAGATTATGCAAGGCGCCGTACAGCGAGATGCCGGCCGGATGCTCCATGAACAATGCGATAGAGAAAGACGTCATGTTGGCGATGCTGTGCTCGAAGCCGGATATGAAGAAGCAGTAGACAAACAGAATCATCGCAAATATTTTAGGCCCGTCGCCCTTCAGGGTCATCGGAATAAAGAATGCCATGCAGACAAGCCAATTACATAAGATCGCCCGGAAAAATAATTGAAACGTCGATGCCTCCATCTTATGCGCTACTACATCATAAAAGAATACGTTGCTGTTATACTCGCGGAACAATCCAGTGCCCCATAAGAGGCCAGCAAATAAGAGTGCGCCAATAAAGTTGCCAAGATAGCTGGTGCCCCAAATCTTAAACGTATCACTCCAAGTCGTCGATCCGCGCAGGGTGGAGAAGGTGAAGTAGAACGTATTCCCAGTGAACAGATCTCCGCCCGCATAGCCGATCAAAATGATAGCCGCTCCAAACGTGACGGCAGCCGTCGTATAGGCGAACGGTGAAGCGCCTTCGTCGAATAGATTGCCCGTCTTAAACGCAACAACAACGCCGAAGCCGATAAACATACTTGCCATGATGGAACGAAGCAGGTACTGGAGCTTGTTGGAGTCCCACGCCGCTTTCTTTTTTAATGCTAATGTCTCCACCTGATCTAACGGATGCTGTTCCATGACCTGCTCCTTGTCTCTTTTCACTTCATTTAGCACGCCTTTAATTGGATAAGATACCCTATAGCGTACGTATCCATGCGTATCGGTTGATTATCTGTGCATAGCCTATTACGAGAGTTATTGGTTATAATGGATATGCGAAAAAGATAAGTAAGGATGGAATAGCATGCATAACCTCTTAGAACGTTATTACCAATTACGCGAATTGATCTCGGAAGATTCCATAAGACAGGATGAATTATTGAAACAGCACACCTATACCCGCATGGGCGGCAAGGCCGATCTGTATGTGACGCCTGCCCGTTACGAGGAATTGCAAGTTATCATTAATTTTGCGTGTCAGCATCAACTGCCGCTTACCATTCTCGGCTTCGGCTCCAATCTGATCGTTAAGGACGGCGGGATTCGGGGCATCGTAGTGAACTTGAACAAGCTGAATCAGATTGTCCGCAATGAGCATAAGATTATCGCACAGAGCGGCGCAGCCATCATCGACGTGTCACGCGCCGCGCTTGGACACCGGCTGTCCGGACTTGAATTCGCCTGCGGCATTCCGGGATCGGTAGGCGGAGCGCTCTACATGAACGCCGGTGCGTACGGAGGCGAGATCGCGGATGTGCTGGAAAGCGCATTGGTGCTGACGCCTGAAGGCGATCTTGTTCGTCTGACGAAGGAACAGCTCGAATTAGGCTACCGCCGGAGCAATATCGGACCGAACCGGAATATTGTGCTGGAAGCGACTTTCTCGCTTGTGCCAGACGAATATGATGCGGTTAAGGCCAAGATGGATGAGCTGACGCACTTGCGCGAATCCAAGCAGCCGCTTGAATACCCTTCATGCGGCAGCGTCTTTAAGCGTCCTCCGGGCCGCTTTGCCGGCCAGCTGATTCAGGAATCCGGGCTGCAGGGTACGCGGATCGGCGGCGCCGAGGTGTCCATGAAGCATGCCGGGTTTATCGTTAACGTAGACGATGCGACGGCAAGCGAATATATTTCGCTTATCCGCCACGTGCAGCAGACGGTCAACGAACGGTTCGGCGTGGAGCTTGAAACTGAAGTGCGCATTATCGGCGAAGACAAGTAGTGACAGTGTCCATCATAAATAAGCGATCGATTCGGACATGGACACCCGTATCACGGTGCGTCAAGCGCAATAGCAGGTTAAGATTGGCGTGAATGTCCACGTTTCTTTGCTGAAGATTGTATTGCTGTACCGTTTAGACGTGTACGACAAGCAGAAGGCTTGCACCGAAAGGTGCTATGCTTTCTGCTTTTTTTATTTTTATATATACGCACACAAAGGAGTGTAACTAGACATGATAACGAACATGAACCTCGGTTGGAAGAGAAGAGTAGCCTTGGTTCTCACCGCTCAAACGATATCCCTATTCGGCTCATCTTCGGTTCAGTATGCAATTATTTGGTATATCACCTTGAGGACATCATCAGGAATCATGTTTTATAGGAGGGCTTAACGCTAATAGTGTGCGGTTTAAACGTAATGTACATTATAAATCCGTTTTTCCGTAAGAACAATCCGTTTCAAGGTAGCAATGCTTAACGTTTTTCACTTAACATTCAAAAGTGAAGCATCAATAATAGATGCTGCGAAAGGGGAAAATGTGAAAGTGGCTAGAATTCGATTCAGTATATTTTTCAGTGTATTTGTTGCGATGGTTGCATTGATGATTATTGCTCCTATCATGCCTCCGCTCATCCGCGAATTGGGGTTAAGCGAAACCCACTCGGGCTTGATTATATCAATAGGCTCTATTGCAATGGCCTTGATGGCGCCGGTGTGGGGACGGCTAAGTGATATCAAAGGGAGAAAGCCCGTCATTTTGATTGGCTTCCTGGGCATGTTTGTGAGCTACGTCTTGTTTACGGCGACGATGTATGCTGGAATGACGGGGCTCATTAAAGGCGGACTGCTAGTCGCATTGCTGATAGCAGCGCGCGCTATGGTTGGTCTGTTTATTCCAGCCGTCCCTTCGTCGGCACAGGCGTATATGGCGGATGTCACAGATGAAAAAGACCGTTCTGCAGGCATGGCATTCATTGGAGCTGCAAATGGACTGGGCCTCGTGCTTGGACCTGCGATAGCTGGCGAATTTGCCCTTATCGGACTAATTTGGCCCCTTTATATCGGAGCTATGCTGCCGATCATGGCATTTGTCGTTGTGCTGCTGTTGATCCCAGCCCATAAACCGATGATCCAAGACAAGCCGCCAAAGGTCAACCCATTTCAAAAGGGCGTTCGTCTTTATTTGTTTGCCGGTCTGGTAACGATGCTCAGTGTTGTTACCCTGCAAGTGATCGGAGGCTTCTATTTCCAGGATCAATTATCTTTGACTACCCAAGAAACGGCGCGAATGCTCTCGATGGGGTTGATGCTTACCGGGGTGGCGATGATCATTACGCAAGGGATTCAAATGAAAAATCAAAAATGGCATCCCAAACTGCTGCTTCTGGTTGGATCGCTGCTGCTTGTTATCAGTATGGCGCTCTTTTTGTTCGTTACTATATAAGTTGAACGAAAGAAGATAGCATTCAAAGTCGAACGCATAGGCGGTCAATGATTGCATGAGGGGACTTCATGATTTCATCCATAAACTGCCCGACACGCAGACGGATTTCGGAAACGG
>NZ_JAMAWB010000130.1:0-255 GCF_023713585.1 Paenibacillus sp. MER TA 81-3
TTAACGAGAGTTCTTCCGCGCGCCTTAGAATTCTCTTCTCGCCTACCTGTGTCGGTTTGCGGTACGGGCACCTTCATCCTGGCTAGAGGCTTTTCTTGGCAGCATGAAATCAAGACCTTCGGTACTACAAATTTCCCTCCCCATCACAGCCCAGCCTTCATGGTCAGCGGATTTGCCTACTGACCGGCCTCACTGCTTGGACGAGCATCCATCAGCTCGCGTCCCTATCCTTCTGCGTCCCCCCATTGCTCATAA
>NZ_JAMAWB010000131.1:0-255 GCF_023713585.1 Paenibacillus sp. MER TA 81-3
GCTTCGCGTCCCGTTGTACCAGCCATTGTAGTACGTGTGTAGCCCAGGTCATAAGGGGCATGATGATTTGACGTCATCCCCACCTTCCTCCGGTTTGTCACCGGCAGTCACTCTAGAGTGCCCAACTCAATGCTGGCAACTAAAGTTAAGGGTTGCGCTCGTTGCGGGACTTAACCCAACATCTCACGACACGAGCTGACGACAACCATGCACCACCTGTCTCCTCTGTCCCGAAGGAAAGCCCTATCTCTAGGA
>NZ_JAMAWB010000132.1:0-255 GCF_023713585.1 Paenibacillus sp. MER TA 81-3
AGCCACGGTGGATTATGCCACCGGTCAAATCGTTTGGCAGGAGGATGAGCAGTACACAGCCGAGACCTTTTTGAGCTTTCTTGAAAAGATTGTTACTCAATACCCTGCAGGCCAAATCGCAATCGTGTTAGATAATGCACGCATTCATCATGCCAAGCTGCTGCAGCCATTTTTGGATAAAATGAAAGGGCGTCTTGAACTTGTGTTTCTGCCCCCATACAGCCCGCATCTCAACGTTGTTGAAGGGTTATGGAA
>NZ_JAMAWB010000133.1:0-255 GCF_023713585.1 Paenibacillus sp. MER TA 81-3
TGCCAGATTCCCACGGGGTTTCACGTGTCCCGCGGTACTCGGGATCCGTCTCGGAGGGCATTTACTTTCGAATACAGGGCTGTTACCTTCTATGGCGGGCCTTTCCAGACCTCTTCATCTAATAAACGCCTTTCTGACTCCTAATGAGACGTCCCACAACCCCGAAGAGCAAGCTCTTCGGTTTAGGCTATTCCGCGTTCGCTCGCCGCTACTGACGGAATCACTATTGTTTTCTCTTCCTGAGGGTACTTAGAT
>NZ_JAMAWB010000134.1:0-255 GCF_023713585.1 Paenibacillus sp. MER TA 81-3
TCACAGGCTCTCATTTCGATCCAGGGATCGACTTATCATCATTCTCATCTACAGGGCAAGCAGGTCTACGGCCATTCTGTTGTGGAAACGATGCTTCGCGCTGGTGATGTTGTGTATCCATTTGCAACGGAACGTTACGAGTCCTACGGTAAAAGCAAAATCGATCTGGCCTGCGACATGATTAAGCAAGTGCCCGTATCTAATCAAAAAACGTATGTATTAATGGACTCCTGGTATCCTTCAGCCTCTGTTCTT
>NZ_JAMAWB010000135.1:0-255 GCF_023713585.1 Paenibacillus sp. MER TA 81-3
AACGTTCCACTCGTTTTCAGTTTTGAAAGAGGAATCTCTTTCACACTTGTACCTTGAAAACTGAATCGCGAAAGTAGTAAAGTGTCTTAGAATCATCCTTATGTTGATATAAAGCTCAGCAATGAGCGAACTAGGTTAAGCTAGTAAGAGCACACGGAGGATGCCTAGGCACCAGGAGCCGACGAAGGACGTGGCGAACAACGAAATGCCTCGGGGAGCTGTAAGCAAGCATCGATCCGGGGATGTCCGAATGGG
>NZ_JAMAWB010000136.1:0-255 GCF_023713585.1 Paenibacillus sp. MER TA 81-3
TCGCTGAAATTCTGAATCGTAATCGAATGACGGTGAGCAGTTACATTCATACGTACGAAAACGGCGGATTGGTCGCCTTGCGGCTCAAGCATTCATCTGGTGCTCCTCCTCGGTTAACCAAGGAACAACAGGATCAGTTGACGCAGACCGTCGCCTATTCGGTGCCCCACGAGGTCGGCTTTACAGCCAAGCACAACTGGACGCTTGAACTCATTGCCAGGTATGTGGAACGAGAATGGGGTCACCGCTACTCGC
>NZ_JAMAWB010000137.1:0-255 GCF_023713585.1 Paenibacillus sp. MER TA 81-3
AAGGTATATATCGGTTCCCGCTAGGGTCAATAAACTTCAACGGATTGTTGGCCACGTACGAATACAAATTCAAGCTCAGCGGATTCCCTAGATCCCCTTCATACGTATCCTCATTAATAAACCGCCCGATACTCGGATCATACCATCTTGCACGCAAATACTGTAGATTCGTATCTGCGTCCCAGTACTCTCCCGAGTAGCGGAAGATATTCGGTACTTGCTCCTCCTGGGTTAATGGATTGCCCCAGATATCAT
>NZ_JAMAWB010000138.1:0-255 GCF_023713585.1 Paenibacillus sp. MER TA 81-3
ATCGGCCTCTGTTAATTCCTCCGGCGCTTTCTTTCTTCCCCGTCCATCCTTTAACGCATCCTGACCGCCATCTTCAAACTTCTTCACCCATTGGTAGACTTGCTGGTAGGAGACCTGAAAATGGTCCTCTGTCTTATGGTAGTCATGCTGATGAGCAAGACAGTATTGCACAATATCGATCCGTTCCTGCCAAGTCGTCGAACGCCCCTTCGTCATCGCTTTCGCTCCTCCTGAATAAGCTTTTAAGCTGCTATG
>NZ_JAMAWB010000139.1:0-255 GCF_023713585.1 Paenibacillus sp. MER TA 81-3
GTGTATGGGGAGCTTTTTATGCCTAATAAAAAATATGATGCGTCAGAGAAACTCTCATTATCCTTGATGAAATCGCAAGTGGCGAAATTGGTGTTAAGGCTGCAGCCAAGAAATACGGTATCAGCAACACGACTTTGGCGAAATGGCGTCGTTGTTACAAGGTGTATGGTTATGAGGGGTTAGAAAAACGAAACCATAATCGAAGTTATAGTGCTGAGCTTAAGCTCCAAGCGGTGAAGGATTACATAGAGGGAG
>NZ_JAMAWB010000013.1:0-182442 GCF_023713585.1 Paenibacillus sp. MER TA 81-3
CCTACACCCACGTTTCAGACGGCGACCGTGGATCGAGGCAAAGAGTTTGCTTGTCATCGAAACCTTGAGTCCTCGCACAAGATTAAGGTCTATTTCGCTGATCCCTATTCGTCATGGCAAAGAGGAAACAATGAGAATGCCAATGGGCTCCTCAGAGAGTTCTTTCCCAAGGGATATGACTTTGCTAGGGTCACAGAGGAAGAACTTTTACATGCAATAGAATTGATTAATAATCGACCAAGAAAATGTCTTGGGTGGAAAACGGCGTACGAATCATTCGTGAGTGAACTGTCGCACTTGGCTTGGCAATCCGTCTTTTGCATTTATGTTGCTGCCGGTAACATCTACGCATCAGTTTGGGCGTTGCAACTATGACAAGTATAAAATCTGGGACAAAATGATGGTGCTGGAATAATTAAATGAAAATCAGAGTGGTAACCACTACGTTACATTAGAATCCTTATTCTATAAGCCTTGTCTACTTTGATTAAATTTGTGATTATCTTAGGTACTGTAATTGTGGTGATACGATTATTTAAATTTTCAACCACTATATTGTCCAGTGAACTAATAATAGGTGCATTAAAAGTCTTGTTTTCAAGGCTTTCTTTGTTGTGCAACCAGTTTATGTTCACAAATTGATTGAACTTAAACTGGTTGCATAACTTACAGTTAATAGTATTTATATCCTTGATTATAGGAAGAATAGGGGTAACTCAATTTTGTTTATAGTATAATGGTTACTACTATCATTGCAACTGGCGGTATTTACTCCACAGCTGAAGATATCGTTAAATCCTCTCAGATTTTCACGGGAGAAGTCGATGGTATTCTTTCTAGTCAGTCGGTAACGGCCATGGAACAAGCAGAGTATAAAAAGGGTATGTGGTCACCGGATGCCGATACGTCTTTGTCATACGGGTTAGGTTGGGATAGTGTGAACTTGTTTCCATACAACCAATATGGCATCAAGGCACTTACTAAAGGTGGAGATACGATGGCCTATCATTCATCGTTAGTCGTGCTTCCGGAATACAACATGGCAGCGGCTGTTCTCTCATCAGGTGGCTCTAGCGCAACAGATCAATTGATAGCAAATGAACTGCTGCTTAGCGCACTGCAAGAGAAAGGTGTTATTAAAGAACGGAAGCCGGAGAAGTCGCATGGCGTGCCAATAAAGGCGGATATGCCGCAGGAATTATCCCAACATGCAGGTATTTATGGTGGTGGTTCAGGTAAGTTAATGAAGATAGAAATTAATACTGTGGGTGAATTGTCTATATCCGTGATTAACGCTCCGAACAATCCTGTCCAAAATATACGTATACGGCAGATGGTTCATTTGTAAACGAGGATGGCACGGAAAAGTACAAATTCGTTGTTGACTGGTTATTTGGTAAATAATAAGATCATTGATGCAAACAAAGTAGCCAACAAACTGCAAATCCCTACTATCGCTGGTCGAGATTCTATGGAAATCTACTTCTTTAAAAAGAATGGAGTAAAGTATTTTACGCTAGCAGGCGGCTTGTACGCTGTTGAGGAACTTGTAAAACCGCTCTATTCGGGTACACAATCTTCGACAACGATCCAAGCGGAGGGCCATGCCATATGGTATTCAGTGCCTGCGACTGCCAAAGGAAAGGTCATAACGGTTAAGATGCCTTCGAATGGCTCCTTTGCTGTATATGCTCAAGCAGGTATTTGTATGAACCACACCGTGGTCAGCGGTAAGAATCAGGCCTTATTACCGGAGAACGGTAGGATCGTATTTGCAGGCGATGTCGGTTCCAAGTTTGTCATTTCATTGAAAAAGTAAATACGAGCTAGTCTACGAGGCTGTCCTATAATGTCATTACTGACCGTATAGGACAGTATTTTTTTGTGCGGCCATAGAGGGGGCTTCAGAGCGAATGAGTGGTTTGAGACAATTTAAGGTGTCGGGTGACACTGTCGAACATCATATTACAATCCGTCTTGTAAAAAACAATAATGTTAAGTAAGATTTATAGGTAGGAGGATTAGTGAAATGAATAAGAGATTAAAGAAAATAAAAAACATTGCCGTTTGACATAGTTCCTAAATATTTTTATTGTCAATAAAAATTTATTTAGGAATGAGGTATATCACTCATGAAAAACAATCCATTTAAACATTGGACAGAGATTCATTTTCTAAAAGACCGAATCAACAACCCACTTATCGAAGTTGGAGAGTGTTCTTATTATTCTGGTTACTACGCAGGGGGAGAATTTGAAGACATCTGTGTTCGATATATTTGGGGAGATCAAGAATCTCAACACATGTACAATCCATTTGAAGATTATGGTTGGACTGTTGACAAAATAATAATTGGTAAATATTGTTGTTTTGCAAGTGGCGTGATATTCATGATGGGAGGGAATCATAATCATAACTCTGAATGGATTACAGTGTATCCGTTTAAAGAGAAGATTATTGAATCCTATAAATCGAAGGGTAATACAATTGTAGGTAATGATGTATGGATTGGCTCTGAAGCGATGATTATGCCTGGAATCAAAATAGGTGACGGTGCAATTATTGCATCAAGAGCAGTCGTTACAAAAGATGTCGAACCATATACAATGATAGGTGGAAATCCTGCTAAAGTTATAAAAAAACGATTCACTGATACGGATATTCAAATTTTATTAGAATTAAAATGGTGGGATTGGAAAGAACAAGATATTCAAAATGCTATAGAGTTATTATCTAGTTCTAACATTGACGGATTATATAAATTTTACAAACAAAAATATAAAAATTAACAACTTAAAAAAAAGAACTCAAATTATTTTGGGTTCTTTTTTTTATTCTCGAAAGTAAACTTTTAGTGCATCATAAATGAAGGTCGAAGGTAAAAAGAGTGGAAAAGCCGTTTACACGAAAAAGTTTGATTGGAAAGAGGTGGGAGACATCCGTCTTGAGTATACGAACGGGGAAGACACGCTGATCTTAAATCAGTACACGGCGGATGCAGAATTTGCCAAGCTGAAAGGCTTCAGTTACGAAACGCCGCCTACCGTTGAAAGATATGTGTTTTGGTATGTTCTGAAAAATGGTTGGTTCCATGAATTTTGCTGTAGAGGCAACGCCAAGTAAGCCTGTAAGCAGTACATTGAAAACGGAAGCTCAAAAAAAAGAAAGCGCTATACGAAAATAAACTTCTACAGGGGAAGATACCGGTTATTTACTTTTTCTATAAAACAATTTATCAAAGAGCAAGGAAGAAATATAGATTGTATCACAATGCATAGATGTAAGCGTGGATCTAATCAATTCGGCTTGTTTCCGACTATACTGTTTCACAAAACCCGTATTTTGTACATATGTATAAAAGTATATTCAAACCCTTGTCCCGCCTATCTTTCTATAAGTGTTAATTGACACAAAACTACCCCTAATAATGACACAAAAGTGCCCTCTTTAAGTTTAGTGACACAAAGTTACCCTTTTTATTAAGCCCACATTACATTAATGAGGGTACTTTTGTGTCATTTTGTGAGAGATCTTTTAATCTCATCAATGATAAGGACTCTCCTCCAAGCAAAATGGTACTTTTGTGTCACTATACTCCAATGAAAGCTACTTCTTCCAAGTAAAAGGGTGCTTTTGTGTCACTGTTGCTCCAATGAAAGCTACTTCTTCCAAGTAAAAGGGTGCTTTTGTGTCACTGTTGCTCCAATGAAAGCTACTTCTTCCAAGTAAAAGGGTGCTTTTGTGTCACTGTTGCTCCAATGAAGGCAACTTCCTCCAAGCAAAATGGTACTTTTGTGTCATTATTAATTAATTGTCCATTCTGTTTATTGCTTCTTTCATTTCATCGTTTGTCAGATGAGTATAAATCATTGTTGTTTGAATTGAAGAATGGCCCAATTGATTTCTTAGTTTGGGAACATCATTGTTCTCTTTATGATATCGAGTTGCAAAAGAATGTCTTAACGTATGCACTGATAAAGTTGGTTTTCCATATGATTTAGCATATTTCTCAACGATTTTTTCTATTGATCTTTGAGTAAATCTGCGGCTTTTTCCCTTCCGTCCTACATCAGCAGGTAAAAATAAAAATGTTTCAGATTTCCCTGGTTTGTACCTTGCTTCTCTAATTTTTATATACTCCATTATATCAATAAATGCCTGATCGCTAAAATAAACAAATTGTTCTTTATTCCCTTTTCTAGTGACTCGTATCAAGTTGTTTTTTAAATCTAGATCCTCTAGATTACAACCTGCGACTTCTGATAAACGGAGTCCTGATCCTAATATTAGTGAAATAATCGCAGTATCACGTTCCCGATTGTGTTGATGGAATCTGTGCATCCTTTTATTATCTTTATATTTTTGACCATAACCATGCGATACAAATTCACGAAAGGAATCAAAGTCATCATCTCTTAATAGGGTTCCGCCTATTCTGTTTGCAACTGTTTCTTGGCTTTCTTTAATTGAATTTAGTTCTACCTTAGCCATGACATTGCGCAGTAGATATGGCTTTAAATCGGTGGTTTCAGCTTTATTTTGTAAGTAATCAAACAGCGATTTGAGGGCTGAAATTTTTCGATTAATGGTGATTCTGCTGTTTCCTGTTTGATATTCAAGATAAGTGAGAAAGTTTTCAATGTCCCGGACTGTTAATTTTTCTAAAGCGTCAAGTGATACATTTTTTCGGTGGTCAGCTACAAAACAGTCCATTACCATCCAATCAAAAAAGATAATAAAATCATGGGTATAGTTAAGGAGAGTGGTGTGTGACAGTTTCCTCTTACGGCTATCTATGTATTCTGTAACATACCAAGGTAAGTCAGAAAGCTTCTCATCAATCCGTTTCATATAATGGAACTTTGTTTGCTTATCCATGTCATGTTACCTCCACAACCGGTTATCTTATAATAAATTTCGTCAAATTTGTATTTTACGTAAATATTAGTTGATACCTAGGTTTGTAGATATTCGTTAGATAAATGATGTTGTAAAGGGGAAACTAAGTGCCATTCCTCCCCTTACAACAAAAAATTCCCGCATGAATTACCGTCATTTTTGTTCTACTGTAAATTTTTCAACGAAGTCATCAAGAATAGCTCGATTGTTGTCTGATACTCGATAAATACATAAAGGAATATGTAGCATATTCGAAATTTCTTGCGCGAAAATTAATTCTTCTTGCTGTAGTTTCCTTATCATATCAATATCAATAAATGCAATCGAGTCTCTCTTAACTAGTCTGGAGTGGATATGTGCTTCGTCGTCAGTCAATAAAATGATGCCTCTTGGTAAGAGATCTGAGAACGTTTGAATGGGCAGTCTCACTATATTACTAAACTCATTTATTACACAAAAATGGCCATCTAATAATAAAGTGGTATCAAGCAGTTCAAGTTCATTAATGGCTTCGATTAAATAGTCTTGATTTTCAGTGATGTGACTTACTCTCTTACTATTATCAAAGTGTTTTTGTTTTTTAGATGCGATTAGTTGACTTGCAGTATGGTGAATTAGTTGATAATCATTAGTCAGTTCACGACAAAATTGTGTTTTCCCTACCCCATGTACACCAGAAATGAATATGATGTTCTTCATCTATAAATCACTCTACTTTTCAATTGATATAACAAAAAGATTGAGGTGCATGAAAAGACTTGTATTCTGATTTGGGATCAATTGGTTTATCGTAAAGCACAGGATCTGAAATTTTAATTGCGTAACCTTCTACTCTGTTTTCAAAGTACTTTTCAAAATATAGATTGCTTATGCCTGAAGCATCTTTCGTCTTTTCCCATAATATATCGGGACGGTTAGCGATTATGGCTTCTATTTTGAATTCACCTACTATTTTCCCTTCAGGCATCGTAGAGTACACTACAACTGTATCAATATTCTCTTTCTTGAAAATTGATTTTCGATACTCATATTTCTTTTCACCGCTAAATATTTTTTCAACGAATTCGGGTTTAATCGATAACAAGACTTTCATATACATCACCTTTTATTAAAATCTGTTCAAATTCTTGATCATTAAGAGTGAAGTATCCCCAATAGTTATCTTTAGATAGGCCTACTTCCTCCACCAATCTCTGTTGATTTAATCTTCTTCTTAACGCTATATTATAAGTCATTTTTAAAATGTATACGTTACCAGGTTTATTCCAATAATACTGTAAATCCTGAGTTGAAAATACAGAGTAATCTTTACAATACTTAAGAAACTCCTGTATATTTGCAAAATCTCTTCGATGCTTCATCTCCTCTACAACGCAGATAGAAGTTGCTACCGAGGTATACCATGCTTTTGTGTTTTCTGTTTTTGTTCTATATATTACAATCAAGTCACCTGGTTTTACAGTTGCAAGTCCAGGCATTGAAGCAATATAAACCTTATGAATACTGTTAGTATGAGATACATCTTTAATTATATCAAAGCTCTCATTACGAAGAATAGAATCCGGAAACAACTTCGTATGATATACGGGCTTTACTGCTAATAAGTGCTTTCGCTTCCCTTTTGAGCAGACTAAAGGATAATCTTGTAGAATATGACCTACAGTGCTCTCAAGCGTCTTAGTCAATACTAATTCTTGGCCTGCAGTTGATTGCTTAACTGAATTATTAATAAAACCGTACTTAAAAAAGAGACTGACAAGTGATTGGTGTTTTGGGAATACTGTAACATAGATATTCTCTATTCCACCTACAACTGCAAAGTCCAATATTTTTTTAATAAATCTTTCACCGAGACGTGTTCCGTGAGGATTTACCTTCATTGTTCCTACTTTTAACCACGTTCCTTCTTTTAGTGCTGGGTGAACATCCGTAACCGGCCCTATTTCCTTTTTCATATAAAGAAAGGCTTCCAATAATCCCGATTCATTATATAAAACTTGAGCCTTATCATCTTTTTTCTTATGAAACCAATCAACAAATCCAGGGTAGTCTTCCTTTAAACTATTAAAGAATTGATCATTTAAGTCTATTTCTTTAAATGTTTTTATTTCAATAATTCCATCCATAATAACACCTCTTATCATGTAATTATGAAATAATGATACCAAAAGGATCATGTCGAAATCTGTCTAAGTAGGTCGGTGGTGGTGGTTCTATTAAGTATTTTCACTCCAAACCAATTACCTATGTTTTTAGTAAACTTCAGATGTTGAAATGCTTCTGATCGACCACTCAAAGAAGAAGGAGTTGTTTGGCCGAGAAACCAGCAAATAACGAACAATAAAAAAACAAAGCAGCCCTGGACAATATGTCAGGGCTGCTTGACCGATGCTTTCGGATTTTGCTTACAGTATATTCGAAATCATGGGACGTCTTCTATACTTTCAGTACGGTTAGATTCCTTTTATTACAGCTGAAATGATTTAATCCTCCACCTTCAATCGAGGAACCCAATTTTTAGTAAAGGCCATGGATTCCCCCTTTAGGCTCGATGACCACATCCTTAGCATTAGCATTGTTTAGAATGTCGGATTAGTACGTGTGGTATCAGCTCGGCCGGTACCACCTATCAAGTTCTAATAGCAAGTATATGAAAACACTTAGACGCCAATTCAAGCTCTAAGGTCGAAAATGGATGCCGATCCTAATACAAATTTGCATTTTACAACAAATAAACTCAGGAACTTTTCTTTTTATTTCTGCTATAATAAGAAATAACCGATCCAGCTATAAGCAGATCGGCTATTCGTAATTAATCTTCCACTTCCCCAAACAGCAAGTCGAGAATTTTCTCATCCGCTTTACGGTTCTTCCCTTTGTATGGATAGCAGTGGATATGAATGGCTGGGTTAAAGTTGATCTCAATAATACTGTAATTGGAATCGGATGCCTCAGATGTAATATCATCAATCATCATATCCACCCCACAGAAAGTTGCACCTGCAGCTTTTGCTGATTCAATGGCTAATTTCTTATAGCTCTCAGGAATCTCATCGGTAAAGTCAAGACTGTCTCCACCTGTACTGATGTTGGAGTTTTCCCGTAAATAGACGATTTGATCTAAGGAAGGGATCTCACTCCATTGGTGGTTATTATTCTTTAAAAACATGGTTTCTGCTTCACCTAGCTGGATTTTCTCTAAAGGCGTCTTATAACCGCGACCCCGAAGCGGATCTTTATTCTTTTCATGGACGAGCTGCTCAATCGTGTGAATTCCATCCCCCACGACATTCGCTGGTACGCGATGCAGTACCCCTACAACCTCATCGCCCATAACCAGGAATCGATATTCTTTACCTGTCATGAATTCTTCAAGAAGAACAGTCTGATCGTGCCTAAACGCCATCTCAAATGCTTTTTGATAGTCCTCTTTCGGGAATTCACGATTAAAGATGGTGATACCTAACCCAAAGTTGGTGGACTTCGGTTTAATGACGATAGCTTTGTCATGGTACGTCTCATAGGCAGCCAATGCCTCTTCCTGACTACGGAAGGCATCCCCATTCGGTACTCGTATACCACGCTCTTTAAGAACTTCTTTCGTCACAATTTTATTCTCCATGATCAACACCGTACTGTAGGAATCAAGCGAAGTCTTCGTCGCCTGCTTTACATATTCCTTATGATCTCCTTTGGTAAGCATCACAAAGTTCTCATCTCGGTCAATCAGTTTGAACTTAATACCTCGTTTCACTGCTGCTTTAAGAAGCAATTGAGTCGATAATTCAAGGTCCTCATATCCGACAAAGCGATACCCACTTTTTACGCTCTCTTCGGCATACGCTTTGGCTTTAGCCAGATGATATTTCATGTAAGTGGATTTCTGAATATCCGACTTAATCCTGTAGGCAAAGCACAACTCGGGATAAAGGATTTTTTGCATCCCCCCATCAAGGATTTGGATCAACTCTTTCCCGTGAGGATCCAAGAGTTGCACCATTTCTTTCATCTCACGGATACAAGCAAGTGCCATCTCCTTCATCGTACCAAGGGAGCTCTTAGAATCATGTAGGATCCCTTCCATGCCTCCCGTGATCACCTGATCATGATTGAAGTCCGCCATCTTCTCGTCTTCCGTACCGAAAGGCTCATCTTCTTTGAGCAGCATAAAGAGAATGAATAGATGGATAAAATACATCGTATCTTTACTGATCCCAATCTTATGCAGTGGATTGAGATCAATCAAGCGCAGCTCTAAGTAAGCTACACCGTCTTCCACAAGTTCTTGCAAGGGATTCAACCCTTTGGCTGTTTTCAAGCGAACGGGGCTGTAGAATTCCTTTGCATTTAGCAATTCGCCCTGCTGAATTAACGAGTTCAAATGCTGTACGTAATCATGTGTTGAATCAAAGGATACATAGAACGGTTTTTCATTCCGATAGCCACATACACTATTCCGCAGTGAATTCATATTCGGGAAGTAGTAGCTCTTGTTATCATCTGAATGGCCTAATGACACACACTTGTCAATATAGGTCTTATCAAAGACTGGACTTGCCCCTGTTAAATAGATGAGCAACCAACGGTACCGAAGCAGGTTGCGTGCGATCTTAAAGTAAATTGCATCCTTGAAGTCCTTGTAGGCTTCACCTTGCCCTAGCGTTTCATGCAACTTTCGTAAGAACCGTTCATCAAACGAGAAATTATAATGGATTCCACTTAGCAGTTGTCTTTTGCGACCATACTTATCTGCTAATCCATGTCGGTACTCATTCGCAACAGGATCATTCATTTTAGCAATAGGAATCTCTTTTTCATCAGGTAAGATTGGCGGATTACTGCTTGGCCACAAGTACTCCCCATCAAGCTCTAATGACACAATATCCTGAAGGGCTTCCATGAACCGATATGTCTCTTCAATCGAGTCGAAGGATGGAGTAATCATCTCGATCTGACTCTCCGAAAAGTCGGTTTGGATATAGGGATTCTCCGTCTTACTCCCAAACGCCTTAGGATGTGGGGTCAGCGCCAATTTACCCTCATGATCTACCCTAACATTCTCTTTCTCTAAGCCAAATTGACCTCGAAACAAATCCTTATTTAACGAATTGTCGATTATGTGTTGTATGATTTCACGATTTAACAAGTTCACATGCTGGACCTTCCTTCTTACTTATGTTAAACCACGGTTTGTGGAACTTTCATTTGACGTAGCGTTCTCCTAAACCAGAAGACCAAAACGATTCCCTTGAACACACTGCTTAATGCAATAGACATCCACACCCCATTCAAGCCGAATGGTTCGGATAGAATCAGAGCTAGTGGTATTCGTAATGCTGTAAAGGTAATACTGAAAATCGGTGGGATATGGGTTTTCCCGATTCCGTTAAAGGCACCTACCGTCATGAGCTCCATGCACATAAACAGTTGGGAATAACCAATGATTCGCATATAATCCGTCCCTAACGCTAAACTCACCTCATCAGATAAAAATACAGAGAAGATCTGCTCGGGGAAGAGAATAAAGATAAGCGATATAAAGATACCGAATCCCGACGTCAGTAGCAAAGCTTGACGGTATCCCTCCTGGATACGATTTAATCGACGAGCTCCGTAATTTTGTCCAAAGAAAGCAGCGATAGCGCCTTGTAGCCCACCTATGGTCATGTAGGAGATTGATTCAATCTGAATACCGACTTTTTGAACCGCAATTGCATCCGAGCCAAAGCGCACAATGATCTTCGCTATGATGATCGAAATCAACGTGAAGGTCACCCGTTGAATGGTGATCGGTAGTCCCATGCGGATGACTTCTTTCATAAGGCTGCTATTCCATGCGGATGACTTGGTAATCAACTCGGAATGTCTTGTTTGAATGATAAATAATACCGTCACAAGAAGGTTTGCCATCAAAGTCGCAATAGCTGCCCCTACAACGCCCAACCCTTCAAATGGTCCTACGCCAAAAATCAGAAAAGGATCGAGAATGATATTAAGAATAAGACCAACCGTGAAGATATGAAACGGCTGCTTGCTGTTTCCCATCGCATTCAATATGGTCGCGAATAATATATTTACGACGGAAAAGACAGTACCCAAGATGGAGATCAATAAGAACTGCTTCGCCATCAACTCAACTTCACCACTACCTAAATCAAAGAACCCGATAAGCTGATCCTTTGTCAAAAAGACGAATGCCATATAAAGAAGACCTAGCAAGACAGACATGATGAATCCATTTTTGATATAGGTCTTAGCTTTATCACCCTCGCCTGCTCCCATACAATGGGACACCTTTATCCCCGTTCCGATCGTAATCATCGTGGCCAAAGCGATCGCTAGATTAATAAAGAAGCTCGCCGTCCCAATTGCTGCAACAGGACCACTTCCGAGCCGGCCAACCCACATCATATCGACAAGTCCATAAGTCGTGGAGATGAAGTTGGTTGCTACGATCGGAAGCGATAGTTTCATCAAAGTCGGCATAATCTTACCTTTGGTTAAATCAGTTGTGCCTTTCATGCTGTACTCCTTCATGCCCTAAGTAAAAACCGACCACAAGGGTCGGTTCAAAGCGTTGATTATTTTCCTTCTGCTAGAAAATACTCGATTCTAGCTCTTACTTATTTAGTGCAGACTCGAAATACTTCCGCTTGATCCAAAGCGATACATTTACAAGCCCAATCAATACGGGTACTTCAACGAGTGGTCCAATTACCGCGGCGAATGCAACTCCTGAATCCAGACCGAACACACCAATCGCTACGGCTATCGCTAGTTCAAAGTTATTGCTTGCTGCCGTGAAAGATAAGGATGAAGCCACTGGATAGGAGGTTCCCGACTTTTTCGATAAGAAGAATGATACCAGGAACATCACGACAAAGTAGATGATCATCGGAATCGCAATACGCACTACATCAAGCGGTAACTCGACAATCAATTCTGCTTTAAGTGTGAACATCAAAACGATCGTAAATAATAGTGCAATAAGGGCAAGTGGACTAATCTTCGGAATCAACACTTGCTCGTACCACTGTTGACCCTTCAGCCTGATCCCAATCACGCGTGTCAGTAACCCTGCTGCAAACGGAATTCCTAAATAGATCAGCACGCTCTCTGCAATCTGTCCCATAGAGACATCAACAACAGCGCCTTCAACACCAAACCAGCCTGGTAGCACCGTAATAAACACATACGTAAAAACGGAATAAAACAGGATCTGAAAGATCGAGTTAAATGCAACAAGACCTGCTGTGTATTCCGGATCTCCCTTAGCTAGATCGCTCCACACCAAGACCATCGCAATACATCTTGCAAGCCCAATCATGATTAGTCCGATCATATATTCAGGCATATCACTTAGAAACAAAATAGCTAACAAGAACATCAGAATCGGACCGATAATCCAGTTCTGCACTAAGGACAGAAGGAGTACCTTCCAATCCTTAAACACCCGTCCAAGCTTTTCATACTTCACTTTTGCAAGCGGCGGATACATCATCACAATCAGACCTATAGCAAGCGGTACCGAAGTCGTTCCAATTTGCATGCTAGAAAGTACTTCGGAGAAATTAGGCACCATATACCCTAACCCTAATCCAATGGCCATTGCCCCAAAGATCCAAAAGGTGAGATAGCGATCCAGAAAAGAGAGTCTCTTGGTGTTACTTTGACTCATGACACCCACACTCCTTATTCACACATCATCGCGTTGATTTTTCCCTGCTCTTCTTCCCCTACCTTCGGCAAATATTCAATTGCATCTTTTAAATGAGGTTTATCTTCAATTGAAAGAGAGTAATAAATCCACTGTCCTCTTCGTTCTTCTACCACTAAACCGGCGTCCTTTAATTTACGAAGATGCTGGCTAATATTCGGTTGAGTCGATTGCAGTAGCTCAACTAAATGACAAACGCACATTTGTTGTTGAGATAAAAGTGAAACAATTTTAAGTCGAGTTTTATCACCTAACAACTTAAACTGTTCCGCCATTTCCTCTATTGAGATCATCATGTGTCGGTACACCTCCTTGATTTCATGCTTATTATATAATCAGATGCTTATATAATCAACTGATTATTTATCGTGATGAAAACCGTTGAAAATATAAGTACATAATTATATAATTACTCAATGGAAGCAGAACGCCTTCAGAAGGATCTACAACGTGCAGAGATCGAGCCCGATTGGTGGGTTGTCAATCAAAGCTGGCAAGATATAAAGACTACAGAACCTGTCTTACAAAACCGTGCTCTTGCAGAAAATAAATGGATTCAAAAAGTCACGGTGTTATCCAAAGACACCGCTCTCGTCCCTTGGAAAGCAAACGAACCAACAGGATGGAGACAGCTAGAAATACTCACTCAACATTAAAGGAGCCTGAAATGAACGAAAAACCTTACCACGCGTTGATACCAAATCTCTATATGTGTGGAGCAAAAGATGTAAATCAACTGATCCAAGAGCAAGGCATTGATGTGGTTGTTGATCTACGAGCAGAGGTAGACCCTGCCGAGCTTACACCACTCAACATAACAAGAATTCATGCCCCATTAGAGGATCATGCGGAGGATACAGAAGAATCGCAAATGAAAGAAGCAATTCAGGCTGTTGTTACCCATCACCAAGCAGGCAAAAAGGTCGCTTTCCACTGCGGAGCTGGTCGAGGACGTACGGGAGCTGTTGCCGTTGGAACGCTAATGGAATTAAAATTGGCATCCGACATTGATGAAGCTTTATCTAAAGCTAGAGAAGCACGTTCCATTCTGAAGATGAATGAGGCTCAACGTGCAACTTTAATGCGTATTTACCCATAGGTTAAGTTGAAAAGAATAAGAGACACCCAAATAATTCGGGTGTCTCTTATTCATTAATTATCATGCTGAAACGATATAATCCTCCACCTTCGACCCAGGAACCCAATCTTTAATACACGCCCTGGATTCCTCTTTCGACTCGACCACCACATCTTGAAATCCGCTTTGCGTTAGCGTCGTTTTCAGTCGTCAACAGACGAGGCCTCGGATATGCACCCCGAATATAAAACATCCAAGTCGTTTTTGATTTCCGCCGGAAGCTCTGCCGTCATCACGACATCGGAAACAGCCAGACGACCACCGGGGCGCAGAACGCGGATTGCTTCATGAAACACTTGCTGTATATCTGGAGAAAGATTGATAACACAGTTAGAGATGATGACGTCTACTGTTTGATCCGGAACAGGCAAATGCTAGATTGCGGTTTGGGTTTCGGATTGCAGTTCGTAGCCCCTCCACATTCTGCATGTCCACTTGGGTCAATATATTTCAGCGGATTATTCTGCACATACGTATACCGATTCAAACTCAGCGGGTTCGTCAGTTCCCCTTCATACGTATCCTCCGATATAACCCGTTTTTCCTCCGGAGAGTAGAAATTAGAATGTTACGCTTGTTCTGCCCAGTTAGCCGGATATGTTACATAGATAAATCGTGCATATTCTGGCACAGAAAATTGAATCTTACTTCCTTTTGGAATCAGGATCACTTCTCCTGGACCAGCTGACACCTTTGTACCATCAATGATAACATCCAGATGTCCCTCAATCACATAATCAATTTCATCATAGTTAAGTGTCCAGTCAAAGGTTGTTTCTTTCATCTCCATGATACCGCAGCCAAGTCTTGGACTTTCCTTTAGCGAAAAAAGATCTTTACAATAAACGATATCATTAGGGTTGCCTGTATCGAGACGATCCTCTTCTGTTACTTTCATATTTGGCACTTTAACAGAAGTAATCCCTCCAGGACCTCTATGAACGTTCTGTTCAATAGCATCAGCCCCTACTTGTTCCATGATGATTTTACGAACCATCTCTTCAATCATCTTTTTATCGATACTCATGGGTACCCTCCTCTACTTCTTAGGTGCAGTTTTTTGGACATTTTCCTTGCAATGAGCATAGCAACCATTACAGCTGTGATACACTTTTGAACATCGATTCTTTCTCGGCTAAAAGAGGTGTGAAACAAATTTCACTACGCTATATGACTTCTTTCTCCGTAATCACAATACGCGGAACGGAAAACGAATACGCCATATTCTGGATATAAAGTTTGGATAGGACAAGTTGTGTTGTTGATGTTCCCATATCTATTCCTACACTTAACAATTCTTCTGCCATTTCCTCATCCCCCATACCAGAGAATAAACACAAAGAGGCCTAAAGTTATACCGTTTCCTATCAAGTAGGAATGCTATAACCTTAAGCCTCTTTGCTTTAGTAAGACTACGCCTTTGTAGTCCTCTATTACATTTTAAGCGTGAATGAAACTGTTGTTCCACACGCTGTAGATTCAAATTGCATGCTCCCTTTTAGTTTATCCTCTAAACTAGCTATTTACAATAGATAAACCTAAACTTTTTTGTGAACATTCTTCAACGTTGAATCCTTTGCCATCATCTATTACTCCAATCGTGCAAAAGCCGTTGCTGGAACTCATAGAAATAACGATGTGTCCATGCTCACAATCTTCCCTCGTTATCGTATTCAAAATATTGATTAATTACTACGAATAGCTCACAAGAATTGATTACAATAAAAGGGGATTACTCGACTTTATCTCCTATTGAACCTATGGGTAATAGAGTAAATAGAAGTTTTAGCGACAGTCAGGGAGGTCGCCGAGCCCTTCGAGATAAGCGCACCTGCGATCTCCCAGCACCTCAAAGTGCTGGAGCGAGCAGGGCTGATCGAACGCACAGTGGCGAACCCTGACGATGCGCACCGAGCCTCTCGATGAGGTGTCGGCCTGGGTCGAGAAGCACCGCCGCGAGTGGAACCAGCGCTTCGACGCTCTGGAAGAACACATCAATACCATGACCATAAAGGAGGAACAATGAACATGCCTGCATCCGTACCGGAGTTCACCATTACCCGCACCCTAAATGCCCGCCGCGAGCTCGTGTGGCGCGCCTGGACCGAGGAGAAAGAACTCGCCGCCTGGTTGCCTTCGACGCCCCTGGAGACCATCTCCTTCGACGTTCGCGAAGGCGGACGCTACCGTTACACAATGGTTAACATCGAGACCGGCGAGTAGTATCCCACCGGAGGTACGTTCCTCGACGTCGTACCTTTCGAACGGCTCGTCTTCACCTGGGGTTACCCCGATGCTCCCATCGAGAACTCCCCTGTCGTGACCCTAACCCTCACCGCACATGGCGACCGCACCGAGATGATCTTCCACCTGCGCGGATTCGCCGGTCACCCCGGCGATCAGTTCGTGTACGACGGCTGGACCAATACGCTCGACGATCTGATGACGCACCTGCACAACCAGAAGCAGTAGATGGCGATCAAGAACAGAGAAGGAGCCTTCATGATCCCCTCCTCGTCGCAAAGAACACGCTGAATATGGCGTGTTCTTTGCATTTGGTGACATAGGTGGCATCGAACCCATGTCCTCGTTGCTAGTCTCAAAGTCCATTTCCTACATTTTGAGCAATCTCCGAATTATTATTGGGATAACGCGCAAGTCGGGATATACGTGTAGGCTCATATTATTTATACTTGGGGAGGGCTTTGACATGGACAAGAATTCTGTGTATAAAACAAACAGCTTCTATTGGGATACAAAAGGAAGTGACTTCTTAGGAGCAACCGTACTTCCTTTTTATGGAGCATTTGTCTCAGAAGAAAAATGCCAGCTTTTTGGCGACGTATCAGGGGAAAAGATGCTGGAGATAGGCTGTGGATATATCAGAAAAACAAATCGAAAAGGCTAAGCAGCACTTGACGTCATGCGACTTTTCAGCAAAATTTATTTGATCGCCCATGAAAGAAGAATGTGGCATAACAATGGATTACTTCGACTTTTAAAAAATGTTATTTCGATGAATCTTGGTATTCGGTATCTCTTGATGAAGGTGCGCTAACATTATCGGATCGCTCAATCATTTGCTCAATTACAAATCCCGCTTTTGCCAACGCATTCACGTTGTTGCTATTGCTCCCGTTAGTGAATGACTCAAGGTCAACTTCTGATAGCTTCGTGGTGACCCCATTCCATGTATTCGGGTTATTTATGTCCTGAAAAATCATCTTGGATCTTTTTTAATCTTTCAAGGTGTGGTTTCAACTGCCGCAGCATCGCCGCTTTATTAAGCTCCGCTTGCTCTTAGAAAAACATGTGATGTGCTTCATCCTTAAACAACATAATCGTCTTGTTTAACTCATGGAGCTCCGTCGCAAGTGAGCGCAAGGTTTTTCTAGTCTTGGCGTCTAGTTTTAGGATTAGATTTCCAATACGAATAGCTTGTATCGTATAACGGCCACCATATCCTCGCCTCACGAGCAAGAATAAACATGTCCAGCTGCTCATCCGTTGTCATTGCAGTATTATTAACAAAATGCTTAGGAACAGCATTGTTTGTGTAGATATCACTAAATACAATGAATGTTAATAGTTGCTCATCGATTTCTTCCGCTTGTATCTTCGCCTTATCGATCAATTGCCGAATCTTAGCAGGTTCTTCATTTTCCTTCGACTCACTGATTGCCATCAAAGTGTCAGCAAGCGGAATCGTTTCAGAAGCGTTCTTTACTAAATAGGCAAATGCCGAGTCGTTCTTCATCTGATACAGTGAATAGAGGCTGTTGTATTTTTCAGATGATTGGTTTTCCAAATATCTGTATACCGCAGCGTTTATTAATATGAAAATGATAAGTATTAGTGCGTAGATCTTTACGTGCTTGGGCAAAATGTACTTCCTTTCTGAAAATTTAATTATTAGCTCTATTGAAATATGTCAGTTCATACTCCACGAAGTCTTTTTTCGCACTAATAAACGTTTTGTGTCAATCTCCAAGCAATAAGGGTAACTTTGTGTCGTTAAACAGTTAATTTCAATGTCAATGACATAAATAGAGGGTGCAGAGTTTCCTCTGCACCCTGATTTTCCTCACTAAAAATGAAGCTATTCCTGTTTATCCTGTTCAGTTCCGTTATTACTATCAACTTGATCGCCTGCCTTGTTGCCCAACGATGCGCCTACGATACCACCTACAACGGTTCCAACAGGCCCCAAAGCGGAACCAACTACAGCGCCTACGGCACCACCACTCACTGTTCCTACAGCCTCTCCAGTTCCCAAACCAGCCGTGTTGTTTTTAGAATCATCGTTTCGGTTACGGTCGTTGTTTTTAGCCATCTCTTTCACTCCTCATTTTGTGATGGGAAACGCTGCTTTTGCCTGCGTATCATTCCAAAACATAGCTTTCCCTGACCTTTCTAAATCGATTCACCGAGCGGGAGACGCACAACTTATAAACAAAAATATTAATGAATCAGAGGTTCTACCTCTTTCATCCGTAGCGTCAATATCAGCGCCATCCGCCAGAAGTTTCGCAATGGCTTCTTTGTTTCCCTAATATTTTGCTGTTCTCCGCTTGATAACAAAAGATGTACCCGCTTCTTGGCCTTTGTAAGGTATACGGCGGCATATTATTCAAGGTCAGTCCGCCGTTACATGCAGGTAGCGTAAAGTTCACATCATGGATTGAATACAATCTAAGTTACGATTACGGGGAATGCATAATACAGGGACAGAAAAACAATGATAACTGTGATTGAATACCATTTATGAAAAGGAGAGCGTTTACCATGCATTCAGATTTCGAAAACTCATTTACACGAATTCACCTGTTGTATCATGCGAATCAACATGCAATTACACCTGAGGAGATCCAACCTGAAATGATGAACTTCGAAGTGTTCAGCAGCATCTGGAGACATTATATCAAGAAGTCGCAAAGAATAAATGATAGGCAGCTTCTTCTATACACCAAATTCAATCTTCAATTCGGTTTGTAAAAATCACTAAGGATAGATGATCGATATTGCACAATAAACAAGCAGCAAGGCCATGATGATATTAAACGGCTTCCTGTGCTTTGATATAAAGGATTGAAAAAGGGAACCAAACAAGCTCCAGCTAAAGGTGCTCAGGAAACCAACAAAGCCTAAAGCCACGGCGAACATGAAATAGCTAAAATAAGTGCTGTAATAAGGAAGGATATACGTTGCCACTACTGCAATACTATACAAAATGCCTTTGGGATTAATAAATTGCATTAAGGCCCCAATCCAAAACAGGTTCTTGTGTACTGCCGCCTGATCGCGGCTCTGGCTATTACTAGTTAATATTTTGTAAGCTAAGTAGAGCATATAGGCTGCGCCGAATATCATTAGCGGTGTTTCAATAACAGGCAGAAGATTGGTGAGCAGCAGATTAAATACGGTACACAATAATGTAATAACGAAAAATCCTCCGCCTACCCCGGCACAAAAAATCAAAGAGCGTTTCAATGCTATTTGGTTAGCAAACGCCATCGCCATGATATTGTTCGGGCCAGGAGTAAAGCTGCTAACGACGACAAACAATAAGAATGATAGAAACGGCATTTTAGAACCTCCTCTAGGGTATGTTATAATGTTCAAAACGTACATTATAGTGAATATTCTATATATTGTACATAATGATCGTTATAACGTAAATAGCGTGAGGTGAACGGAATGGAAGACATTCAGTATATTCTTGCTAAAAATTTGAAGGCGACTCGCGAGAAAGAAAAGCTAAGCTTGGAAAAGGTAGCAGAGTTGAGTGGTGTAAGCAAAACGATGATCAGTCAAATTGAGAGAGGTGAATCTAGCCCTACCATAACTACCATTTGGAAGATTGCCAATGGGCTAAAGATTTCTTTCTCTTCGTTGATTAACGAACCTGATCAAGAAGCAAAAGTGGTGCTGCGTAATGAAATGAAAGTTCTAACGGAAGATAGCGGAAAATATCGAGTCTACCCCTCATTTCTCTATCAGGAGGATAGACGCTTTGAAATATACAGTGTAGAAATTGAAGCACATGGGGAACTGAGCTCAGATTCCCATAAAGATGGTACAGAGGAGTATATCACCGTGTTTGAAGGACAATTGATCATTCAAGTAAATGATCATGAACATCACCTAAATAGCGGAGACTCTATTCGTTTCAAAGCCGATCGGCCCCACCTGTATTCCAATCCTGGCGATACGTTGACCCGCTTAAGCATGACTATTTATTATCCTATGAAATAGGATGAAAAAAGAAAGCAGATCAGGCTTCATGCCATCTGCTTTCTTGTAAATAATATTTATCGAGATTCCGATCTCTACGAATGATTTCAGCAGTATTCATAAGGGTTTATAGCTTGCATGTAGACAAGTATTTATAGAGGCAAGATATGATATGAATGCTGAATAATACGGTATCTTATCTGCTTCGAGAATGACCCTTGTTTATCAGCATACCAACTCGCTGCCTACTTGTTTGCCTCTATACGGCCGCAGTGTCGGATTGTCGCGATTATCCACGCCTTAAGCACCATGAAAATATTTAAAAAATAGGAAAATAGTAATATTTATCTTCTATTTCTATTAATGGTAATATAAAGGCACTTGGAAGATAATTACACTCAACGGACTTAAGGTATTGAAAAAATTGAAAAGGAAGTGTGCCAAACAATGAAAAAAATGTTTGCAACCGTGCTTACAACCGCTCTCTTACTTACTTCCGCTGTTCCAGCTTTTGCCCAAGAGAGCACTCAAGCTTCTGCACCAACAGCCGCAAGTGTTGTCAATTCTGAGTCGATTTCTGCACAGTCTTATTTCTTCGCTAATATTTCTTGGAGAAATGTTTCTGGCGCATCTCACTATGAGTTTTTCGTGTATAAAAACGGAAATCTGCATGAGTGGGGAAGTCAGAGTTCCACAAACAGAGATGTCGGGATGGAGACGGGCAGCGCCTATAGAGTAGAAATTAGAGCGGTTGGTCCAAACGGCAATCAGCTTGCTTGGGGCGCAACGAATACCTTTTTGGCAGGTCCCACTTCCATTTACGTATCTCTGTAATCTAATGTAGTCTGTCGGAAAGACAAGCTGGTCGGAAGATCCATGTAAGAATCTCAAAGGATTATATGGATCAAAAACCTTAGCTGTATATTTATAGGAAATAATGATACCTCAAACATAACTCAAATAGGCTACTATTGGCAGCTTATTTGAGTTATTACAGATTTTTATAGAATTCACGACGTTCTATTTTCATCGTAGCTACTTATTCTTTTTTTTCAAAGATGATTTCAAAACATGGAGTAAACGCTCCATGATATGGTGGAATCACTTGAACTAAGCGCCAGCCTTCCTTAGCATGCTCGTGGATGATCTCTTGCACCTTAGTTTCTGCGTTCTTTTGCGATATCCCAATCTTAACTTTCTCAAAATGATACGTATACATGTATGTATCCTCCTCGTGAGTCTACTACTTTATATACTCAGTCTAACACTTTATTTTTCAGTCTAGTACTTTCATTTTTTACATCACTGCCGAAAAACCGCGGTGTACGCGGCTCCTACTATCATGATGTTCTAGTCAATCGGCCATCTCTATCAACAAGCCCATTTCGAAAAAGGTTCGTAACTAACGAGAATCCAGTCCATTCCTTACTTCCACCATTGGTCGAATGGTGTTACAGGCAGTTCCCGTTTGTGTTGTGTCACCGCGTAGCGGTTTTCAATAATCACCTTCGCTTCTGGAGCAACTTCGTTGCCGACAAGATATTCATCAAGCACGGCATATTCCAAACCAAGCTCAGCTTCATCAGCTTGTTGCGGCTTGTTGTCGAGAAGATCTGCTGTTGGCGTCTTCAGATATAGACGTTCTTGTGCATGCAGCTCTATTAAGAGTTCACACCCTTGACCTTTCGTCAGTCCAGCTAGCGGGAGAATATCGGCTCCGCCATCACCAAACTTGGTGTAGAAGCCAGTGATTGCTTCTGCGGCATGATCGGTTCCAACAACAAGGCACTGATGCTCGCCTGCCACAGCATACTGTGCAATCATACGCATTCTTGCCTTCACGTTCCCTTTGTGGTAATCCGTAAGAGCTTTTCCGTCAGCACCCTCATAAGCTTCTGCAAAAACATGTACAGGAGCCTCAATATTGAACGTAAGCGTATTGTCAGGGTTAATGAATTGCAAAGCAAGCTGGGCATCGTCCTCATCTTGTTGTGTCCCGTAAGGCAGACGGATCGCAATAAACTTGGCTTCATAGCCTTCTGTACGAAGCTCTTCAACCGCCAATTGGGATAATCGTCCTGCAAGTGTCGAATCCTGCCCCCCACTGATTCCCAAGACAAATCCTTTCGCTCGAGTTTTGCGGCAATATTCTTTAAGGAAATTCACCCGAATACGAAGTTCTTCCGCAGGTACAATCGTGCGTTTTACATGCAGTGCGTTGATGATTTCGGTTTGCTTATTCATATCCCGCATCCCCTTTCATTACTTGTATAGGTGATTGATTTGAATGTAGTCGTAAACCTGATCAGAAACCAAGTAGCGTGGCTCTCCGCCCATTTTGAATTCGTCTCTGATATAACTAGAGCTAATCTCCATTGCCAGCCCCTTGTCGATCAAATGAAACGTATGACCATCATCTGCATTCCGTAGAATTGGAGATTTGCTGATGGCAGACAGCATATTGATGCCGTCTCTTGCCATGACAATGAACTTATTTTCACGAATTAACTCTTCTGCACGTTTCCATTTCCCTTCCCCGATATCTACGAGCAGATCAGCACCCATGATGAAATACACTTCGTCATTCGGATATTTCGCTCGAAAATGCTTCATTGTTTGGTACGTGGCGATTTCCCAACCAGGTTGATTCATTTCAAAATCGTCAACTTCAAACTTGTCGTTGCCCTCAATCGCAATCCGAACCATGTTGATGCGATGTTCATCCGAAACATGCAACTGTTTATCTTGCCGCTTACTGGAACAAGGCAAGAAAATCACCTTGTCCAGCTTGCAACGATGTGCTACGGTGCTTGCTGTCCAAAGATGGACATTCGTGATCGGATCAAAGGATGATCCGTAAATCCCGATTTTCGCCATCGTATACAACCTCCTTCTAAGCTTCGAGAGCTGCTTGCACTTTATTTCGAACTTCTTCAATCAATTGCATCTTGTTATTCCAGCATGCTTGACTGAGGTTAACAGGGTATTCGGCTGGATTGAGGGTGCGTTTATATTCATCCCACAATACATCGAGATTTTCTGTTACAAACTCCCTAATTTCTTTAAGCGTAGGTAAATCGTATACCAAGTTCCCATTTTCAAAGATGGTATGATGAAGTTCTCTCGCTTCAAATCCCGTTATAAATTTTGCGATATACGTGTGAACGGGATGAAACATGTGTAACCGTTGTTCAACCTGCGGTTCTTCATGTTCCAGTGCAATGTAGTCGCCCTCCGATTTCCCATTCGCCTTGTTGACGATGCGGAATACACGTTTGCGTCCAGGGGTCGTAATCTTTTCAGGATTCGAGCTGATTTTGATCGTATCGACCATATCGCCGTTTTCGTCTTCAATTGAGATCAGCTTGTATACAGCACCCAAAGCAGGTTGATCATACGCTGTAATCAGCTTGGTGCCAATGCCCCACACGTCAATTTTAGCTCCCTGTGTTTTCAGGTTCATGATGGTTTGTTCATCGAGATCGTTGGATGCATAGATTTTGGCATTCGGGAAGCCTGCTTCATCAAGCATTTTACGAGCTTCTTTCGATAAGTACGCTAAGTCTCCGCTATCAAGTCGGATACCCTTAAAGTTGATACGATCACCGAACTCTTTCGCCACTTTGATTGCCGTTGGGACACCAGATCTCAGTGTGTCATAGGTATCAACAAGGAATACGCAGTCTTTGTACGTTTCAGCATAGGCTTTAAATGCCTTGTATTCATCACGATAGGCTTGAACCATTGCATGGGCGTGTGTGCCTGAGACTGGGATGCCAAATAACTTCCCTGCCCTTACATTCGACGTTGCTTCGAACCCTGCAAGGTATGCAGCTCTCGTACCCCAAATCGCGGCATCCATTTCTTGTGCTCTCCGAGTTCCGAACTCCATGCAATTATCCTCAACCGCAACTTGCTTAATACGAGATGCCTTTGTAGCAATAAGGGTTTGATAATTAACGATATTAAGTATCGCAGTTTCAATTAGCTGTGCTTCGGCCTTGGAAGCTTGCGGAAGTACACTTCAAAAACTGCCTTTCGGTTATGCATGCCATTTTGCCAGTAGACTTGCGCCATATTAATTTGATATTTATCGGTATGCAGCGCGAAACTGTCATCACAATGATTGAATACCGGAAGCTCAATCTTATTCATCTTCGTTTTCCTCCTTTTTGACTACTGCAGCTCCAAGCGAACCTTTGAAATGTCTTAGTGCCCATACATGACCTTCGGCATCAAAGCTTGCAACGGCATCCTCGTGAACGACAAGTTCGAAGCCTTTATTGTAAGCATCTACTGCGGTGTGGAGTATGCAAATGTCCGTACAAACGCCTACATGATGAAGTTCATTTATTCCTCTTGCTCGAAGTTGAAGTTCTAAGTCCGTTCCTGCAAATGCACTGTATCTTGTTTTGTCCATCCAATAGACATTATTTGCGTCTTTATTTGCTTGATACAGATCCTCCAATTGGCCGAAAAGCTTCCGACCATCTGTTCCCTCAATGTTGTGCGGCGGGAACAGCTTCGTTTCCGGATGGAATGCATCATTCTCCTTATGAATGTCGATTGCGAATACAACGAAATCCCCGCTTTGAATAAACTCTTTCGTAATTTCAGTAATTCGTCCGTCAATCGCTTGTCCTGGTGCTCCACAAGTCAATGCCCCATCCGCAGCAACGAAGTCCTTTGTATAATCAATATTAATAAGCGCTTTTTTCTTTTTCATTTGGCACTCCTCCTTTAATTTAACTATTGCATAATTGTTAATTGTTAATTGTAAAAAGAGTAGTGACAATAAAGTTAGAATAGCACTTCAACCATCTCACATCGACTTCGGAGTGCTATTTACTTTAGTCACCATCTTATTTTAAGCATCTATCATCAATCACATTCTGGTATGGTAAATGGATTTGTTTAGTTCCATATCGATGAATCGGTACAACTGTGTCGGTCGTTTAGATGTTCGGGTTGTCTTCTTCCCTACAACCTCTTGGATAAATGGCAAAGATTTGACCTTTCTTGCAAATGCCGATTCCAATGCAATTGCGGAATCATCAGTGACCGTAAGGAGAACGGCTTGCAGCTCCGAGTAAGTGAATTCTTCAGGTAGGAACTCCTTTGCGACAGTCGTTTCGAGAAGTTTCTGGCGAATCACATGAATCGCATCTGCAATGATTTGTGCATGATCAAAAGCAAGCTCAAGATTCATGACCTCTTTTACCGAGAACAGTTGAACATCTGCGGCATCATCGTTTGCCTGTCTTTGGGACAACTTGTGTTCTGGAACAATCGCAAAGTGTGCATTTGTAATCATCCAGCCCCGCGGATCACGTCCTGGTCTATCATATACACCGTAATGTTCAAGATGAATGTTCTCTACACCTGTTTCTTCTTGTAGCTCACGTTTTGCACTTTCATATGCAGTCTCATTTGGATTTACGAAGCCACCAGGCAATGCCCACTTCCCTGCTTCGATATTTGGCGTTCCTTCGCTGTTAAGCTTACTCCGCTGAATGAGCATAATCTTGAGATCCATCTCGGGCGGTTTGAATTCTTTGATTGTAACAGGCAATATCGTAAATACAGCAATATCTGATGTATAGCCATCTGGCGTTCGATATTTTTTTACATCATATTGTGCTAAGGCATCTTTGTTTGACATTTATAAGCACAACCCTTTCTCTCTTTTAACAATTACCAATGTGTTAATTGTATATTAAGGGTAACTCAACCTTTTGTCAACCTATATCTTCACTCTGTGAGAGGAATGACTGCCTCATTCGAATTGTCAAATATAAGGCAGTATTTGATGTTCACTCCCTCGGGACAATATGCATGAAAAGCGAGTTAACCATGTCCATGAGGACTACATACAATATAGTATTATAAAATTTTGAGGGGGGAATCAAATATGGAGGCTTGCTTAGAAGATCGCATCCCTGGCGTCCACTGTCCACTGTCATCATATTGCCGCTGCTCTTGATTCGGAAGCTATTGTATAACCGTCTAGGCCCCCGAATTTTTCATGCTGTGGATTCTTGTGTTGATCAAGCTGCTTGTTCCGATAGCTCCACAAAGTCCTGTCAGCTCTTTTTAATTTCGTACCGCACGACATAAATTGGCCTAAATAGTCTGCAGAGCAGCCTATATCTTCAGAAAACAAAATGGAACCGTCGCTGACAATAAAGAATAGCGAAACAACAACAAATGTAAATCCTGCGCCTATACTAATGCAGACGGAAGGGCCAAGTTCAATCGTGAATCCGCCCCTTCAAACTTATACATATAAAGAACAGGATAACCGCCAAAAGATGCTCACGATCGGTTCGATTGTATGGATTGTAGGAATTCTATCCTTGAGTACGTATTATCTGTTTGTTGTCCTAAGATTCAAAAAAAAGAGTTGGAGTTTCATGCAAATTAGAGAATTACGAGGTGCTCTCTATTCTGGAGGCGTGCAAGAAGAAACTGGGCATCACGAAAACGATTCCTATCTATGAGACCACTCGCCTCCACAGCCCATGCATCTATGGATTGACGAAGCCGAGAATTTATTTGCCGGCGGATATCGTAACGATTGCCGATTCCCGTCAGCTTATGCACATTATTTTGCACGAACTGACCCATTATAAACGAACTGACTTATGGTTCAATTTCTTGTGGACACTGACTGCTGTGCTCCACTGGTTCAATCCATTTGTATGGCTTTCCTTGAAAAAAATAAAAGCCGACCGGGAAGTCGCATGCGACGCGGGTGTACTTGAGATGCTGGATGAGCATGAATCCTCATCGTACGGAATGACACTCCTTATGCTGTCACGGTTATTTACCCGAACCTCTTCCCCTCAGGTCAATCTTTCGAATTTCTTTGAAAACAATAGGGAAATGAAACGGAGAATTACGATGATATCTAAATTTAGAAAAGGTACGTATAAACTGTCCGCTGCCACTATTATTTTGCTTCTCGGTTTAGGCGCCGTTATGCTCACGAATTCTTCGGAGCACGCGAATAGCGCAGAATCAGGTTCTAAACAGGAGAGCACACCTTCCACATTTAAGCTTAATAGCCAGGGTGATGGGTTTAAATGGTTCAGCAATTTGGAAAGAGCAAATGATTTTGTCGGTTTCTCATATAAAGTCCCTGATTATCTACCCGAGGGGTATCAATTGAGTAGTATCAATCTAAGCGAAAAATATGTAAATCAGAAGGATAATGAGGTCACCATAAACTTTAGTTCAAATTACGGCAAAGTTAATGATACACAATTCGAAGTGATCGCCTCTACGGGAAATATAATGAATGGGACACTCTCTCAATTATTGGAGGGAGGGAAAACGACAAAAGTCCCGGGACCATCATGGGGTAAAGCTCTACCCCAAACCTATATACAAGAAGAAGTTACATATGCCGATATCAGCGGTATTCTAGTAACGACCGTACAAAAATACGAACATCATGAGCCGGAAATCGAAAAAACCTTCTTTTGGCGTGATGAAGGAATATACTATGCCATTCAATTCTATAGCGAAGATCATACCGTGAAAGAAGGCATTTCTCGGAATCGGAGAACGATTTCGCAAGACGAACTGGAGAAAATCTTGAAATCTTTTACATACCCGCAACATATTCAACATGTCAGTTACGACGGAGAGGGAAATTCGTTCCCGATCTATGATGAGAAGGATTTGCAGGTGGCGGAAAAACTTCTGGGCTTTAAAGTGAAATTCCCGCTTACTCTCTTGAATAACAAACTGAAGCTTACAAGCTCGTTCATGTTCCAGGCAGGAGATCAAAACACCGGCTACTCCTTCAGACCTACCGTGGATACAGTATGGAATTTTTACCGTGCAGACGATTCCCAAGAAAGTTATCTCGCGGTTTATCAAAGCAAGTTACCATTAATGAATGATTCACAGTTGTCTTTTGTTAGGGAACTGGACATGGACGGCATTGGTATTTCCGCCTACAAGGACGACAATAATGTCTATGGTGGCCCTTACTACAACAACGGGAATATAATCTCCAGAACCTATTACTTATGGAAGCAGCATGACATTTATTATACTGCCTACTTAGACGATAATGAATTAACGAAAGAACGCCAGGAAGAACTGCTCAAAGCTTTCATACTCGCGCCTCGATGAGGCTGGGAGATAAAGTACACCCCCAAAAATCAATGGGGGGTGTTTTATTCAGCCATTACAATATTTCGATATAACCTTCTGTTCCATGCACGCGAATTCGTTGTCCATCTTTGATCCGGGTGGTGGCACTCTCCACTCCGACAACTGCAGGCAGGCCATATTCACGTGCGATAACTGCTCCGTGGGTCATCAGTCCGCCAACTTCGGTGACAAGGCCTTTTATAGATACAAACAATGGTGTCCAGCTCGGATTCGTAAAGGCGGTGACTAATATATCTCCATCTTCTAGATCAGCATCTTCCATGTTCAAGATGACACGTGCGCGTCCCTCTATAACTCCGGAAGACACGGGCAGACCTACTAATGCTTCAGACGGGAGATTTTCTCGTTTGTACTCCCCTGCAATGATTTCACCATCAGACGTGATAACACGTGGTGGGGTTAGTTTCTCATAATAGTTGTACTCGTCTTTTCGTTTGCTGATAATCTGGGAATCTAGTTTATTAGTGCGTACAATCTCGTGAAGTTCCTCCAAAGTAAGATAAAAGATATCTTCTTTTTCATGAATGATGCCCGCTTGTACGAGTTGTTCGGCTTCTTTCAGTAATGCCTGTTTATAAATGAAGTAGCGATGAACCATGCCGTATTTCGGATATTCTCGATATCCGCTGTAATTCCGGATGAAGTCGATCGCTTGTTTAGTTTCTTTCGCTTTTTGTTCACCATCAGGCAATTGCTTTAGTCGTTCTAACAACTCTTGTTCTTTTTTCAAAGCTTCTTGCTGCCCTTGCTCAAATTTCCGCTGGCTAGCATTAGGCTCAAAGTTTTTGATGTTACCAAGGATTAACGGGACAAGTGTAATTGGTTTTTCGCTCCAGCGCGTTCTCGTCATATCGATTTCTCCGGCACATCGCATTCCGTATTTGTCAAGATAAGCATCGATCGCGTCTCGGGTTTCCTGCCCGCCATCCAACGTAAGCAGTTCATCCAAAAAGTGTTCATCTGTGACATATTGCAAATACTCAATGATCTCCGGATAAGGACGGATCACATCTGCGACATCCAATAGCGCCAGTCCCATTTCCGAAGTAATATTGCCCGGTACAGATTGAGAAAGTGTATCTGCTGCGTGTTTTTCACCTAACCACTCGTTCATGGTTTCATTGATCCATGTGGCAGCATCCATTACAGCCAGAATCACACTTAAACTTTGCGGATCAAATACAAACTGCTTTAATTGCTGGAGATCTTCAAGAATAAAATCAAACAAATCCGATCCTGATTTCGTTTGGATATTTTGTTTCAACTCTTCGATCGATGCTTGATTACGCTTAATCAAATCAGGAACGATTGACGGATTGTTTTCAAGTTCACGCATCGTATCAGCATAGCTCTTGATCGGACTTGGTGCTGTGTTATCATCTGGTAACGTTTTTATAAAATCTCGCTCCATTATGGTCATCAATGCGTCTTTGATAAGCGGATCGTTTCGTCCCAGGTAATGTAATGTATTGTCTCTGCTAGCCAGCATTGGTGTCACATCAACAAACAACCTACCACCGGCTTTACGCATGGGTGCTGGATTTGTAAACTGGAAAAAAGACAATCCCAGCGGTTTCATGGGATCGGTCATCATTTGTTGGTGACCGACAGATACATAAACGCGATTTTCCTGATCATTCGCTTCAGGAATCGGGTATAACGTCGTGATTGGCCGACTCTGGACAATATAAAAGGTATCATTAACCAGACACCATTCGATATCTTGCGGGCAACCAAAATAGGCTTCGATATGCCTTCCGATGCGTGCTAGTTGTAAAATTTGTTGCTCAGTAAGGGTTTGAGTCTTTTGCTGCTCAGGATCGACCTGTTGTATCTCTGTTCCCCCTTCTTGTCGTCCATAGACCGCCAATTTTTTGGCCGCGATCCTCTTATCGACGATCTCCCCTTCCTGTACTTTATAACAATCGGCAGATACGAGGCCAGAGACCAGTGCTTCTCCAAGTCCAAAACTGGCATCGATTGATATCACCTTTCGGTTAGAAGTAATCGGATCAGCGGTAAATAAAATCCCCGAAGTTTGTGGGAACACCATCCTTTGAACGATAACAGCTAAAAAAACTTGACTGTGGTCGAATCCATTTTGCATACGGTAAATTACTGCGCGATCCGTAAATAGGGAGGCCCAACATTTGCTGATATGCTGCAGGATGGCTTCTTTGCCGATAATATTTAAATAGGTGTCTTGTTGACCAGCAAAAGAGGCATATGGCAAATCTTCAGCAGTCGCACTAGAACGCACGGCATAAGCATGTTCCTCGCCAAACTGGGAGAGATATTGAGTTACTGCTTTCACAACATCTGTAGGAATTTCTACTTCCAAAATGATTTGTCGAATCTTCCTGCTGATTTCACCAATTTGATCTCGATCTTCTACGTTTAGCATAGTTAGTCGATTGAGCAAAGCATGGTACGTTTCGTTTTGCTCGATTACTTTTTGATATCCCACTGTTGTAACACAAAATCCTTCTGGTACTTGTATTCCTTCAATTTTTGATAACTCCCCTAAATTCAGCCCTTTTCCGCCAACGTACAATAGCTGTGTATTTTTCATTTCCCGAAAATCGAGAACCAAAGAACTCATTCCATATCTCTCCTAACCATTAATTTTAGAACCAGCTCGGTATAACTGACCACATGCCGCATTAATGTCCGATCCGAATTGAGTTCGAACCGTAACGTTCACACCATTTATTTTTAACGTCTGAACGAACGTTTTGATTATTTCGGGGTCAGGTGGCAAGTAGCTTTGAGGTGTCACTTCTGTCGAATTGTAGGGAATTAGGTTCACGTGGTAGAGATGTTCCCAAGATCCCCTTCCCCTTAACAGAGCGGCAACCGCTCTCGCATGCTCCGTCGAGTCGTTGAACCCTCGAAGAAGAATATACGCGATATACACCTTTCTCCCCGTATGTCGGATATGGTGATCCAATGCATTCAGCACGTCGCGGAGCGGAAACCGCTTATTGATCGGCATCAGTTCGCTCCGTTGATCGTCGAACGGCGAATGCATCGAGAAGGTGAGATTGACCTGTGGAAACTCCCGCGTCAACCTATCGATTCCTGGCAACAGGCCGATGGTGGAAATCGTAATTCTTCGATGTCCTAAACCGAAGAGATGCGGGTTGGTCAAAATCGCCAGCGCATCGAAAAGGTGCGGGTTGGCGAGCGCCTCCCCCATGCCCATGAAGGACACGCTGTCCAAGGCGTGGCCGTTCAAGTGGAAGTGAAGCAATTGGTCGGTAATTTCGTCAGCGGTCAGATTACGTTTCAGGCCCATGGTACCCGTGGCACAAAAGCGGCACCCGAACCCGCAGCCGCACTGCGTGGAAATACAATACGATTTCCAACCCCGATCATAAGTAAGTCGTACGGCCTCTATTCGTTCGCCACCCTCGATGGCAAACAGCACCTTGCTGACCTGCTGCGATGTAATTTCCTTTACTGGAATTACGCTTGAGACGTGCGAACCAAGCTTCTGGGCCAACGATTCTCGCAAAACTTTAGGAAGTATCGTGATCCGTTCGTATTCAGCAATTTTTTGATTGAAAATCGCGTCCATCAATTGCCCATACCGATACGCAGGCTGCTTGAAGTCGGACAAGATTTGTCTAATGGTTTCATATTTAGAGGTTGGTTTCATGTGTTCTCCTTACCGCCGGAGAAAATGCAAAGAAAAGCAACCGTCATCCGGTGCTTTCATGCGTCATTAGCCAACTACGCAGGAAAAACACGACGCGTTTGCGGACATCATCGCTACGTGCATCTGTCGATAGATTGGTAAACCTCCGGCAACAGATTTATCTTTTTGTGAACCGAGTCAGCCGGTTGGAACCGGTTCACATAATCATCTACAACCTCAACCTCAATGATCATCGTCTTCATCCTCCTAGAGTGTGTTAAACTTTCAGTTCCACAATTTTAGTTGCGATATGTTTGCAAAATTCGCTGTCGTGCTCCACGAAAAGGATCGTCGGCGAATGCTCCAGCAGCAGTTCTTCGATTTGCATCCTGGAAATGACGTCGATAAAATTAAGCGGTTCGTCCCAAACATGCAAATGAGCGCGTTCGCAGAGGCTTTTAGCGATCAGAACCTTCTTCTTCTGACCGCCGCTAAAAGAAGCGATGTCCTTTTCGAATTGCAAGCGCGAAAAATCGAGTTTTCTCAAAATCGCTTTGAATAAGCTTTCGTCAACCTCGCTGGATCTGGCGAATTCCGACAAATTGCCCCGCAACTGCGAGGTATCTTGTGAAACGTAGGAAATTTTCAACTGGCTCCCTTTTCGAAACACGCCAGAATAAGGAATCTCCTCGCCGTAAATCAGTTTGAGTAAACTGGATTTGCCGGAGCCGTTCGGACCGGAGAGCACGATGCGATCCCCTTGCTCGATAGTAAAGCTGATGTCGCGGCAAACGTTCTTCTCTCCATAATGAATCGAAATGCGGTCAAGCTCGACCAATTGGTGTTTATGATAAGTCATCTGCGCTATTTTCAGGCTTTCCGAGCTATCGACGTTTCTCAGAAGCTGGGATCTTTCCTCGATCGCGGAGTGCTGTCTTTGCTCGATCGATTTGGATCGCTTCATCATTTTGGCGGCCTTGTGTCCGATGTATCCTTTGTCGACCTTGGAGCCGGAGTTGCGGGTGCCGTTTTTCGTTTTTTCTACTTCGTGCGACCAGTTGCTCGTTCGCTTGGCCGCTTCGGACAGCCTCTTAATGTCCTTCCTCAGCTTCTCGTTCTCGGCCAGTTCGAAATTGTCCTGTCTTTGTTTGTTCTCCCACCAGTCTGAAAAGTTTCCGTTCTGGATTTCGATATTGGTCTTATTGATCGAAATAATGTGATCCACACAATTGTCGAGGAACGCCCGATCGTGTGACACCAACATAAAACCGCTCTTGCCGTTCAAATAATCACTCACCAGCTTCCGAGCATGCAGATCCAGATGATTGGTCGGCTCGTCGATAAGCAAAAAGCTGTTCTCCTTCAAAAACAGAACCGCCAGCATTACCTTCGTCTGTTCTCCGTTGGACAACGAGTCGAACGGTCGGTATAACACATCCTCTGATAACTTCAGCAGCGAAAACTCACGCATGAGCTGCCAGTGCTCGTAGTCCGGATAGATGTCGGCTACCACATCGAATGTATAGTTTTCCTTGTGTTCAACGTGGAACGGGAAATACTCGAAACTGACATTAGAGGAAATCGTTCCGCTGTATTCATACTTGCCGAGCAGCAGATTGAGAAACGTAGTCTTGCCCCGGCCGTTCCTCCCCGTAAAGCCCAATTTCCAGTTGGTATCGATCTGTAAACTTACATGCTCAAAGATGTTGTCGTAGCTGCCGTCATATGCAAACGTCAGGTTCGTTACCTTGATCAATGACATTCCAAAAACCTCCTTAATTCACAAATAAAAAAGAGCTGCAAGAAAGTTGACCTTTCTCACAGCTCAAAAAAATAAAGCAAATCCAACCCTAGGCAGAGTCAGATAAGGATCTATTTATTGAGTGAAAAGAATAAGGTAACTTTCTTGCCAATAAAGAATAAGACAGCACAAATAGAACTTGTTTTATTCTTTAATCGTAAGCAAGAAATTTTACATTACCCTCTTCACTCCTATCGTTAGTGTTAGCGCAATAGTAACATACCAGATATTTCATTGCAATATCCTGAAGTTGCGTCGGGTGCTTATTGAGCAAACTTGCCCGTTTGTTCAGCGAAAAAACAGCCGGCCCCAAAGAGCCGGCTGTTCGCCATTTGCAATCCACAATCAAAGCCTAAATATTCCGTCCCTCATACTCAAAGGGTTCTTCACAAGAGTAAATGTCATGGAAAAAGCCCTTATACGGGATATCTTCTTCCAAACATTTTATGAGATACGACAGTACCTCGTCACACTCCGGTTCCTCACCTGCGTTCTGCATCACCTCGAAGTAGTCGACGATATTTTCCATGGCACACACCTGAATAAATAAAGGCACCTGGTTCAACATCGAATCTTCGATCTTGGTCTCCGATCTGTATCCCTCGAGGACTATTTCAAAATAATCATCCATAAACTTTTTACGTTTAGCGGCATCTGGTTCAAATTGTACCCAGCCCACTCCGCTTATCCAGAGACTTGCCAGATCAAACATATACCAACCGAAACATGAATTATCGAAATCATATACGGTTATTTGCCCGGTATCAAAATCTATCGAATAATTCCCATCGTTATAATCAAAATGGATCATACCGAAAGTCTCGTGGCTTCTGTCCAATTCTTCTAAGGTATTAAGGAGCTCTACCAGCTTCTTCTTAACCAGAGAGAGGGAGTCGGGTATCAGTTTATTAATATATCCGGCATTGTATTTATCAAAAAAACTATACCGGCGTTGGACAGGATTATATCCTTTCGATATGTGGTGCAGTTTCCCCAGGACTTTACCGCAGTTATAAAAATATTCGGAAAGAGGAACTCCTTCCCGGTACCGATAACGATTTTCCACAAGCAATTTTCCCTTGGCCTTTTCGAATAGGCAGATATAAAAGGTATGATTATTATGCGTGATCTCTTCCAGCAGATTCCCCTTTTGGGAGCTGACTACATTCGAGACACTTCCGCCATGATCAAATAAATACCTGATATACTCCACTTCGGCCAGGAAATCTTCCCGCTTCCTGTCAGGTAAGAAGGCGATTCTAAGTATTTTAGCATCGGCTCCCTCTTTCTCACAGGTATATACGACATTCCGCCCTCCGTCATGTGCCGGAATAGGATGAAATTGATAGCCTTCTAATCCGAACAACTCCGTTATTTCTGGTAGTAAATGGGTATCCCAGATTGAAACAACATCGTTATGAGTCATGATATTTTCTTTAGTTTGCAATCTCTTAATGCACCTTCCTTCAAAAATTCATCATTAATCTACAACTGAACCTAATTGATAACCACCTTGTTTAGCATTGATAAGTCACTCCTTCCAACATTTTCTACTCTTTATTCTATCTAAAAATCCCATCCGAAGTCCAGATGGCAAATCTAATTGAAAACTGTCCTCATTTGAGGAAAACAAAAAAAGAGTGCATAATGCGGAGGCTGAAAAACAATCATAACTGTGATTAGAACCCATTTATGAAAAGGAGATCCTTCGCCATGCATTCAGATTTCGAAAACTCATTCACACGGATTCACCTGTTATATCACGCAAATCAAAATGCAATTACACCTGAGCAGATCCAACCCGAAATTAACAGCCACGGCTATCAATTTAGTCCAGAGCATGTTAAACAAGAGCTGGATCATTTGACAAGCGAAGGTTACCTAACTAGTGATGGTTCCCTATACGACATTACATTAAGTGGTAAAGATGAACTTCGAAGTGTCCAGCTATATTTGGAGACACTATATCAAGAAGTCGGGCATTCCGATGTGTGATTTGGGCAATTCTTAGTATAACTTTACGACCGACAAAAAAGCTTTTTATAACCACCCTTTCGGGCGATTATAAAAAGCTCTGCTTTGCAGCGTCTGTGCTCACTTAAAATTTTTCAGGAAACTGTTTGACAATGCCTTCTGTTAGGATGTCTACTAAATGAATCATAACACTTTGAATATAACAGCAATTTGTGTTGATTAGCTTGTAACTCTGGATAGATGACCAGTATATAATATTACATCTGTTAGCGGGAGGTTTATTAAAAATGCATAATGGATTGAGCAGATATCATCGTCAGAATTCTCATATCCATCCGTATTTAGATCGAATTTTAGCGAATTGGCCTGAGGAACAAAAAATACGGTTTATTTGTTAATCAATAAATATGGTTTACCAAATGATGCATGCATGACAAAAATTACGTGGTATAACAATGCTCCTTGGAAGCGAACGATTGTTCATCTTCGTACAGTGCCTCATAACACTCCGACTCCCCATCTTGATTATTTAGCACAAACCATTGATTATAGAGTCCCTGTTCAATCTTTTGGTTCCATAGCACAGTTTGATGGCAGCTTGTATCCAGATCGTACGGCTGGTGAAGCTACAGCTAAATGCGATCAAGAAGCGGCGAATTTTATGGCTTTAAACTTGATGAACGACATCGTTACTGGCAAGCAAACCGCAGAAGATGCACGTCGTGCTGCAGTTGAGATTGAAAAAGCTTTTCGATTGCATGGTCAATATTCACCTTACACCACAGGATTCCTATTTCCAAAACAATCGAATACAGCTGATCCCGATGTAACTGTTTTCTAAGTGATATATCTTGTCCAAATTGAAATCCGTCAGGCCCACACGCTTCTCCTCTGATAATTTTCATGATCTTCGATAGCAAGTTATTATCAAGCTTACCGCGGTAAAGGGTACGTAATTCGTGCTACTTACTGGCTCAAAATAAAAATAGCGGCAGTCTTGGACTGGAAAATAAAGTCCTTTACTGCCGCTGGTTTATTATTGAACAAGTGGTGATGCCATCAGCCACGTATCATTTTCATATTTAATGCTTATGGTCAATTTTTCAGACGGGTAGTCTAGTGTTATCTTATCTAACTCAATTTCCGCAACATTATCTTTTTGTTCCTTTAGTTTGGCGGTATCAATTAGAAATTTCTCTGCCCATCCATGCCCTCCATTTTGTGTGTCTACTCACGGTAGACAACGTAAAAAAGACATCTGGTAAGATGGACTTAAACGTTGGAGAACGGAGGGGATTTTTTATGGGGAAAACGGGTCGTACGAATAACAGTTATACCGAGGAATTAAAAATAGAGGCTGTACGGTTGGTAACTGAGGAGAACATGTCATACCGTGAGGAGGCTAAGCAACTCGGTATTCGGAATAAGACACAAGTAGTTGTATGGGTAAACCGACACAAGACAGGCCAGCCATTTAAACAAGAAACTATCCGTAAAGGTCGGCCAAAGTCGAAATTCACAAGTGTAGAAATCAGGTTGCAAGAGCAGTTACTAGAAGAACACATAATGGCCATTTACCGACTACATCCGTACTTTGGCTATCTGCGTATGACGGTTGCTTTGAAACTCGAAGGGATTCATGCCAACCATAAGCTTGTTTATCGGCTTATGAAGGAACTTGGTATTCGCTCTGTCATTCGGAAGAAACGTCGTTATTTTGGCAAGCAGGTACCTGTTGTTCATCCGAATCGACTTGAACGAAAGTTTCATGCAGAAACCCCTTTGCGTAAATTGGTAACCGACATTACCTATATTCGGGTAATATGTTTCCTTCTACAACCACGAACACTTTCAGAAGAAATTAAACGACCGTTCTCCGGTAGAATATCGGAAAACGGTCGCAGCATAAAGGTGTCTTTTTATTTTGCGTTTACTTGACAGGGTTATGACCAAATGCGCGGTTTTTACGAAAAGGATGTTCTTGTTGATCCTCTTGTCCATTGATCATTTTCAACGTGTTTCTTAATCATTTAATCCTTTTCCGTCGAGAATGTGCTGCATATATTTTTCTATCCTTGACTCTCGAGTTTTGGATTGTTTCGCATCTGAAAAATAATGAATGTATGCTCTTTGCCGTCCTGGCGTTAATGCTTCAAAGGCTGTTTTCAAGTCAGGAATTTCATCGAGTTTATGTTGAAATTCATCAGGAATCTTGTATTCTGACGTCTCCTTAAAATTCACTTCCAAACCGGCCTTTTCTACTTCAATGGCTTCATGAATGTAAGCTTTCAGCATGGGTTCCATTTTAGCGATTTCTTGAGCATTGGTGAATCGAATTTGACGCGCTGCCTGTACATTCTCTGTTTGTTGGATGAGGATCCCATGTGGATCTTTTAACAACGCACCTTTATGAAACAGAAGCGCACAATAATCTTTAAATCCATGGATAAGTACGATGTTTTTGTCCCCATACGTGTAGCAAGGATGCATCCACTTAAATTCTTCGGTCAACTCACAATCAAGCACGATATTTCTCAACTGCACATATTCTTCTTTCCACTTTTTCGCTTTACTCAAAAATTCATCAACCTTCGGATTTGTTCGACGATTCGTCATCCAGAAACACCCCTCATCAATGATTCATTCACCTGGCAGCAGGTCAACCGTAGTATCTTTTCTACTTATTGTCTTACTGTCAGGTTAACTGATTTCATGATTTGATATACATCAAAATTTACCTGGATAAGATTTTGAATGCTTCCGAAGATCCTCGGTCGAACGTTAAGCTCTTCCCTCCCCGTTACCTTAACGAGAGATTGGGGTATATGCCTATCGCTGCTCCCAATTATTGCGTGTGCCATGCTTTATATGTTTTTATCCCCCGACAAGTGGGTTCCGTTCGAGTGATATCGAAGTTCTGTTGCTATGCGAATTGTTTTGCAATCTCCCAGGCATGTCCTGCCGGATCGAGAAAGGAAGCTGTTCGCACTCCCCATGGTCGATCGATCGGGCCGTTTAGTAAAGCCACCCCGCGTGTTTTCAATTCATCACAGATCGTATCCACGTCATCGACCCAAATGGTGAGCAGGAAACGGTATCCGGCTTCACGTGTTGCGACTGTTCCCGGTTTCATCAATTCATGTGACTCGGAAATATCCAGTAGGTTCACGCTCATATTCCCGAAGTTAAACACTGAAGAGACCTCGTCTTCATACACGGCTTGAAATCCGAATACTTCCTCATAGAAGATTTTCGTCTTCTGAAAGTCTTCAACAAACAGTGTAATGACATCCACATTCATAGATCCCAAGCGCTTCATACATACACCCTCTCTACTAGGAATGATATTTTTCTCCAGAAGTTGTTCGAGCTCTGCTTTCTGCTGCAGGTGATGGCGAAAATGCATTTCGGCCAATTCAAACCACTCATGGGTATTCCAGGTCCTTTTATTTTAATTGGATGGAATGAACGGGATTGAAACAACTTATTACCGCCTTAAGTCTTTGCCTACTTCAATCTGAACCCGGCCTTAGGCCAGGTCGTGTAAGAATGTTCTTAGTTTTGTGTCCACTTTTTAGGCAAATATTTATTGATCGTACGAATTCCCTCATCGTTGATCGCATAGTACATACATAATTCCCCGTTAGCATCCAGCTCGTAATGGACCTCGTCAATCAGTCCGTTTGCCTGCAACGACAGCATATGATCCAGAAAGTTTGCTCTTGTAAATTGACGTTCTCCACCGTATTCGCTTTTCAAAGCTTCCATCGCATCATCAATATTTGCCTGCTGCACAGTAGACATGAAAAGCAGCACCCGGGAGCGAATCGGCAACAATGGCATTTGCTTACGCCTCCTTCTTTTTGAACAGATCCATTGGATTCATCGAAACTAAAAGCGCTCCAAGTGTAATGATAATTGCACCGGCAATTATCGTAGGAGTCAACGCATTACCGAGGAAGATAGCTGCAAAGACAACCCCCCACAGCACATAGGTAATGTTGAGCGACATTCCGACAGCTACGCCAACCATATTGTTGGCCATATACCAAGTCAGGAAAGAGATTGCCGTAAACAGGGCCGCAGCCGCGATAATGAGCATAGGCGATACGGAGCCAAGCGCGGAAGCAAAGAGATCCGTCGCGCCGAAGATAGGGATCAGCACGGCAATGTAAACGATTCCGGAAACGCCCTCACGAATGGTAATGGCGATATTGGAATCAAGCATGGACATCCCGAAAGTGGCAAATACGCCTTCCAGTCCCCAGCCAAGTGCGGCCACCAGAGCAAAAATAATGCCTAGTGTGAAATTATCCACTCCACCTTCAGGCTTGACATAGGAAATGAGCGCCGCCCCGATAACACAGATGAACATGCCGAGGGCCACCCGTTTATCAATCTTCTGCTTCAGGAACATTCGAGCGAAAATAGCCCCAAACATCGGACACAGCGCCGATATGGGAATAGCCGCCGCTCCGGCCATATCAATCCCAACCAGATAGGCCCCGTTGGCGATCGGGCCGCCAAACACCGCGGCAATTGCGACCATCAACCCCGGTATTGTTACCAGACTGCGGCCGATTTCTTTGACCTTCCCATTCTTTATGTTCCAGATCAGAAGCCAGATCGCCGCCAAAGCATCATTAATCGCAGATGCCACTATGGGCGCCGCAAACGCTCCTACGACCCCCAGAAAGGGATCCTTCATCATGGCGAGGGCAACAACAGTACTGTAAAGGCCGAACGTTAACCCGGAAATCAGTCCGTAAGCGATTCCATTTCTTCGGAAACGATTATTCATCTTTTGTTTCAGCATGCCGGCCGAAGCCACTGCTTCCTTCATCATCCATACACCTCTGTTAAGTAGATTTGTCTTCGTAGATGTATCTTCATTGTATAGCAAAGCGGCCATTGCGCCTGTCACTAACCGTACCTCTTGTTGGACTTCTTGAATCACTTTTTTCTCCAATCTGGTACTTTTCGTACTTTTAGGACGACATCGTAAAATAAAAAAACTCCCACCCGACACTTAGTCGGGGGAAGTTTCCTTGATTCTATCTATAGAGCGTTTTCTTTAAACTCGAACTAGAACGCTTTTTTTGTATTCCTTCGGCGTCATATTCATTTGCTTGTAGAATACCCGGTTGAAATAAGACGGATCGGTAAAGCCGCATTCTGTGGAGATGCGATAGGCGGGATACCCGGTAGTCTCAAGAAGCTTGCAGGCATGTGCAATCTTGAGCTTGTTCACATAATCCGTATAAGTAACGCCGAGCTCCCTTTTGAATATGCGGCTAAAATATTGGGCATTCATGTACACATGACTCGCCACCATTTGCAGGGTCAGCTTATCTTTGTAATTCTGCTGAATATAATCGACGGCTTCTTGAATAAAGCGCTGACATTCTTGAGCTGATTCTATCTGATACGTTTCTGTTGCACCACTTTCTTCTGATTGAGCGGCCTTCTCCAGCCCCTTGCGAATCATTTGCCGCAATTTTTCCGGCTTGACCGGCTTAAGCAGATATTCGTGTACCTGCAGACTGATTGCCGCCTGTGCATAGGAGAAATCCGAGCTGGCCGACAAAATCGTCACGCAGGCGTTAGGGAGAAAGCGGCGAATTTCCTGCAACGAGGATATTCCATCCATTTCAGGCAGCATAATATCCATAAAAATAATATCCGGCCGATATTGCTTGGCGAGCTTAATCGCTTGCATACCGGTATCGCAAATAAGAAGCTTATCTTCAGCACCCAGAATTTCCTGCGCGATGGATTGAAGAAATTCCTGTTCTATCGGTTCATCTTCAACAAACATTACTACGCTCATTGCATCACCTCGCAATTGGTTGGGTGGGGATGCGGATGTTAATAGTGCTCCCGCTGTAATCAGATTTCACGATCGATAACCCATACTCTTCTCCGAAATAACGCTTCAAACGGCTATCGGTACTCCGGAAGCCCACGCCGATCTTGCTGTCCGGCTGATGAATGAGCTTTAGTACCTCCGGCGAGAACCCGTTACCGTTGTCTATAACAGAAATGGTGATATCATTTCTGTACTTTTCGGCAATCAGACGAACGGTTCCTCCATCCCGCTTAGGAGTAATTCCATGAATTACTGCATTTTCCACAATAGGCTGAATCACCATATTCGGAATGCGATAAGCCTTTAATTCATTAGGAACAATGATTTCATACTGCAGACGGTTCTTAAAACGCGCCTTTTGTATATACAAATACTTCTCAATGTTATCCATTTCGGATGCGATGGTATGAAGCTGATCATCCTGCTTCACGTTGTATCGCAGCAGGTCGGACAGGCAATAGATCAATTCCTCCGTCGTATGGGAGTGTTCGAAATAGGCGATGCGGGCAATCGAATTCAAAGTATTGAACAGAAAATGTGGATTGATGACGAGAGACATATTTTTTGCTTCTAAGTCAATCACTTTCTTCTCCAGTATTTCCTTTTCCGCAGACAGACGATTGATAATCCCTGTGTTGTCCTGCGCGCTTTCGGCGATGTCGAGCGCAATATTCCTTGCGATATGATGGCAAAGCTGCTCATGAATATCTGCTTTATCCTTGTCAATGGTCGGAAAAGCCGATATCGCCTTCGCGACAACCTCCAAATCCAGCCCCTTTATTTCGGCCAATTCCGCCGTATTAATCAGATACTTATGAAATTCCCTCTCCTGGGAATACGCTTGCATCCCCGATATGAAGCCAACAACCTCATCTTTGATCATAATGGGCAGCAAAATATTTTCCAAGCCGTAACAGCAAACAAATCGCCCCTGTTCGCCGGTATTAAAGCGCTTCAAATAATCCGCGCAAGGCCGCGTAGGATTCTCCCAACAAATATGCCTGCAGAAATCAGGGGACGGATTGAACTCCAGCAACACGTCTCCATTGTTATCGTGCAGCAGCAGCGAGAACTTGGAAAGGGACAGGATGCCGCTGTATCGTGCGTATACTTTGCTTGCGATCGGACTATCGGTTTTCAGCATAATCTCGTTGCACCCTTTCACCGAAAATGAACGGGAAAATAGATGTTACATGCTAAATTTTTCACAATATATCATCTCTATTATAGCAATTTTCAACCTGTTTGAAAATAGTACATCCCCTTCCTCAAAGCCTTAATTATAGAAATACACCACTTCGACAAGCTTTCGACATGCAGATTTTTTCAGACAAAAATAAAAGGCCAAAACCCGGTTTACCGAGTTTTGGCCTTTTGCAGAACATGATATAAATTATTGCTTCGCAGCGGGAAGAATGGTTTCCACTTCACTGTGAGGACGAGGAATCACATGTACGGATATCAGTTCCCCTACACGCTGTGCGGCTGCGGCACCAGCGTCCGTTGCCGCTTTCACTGCTCCTACATCGCCTCGTACCATTACCGTAACAAGTCCTCCGCCTACCATCTCTTTACCGATCAAGGTGACATTTGCCGCTTTGACCATAGCGTCCGCTGCTTCGATAGAGCCTACCAGACCTTTTGTTTCAATTAACCCCAATGCTTCCGATTTCATGTTATATTCCTCCTAAAAGTTTTGTGAGAATAAAGCGCTAGCTCACCGAACAAAACTTGCTTCGGAAGCATAAGCTTGTTTTAATAATTTTTTGAATTATGCCTTAGTAGACGGAAGGATGTTCTCCACTTCACTGTGGGGACGAGGAATTACATGCACTGACACGAGTTCCCCTACATTCTTCGCGGCCGCGGCGCCAGCATCTGTTGCTGCCTTCACAGCACCTACATCGCCCCGTACCATTACGGTAACAAGGCCTCCACCTACCATCTCTTTGCCAATCAGGGTGACATTTGCTGCTTTGACCATAGCGTCCGCTGCTTCGATAGAACCTACCAAACCTTTTGTTTCAACCAAACCAAGAGCTTCTGATCTCATGTTCATTTCCTCCTAGCGATTTTTTATGATTTTGACAACAGACGACGATGTCAGATCCATCGCGTTGGCTTCTTCGACGTCGATATGACAGTCGAGAGCGGCGTCACTGCTAACTCTGATTGCGACCTGATTGTACCCTCCACCCCGGAGACCATCAAATTGAAGGCTGACCATTTCTCCGTCGGTTACGCCAAAGAAAAGGGCATCATCAGGCGTCATATGAATGTGGCGCTGAGCAACCATCAAGCCGCAAGTAATATATACGCTTCCCTTGGGCCCGACCAAGGTAACGCCCGGTGTGCCTTCAAGCTCCCCGGACAAGCGCACTGGAGCTTTCGCACCCAACTTAAAACAGTCTCCACGCATAATTTCTACCTGGGTCTGTTTCCGCACTGGGCCGAGAACTCGCACTTTTTCGATGGCCCCTTTGGGACCGCAGACCGTAACGGTCTCATTACATGCATACTGTCCGGGTTGAGACAAATCACGCATTTTGGATAGCGTATATCCGGCTCCGAAGAGCGTCTCCACATCAGTCTGGGAAAGATGCACATGGCGGTTTGAAATCCCTAAAGGGATGGAGCGCGGCTCCTTTTCCGCCTTGCCAGCACTGGATACAACCTCCATTAACAAGGAAAGTACTTGGTCATAGTTCCCCATTAGCTGTCACCGCTTTTCTGCAAAATAGACATCAGCTCATCGACCAGATTCAACAGCATTGCATCCTCCTGTTGCTTCGGCTGTTGCGGAGAGGGAGCAGAATAAGGGCTTTGTGCTGTACAGTCCTTAATGCCATAAGCCACGCGCTTGATATTAATCAAGTGCTGTGGTCCCACATTATCTGAAGTGGCGCTGCCGCCCCAGGTTCCACATCCCAAAGTGAAGGCTGGAGCAAGCCCGGTGCTTGCACCTACGCCGCCCTGAGTGGATCCTGTATTTACCAAAATGCGGAATACAGGTTTTTGCGCAAATTCCATGACCATATCGTGATTCTGTGTATGGATGGAGAAGCTATGGCCTATTCCTCCATTACGCAGCAGCTGGACACTTAGATCACAAGCCTCACGCCAGTCCTGTACGGTGTAAAACGCCAATACGGTAGTAAGCTTTTCATAGGACAGCGGGAATTTCTCTCCCACGCTCTGCTGTTCGCCTAACAGCACCTTGACCCCTGCTGGAATTTGAATACCGGCCGCTTCTGCGATAATCTGAGGTGAACGTCCCACCAGTCTTGAATTCATGGCATGGCCTTTTACAAACAGCTTGGACGCGACTTTGGCAGTCTCCTCCTGATTCATAAAGTAACCGCCCTGACGCTCAAACTCTGCGATCACCTGAGGACGGATGCACTCCTCCACGATAATAGCCTGTTCGGATGCGCAGATTGTACCGTAATCGAAGGTTTTGCTGGCAATGATATTAGCTACCGCCTTTGAAATATCAGCGGTGCGCTCAATATAGGCCGGTACATTACCCGGTCCCACCCCCAGCGCCGGCTTACCCGCGCTATAGGCGGATTTCACCATCGCCGAGCCGCCTGTGGCGATAATCATGGCGATTTCATCGCACTTCATCAGTTCCTGCGTCGCCGGCATAGAAGGCTTGGTAACGCAGCCAATGATTCCTTCGGGAGCCCCTGCCTCGACAGCGGCGGCGTGCATCAATTCCGCGGCCCGCATGATAGATTTCTTTGCCGAAGGATGTGGCGAAAAGATGATTCCATTACGAGCCTTTATCGCAATGATAGATTTGAAAATCGTTGTGGATGTCGGATTGGTTGATGGAATAATACCCATGAGCAGTCCGACAGGCTCGGCAATCTCTATTAATTGATTCGCCTTGTCCTCGCGGATCACCCCAATCGTTTTCGTATCCCGAATGGATTCATACAGCTCCGTGGAAGCCAGACGGTTTTTGAAGATTTTATCCTCAATCTTGCCAAATCCGGTTTCTTCCACTGCCAGCGCAGCCAGTTCGGCGGCGTTGACTTCCGCTGTTCGCACCATGTTTTGTACAATTCTGTCAATCTGTTCAGCATCGTACCCGGCAAGGATATCAGTGGCCGCTTTGCCTGCACGGGCCAAGTCCCGGGTTTCCTGAATCGATTGCAAGTCATAATCATAGTTTTCCAAGTGAAATATCCTCCTCTCGAATACTGCTTACTGTTGATAATAATGGCGGAACCGCTTGAGCAGTTTCACCTTGTTTGCCCTGGAAATGGTCGTCATGCTCATCCCATACGCAGGACCGCACTCTTTGGCCAGTCGGCGCAGCTTCACAGCTGTCATCGTTTCCAGTTGCTCCATTGCTTTGTCAAGCCCTGCTTCCTTTACCAGCACGTCAATCTGGTATTTGAATGGACTGTCCAGCACGGCCTGCTCTCCATCAGCCGGATCTTCCTTGTCCGTTTCCGGACTGGCGTCTTTAGACGCAAGATCCTGAGCGGGATCGGCCGCCAATACAGGGAAGTCTTCTTCATCACCGCTATTGATTGAGACATCGGGCGTCGCTTCCAGTGAAACTTTAGGAGTTTCGTCCAGTGGAACATCGGGTGCCGCGTCCAGTAGAGCATCAGACACTGCATCCGGTTCCGGAGTCTGCTCCGGCGTTTGCTCGGGCTGCTGCTCTGGACACTGTTCCGCTGCCTGAGTATGCTGCACCGGCAGCGCCTGCTCGTCCTTCTCCTTGGCAATGTTCGAAACGTTACGCCGGCCGATGATGCTCGCAATGTCGTTGTGAGGTCTTGGAATGACATGTCGGCTGACCAGCACATCACTGCCCAATTGTTGCGCGGCGGAGGCACCTGCTTCCACGGATGCTTGAACAGCGCCGACATCGCCGGTTATTGCGATCGTCACTAGCCCCCCGCCCACATTGCACTTTTCTATCAGTTCTACCTGAGCTGATTTGAGCATGATGTCCAGACATTCAATCGCTGGAAGAAGTCCCCGCGTTTCAATTAATCCAAGCGCCTGCATGCTATCACCTCCTGTTACTGCAGCTTCCGATCAGGCTCGCCCGCCGGATAAGTCATATAAAACATCCTCGCGCAGTCCGACGATCCCTTGGTCGCTTTCACCCCTTTGGGGATGAAGAGTACATCTCCCTCATGGGCGGTGAAGGTTCTCTCGTTCAAAGTGACATCGAGCTTGCCTTCCAATACGATGTAAGTTTCTTCGTGGGCCGTCTCTTGCGCGAAGCTATCGTGATCGACAGTCAGAAACCCTGCGCTCATGGAACAATCCGGCTTCCCGATTACCTCATGACGATATACCTTGGCACCAGATGTTCCCGTTTCGTAAGCTTCCATTTTTACCGTCCGGCCCCGCACAAGTTTCAAGCCAGTCGGATCCGTCTCCGCCTGATAAGGTGGCTCAAGAGTCGTCCCCAACAGCTTTTCAACCATTCCTTTTTCCGATAGAATCTTGAAAAATTTGAAAATGGCATTCATGTCGAGATCATCCTGAGTTTCGCAGCCTGCGGCCTCGGAATTCAAAGTCCCACATGGCTTATCGGTAAACTCCAGCCCCAGCTCCCTTGCCTTATCATGGGCTGCTGGTGTCACAATCGTGTTTCGGTCAATGCAGCACCGCTTCTGTCCGGAAGCCACCCATTCTTCCACATCCGCAGCGCATATCAGTTTTTTCACAGTTCTCGCCCCTTCTCGCTGCATTCGATTTCTGTGCGAATATTTATTCGAACATGCAGTCCGCGTCGATGATGCCGACGACGACGGCATCCACAGGAACATTGTCTGTATGCAGCATTTTACGAGCCGAAGAGCCGGTGCAGACAATCACTCGATCGCCTATGCCAGCGCCGATTGTATCGACTACAATCAAGCGGCGCCCGTCGTCGCTTCCACCAATCACCTCGGCCAGCATCAGTTTCATTCCCACAAGGGAATCGGCTTTACGGGTAGACCAGATATTGTGAATCAATTCAGCCGCAATCATTGCATTCCTTCCTCCCCGCTTTTCCGCTCCTCTGCTTAATCTCGGCGATGGCGTCCTCTACGGAAGCCGTGTCACCAAAAATAGCGAGAAGAATCATGTTCTGCGGGCAGCTGCCGCGAATATCCTCCACTGTCACGCCCACCACTTTTTCAGCTACATCAGCGGCCCATACCATGTCAATCAGCCTTCCCTGCACCAGACCGACCGCGTCGCATGGGGGAACTTCCCGACTACTGGGCGCTCCTCTGCGACGAAGCAAAATGTCCAGCGTCCCTTTGGAAGGAGATTTGATAATCCGAAATTCCACTCACATCGCCTCCCGCGTACAATTCAGAGCAATGCCCAGCGGCGTGACAAACAGAGGGTTGCTAGGCTTATAGGTAGCAATGCCGGTCTTCTGCTCAATAATCGTCTCCATACCGGATAAGCAGCAGGTTCCGCCTACCAAGTACAATTCATTGACCTCATGGCCCACCACATGGCGGTTGATGATAGAGGAAACCTTATCAATAACCGGCCGGAGCAGCGGCAGCAATACTTGGTGATGGGCAGGGTCGCGCTTGAAGCAGTCTGCTTCGGAAAAGCTCATCTGGTAAGCACCGGCAATCACCAAAGAAAAGTGGGTGCCTCCCGTTGCTTCATCGGCGACATAGACAACCTTGCCATCCTTCAGAATCGAAATGCCTGTCGTTCCGCCGCCAATGTCTACAATGGCTCCGTCGGATATTTGCAGCACGGCATTAGCCGCCGTAGGTTCATCCAGTAAAGCCGTAACTTCAAAACCCGCACCCTGGATTACATGCTTGATGGCGCCAGCATCCAGTAAATCGGTTCCCGGAGGAATCGCCGAAGCCGCATATTCAAGTTCTGCACCCAATTGCTGCTCCAACTGTGCTTTAAGCTCCCTCACGATCTGAATCGCTCCTAGGTAGTCCACCACCATTCCGTCACGGACCACATCGGCGTAGCGGTAAGCTCCCGCCACCGGCTTCCGAGAATCATCCAACACGGTAAGCACCACACAGGCCGTTCCCAGATCCACACCGGTATAGTAGAACGAAGACCGTCCTGGAATCGGTTTCTGGATGACCGCTTCAAATTGCTTTACGAGTTGATCGCAGTATGCAAAGGGTTTTGTCTCTGGCATGTTCCACCTCCTGTAGTTCTGCAAATAAACGAGCTCAATGCGTTAATCATATAGTTGATTCCAGGAATAACAGATTCCTCCGACCTTTCTTGGGGACTACCTTCTGCGGCTTCCAACACCGCAAACCCAAGCTCCCGCAAAGCGCTGCGCAGACGGTGGAGCAACGCAATTTCTCTGCCTTTTTCCAATTGAATGTGAAACTCGGTTACCTCAAAGCAATCTCCCGCATCCTCAAAAAGAACATCGGCAGTTATGCCGGTGCAACCCTGAAAAGATAAGTCGGCAGTGGATGTGCCGCCTCTTTCCCCTTTCTGGAGGGCCGAAAACAGCCTTGACAGCTCTAGCACCTTCTGGGCCAGCAGCACATCCCACTCCAGCAGCTCCTGCCCGGTTAACAAGAACAGGGCTGAGACGGATTGCATCTGACAGCGCAGCTTCCCACGCTGCCAATCCTGCTTTTTCGCCTGTTGCTCCGGATTCGGGAGTGGCGCTTGCTTTTGTTCTTGATTTTGCTCTTGCGTACCATAGGACACGGTGATCTGGCGATCCGTCAAAAACTGGCGCGCCTCCGGCGTCAATCGGCTTCCATGCTCCACCATGTATGATGTAAAAGGCTCTATCCTGTACACATTGCGCAATTCCATTTCGGTAATAAATTTCATGGTATCAACTCCACTCTTATTACCCGAACAAATAACGTTTCAATTCCCCGATTCCCCTTCCCACGGGAAGACTAATGCGGAAAAAGGGTTCGGTTATTCCGGTACGTTTTAAAACTTGTACACAGTAATTCTCATTTTCCAGCGCAGGATCGGTTTTCGTTATTACCCCGATAACCGGTTTTGTGAAAGAAGACGCAAAGCCTGGCGAGTAGATTTCCAGATGCCGGGACTGATCCACCAATATCAAAATATGGCTTGCGTTCTGCGCCGTTGCAATCAAATGGCTGTACATCCAGGTATTCTCGACATACGCGCCCGGTGTATCGATCGTCTGCGGCCCGTAGATAACATCCTGCGTCCGCCGCAACGGGCGATCCGTACCGTCAAGCGCATGGGCCAGCGTCGTTTTTCCGCAGCCTGTAGGGCCGATCAGCAATATACGTTTTTTCATGTCCGTGTTATTTCCGCCGTCGCAAAACCCAGACTATCGCCCAACGTCTCAATGATGGCCCGCAGCGCCGTTTCCACACTGGCTATATCTCCGGTGAGAAGCACCGAACCAGCAAAGCGATCCAGAAAGCCGATTTCCACATCTGCCACCTTGGTCGCGATATCGGCGGCAATAATGGAAGTTTCGCTGGGCGACAGTGTTAATATGCCAATAGCCCCCGCTTCATCGATGCCCAGTCTTTCATACATGTCAGGCATGGGTGAAGCAATGATATGGGCCAGCGTCACTTGTTTGCCCGGCACCGACTCCTGAATAATCCGCCCGAGATCCGGCCCAGCAGGCTGCTGCATAAACGTCCTCCTCCTAAAAGTTTGCGAGTTTGTAAAGCGCTGGCTTTACCGAACAAAACTGGCTTCGAAAGCATGCTCTTAATGTTTGATAACCCGTACCGGGAAATCGTATTGGCTGATCTGACGCTCAATACGCTCCAAATCCGCTTCATTAAGGCTTAAATCACGTTCAACGGTGTAAACCATATCCAATTGCCTGTATTTGTTAATCCCCAGCTTGTGATAAGGGAGCAAATCGATGCCTTGAAAATTCCGGTAATCCTTATAGGGAAGCAGAAACTCCACCGTTTTTCGGATGGTGTCCGCATCATCATTGAGTCCATTCATTAGCGGCATCCGCACCTCTACGTTATGTTTGCGGGTAATCAGTTCCCGCAAATTTTCGAGAATGCGCTCGTTGCGTACACCCGTCAGTTGATAATGGCGATCCGAATCCATATGTTTCAGATCGTACAATATCAGATCGGTATATTCGGCCATGGCCAAAATCGCTTCCGGTTTGGTATGCCCAGAGGTTTCAATGGCCGTATGGATTCCGGCGCGCTTGCATTCCTTGAGCAAATTGACCGCAAATTCAGACTGCGCACATACTTCGCCGCCGCCCAACGTGACGCCGCCGCCGGACGTCGTGTAGAACAGCATATCCTGCTCTACAATTTCCACAATTTCCGATACTGTCATATTCATCCCGCCGATTGAGAGCGCCCGCGCGGGACAAACCTTCTCACATTCCCGGCAGCCCATGCAATCAATCTTCCGATCAACCACATGCTGCGGCTTGGACGGCTCCTGCGAGCCGGAAGTGTCCACACGGTGGATTCCCCGGGGACACGCCGCAACACATGCGCCGCAATCGTTGCACAAATCCCGTTGGTACATCACCTGATATTTCTTTTCCAGACCCTCCGGGTTCGCACACCACTGACAGCGCAGGGGACATCCCTTGAAGAAAACAAGCGTCCGGATACCGGGGCCGTCGTATATGGAATATTTTTGAATGTTGAAAATACGTGCCTGCCTTTCCGGCATACCTGAATCCATAGCTGTGGCTCCTCCCTTTCCGCATATCTAAATGCCAGAATGTCTCTTCCCCGACGTACAGCGCCGGAGAAGAGGCACGGGGCTATTTTAGAAATGCTCAATCATCGTTCTGCTGATGATCTCATCCTGCACTTCTTTACACAATTCCACAAAGTATGCGCTATAGCCAGCGACCCTAATGATCAAATCACGGTATTGATCAGGATTTTGCTGCGCTTTAATCAGCGTTTCATTATCCACATAACTGAACTGCATTTGGCCGTTTCCGAGAATGGAGGCCGTCCGCAACAGGTTAATCAGTCCGTTCTCTCCTTCAGGTGTTTCCAGCAAACCGCGCAAAAGCTTGAAGTTATGCACCATACCAATATTCATGGCCTCGACATCTATCTTGCTCACCGATTTGATGATAGCCGTCGGCCCCTTCTTGTCATGGCCCTGGGTAGGGCTGATACCGTCGGACAGCGGCAGCCAAGCTTTGCGCCCATTGGCGGTAGCACCGGTCATCTCGCCGAAAGGCGTATTGTTCGAAATCGAAAGCGTGCCATGGCTGAAGGTAGAGTACAGCGTTTTAAATTTGCGGTGATAGTTCTCAGTCCATCCCGTGATATCGGACGCGATGCGATCGGCATAATCGTCGTCGTTTCCGAATTTTGGCGCGTCCAGACAATCCCTGTGAATCTGCTCATAACCATCGAAATCGGCGAGCAACGCGTCACGGATTTGCTCGAGCGAATATTTTTTGTCATCGTAAACCAGCTTCTTGATAGCAGCCATCGAATCGGCGTAAGTTGCCAGACCGGACCAGATCAAGCCAGGTCCCCAGTTATACATGGCGCCACCGGCAGCAACGTCGCGACCACTCTCCATCGTGCCTTCATACATGATGGACATAAGCGGCTTCGGTGCATAATCGCGGTGAACACGCTGGCTGATTACCGTACCCACTGCGGAAAGCTCGGTGATGTATTTTACCTGCTTCTTAACCGCCGCTTCAAATTCCTCATAGGTCTTGAAGTTGCTCAAATCGCCCATGTCCAATCCTGGATTGCTTCCGTGCCAGAGCATTTTGCCACGGTTAAGGACGAACTCAATGGCAATCGGCCACTGGGTGTATCCGGTGGAGGTCCACTGATACAAGCGTCCGGATTTTTGCGGCTCTACACAGCCCATCAGACAGTAATCGCGGGCATCTTCGATACTGCAGCCCTTCATCAGCATCATCTTGATGTGGGAATCGTCGAAATGGCAGGCCGGGAAGCCCAATCCCGCACGGACGACATCCACAATCTTCTTCAAGTATTTCTGAGGAGAACTATTGTGGATACGGCAAGCGAGCGAAGGCTGATAAACGCCGACATGACGTACTGCATCCATGAGCAGATAAGTCAAGTCGTTGGTGGCGTCGCCGCCCTCTCGTTTTTGCCCGCCGACACACATATTGACGAACGGCTGGTAGCCGGCAAAGAACTTGGAGCCGCCCGCGCTGGAAACCCACATCATTTCCGAGCATTTGATTAGGAAACAGCCTGCAATCTCGAATGCTTCAAACTCTGTCAGACGGCCGGCTTTTCTGTCCGCCTCATAGAAAGGATACATATATTGATCCACACGGCCGACAGACATGCCTGTCTGATTTTCTTCCACCACGAGCAGAGATTCTACGGTCCAGACCGATTGCATTGCCTCATGGAATGTAGTCGGCGCATGAGCCGGTACGCGAGCGTTGACCTCGCCGATTTTTTGCAACTCCGCCTTGCGCTTCGGATTTGTTTCTTTAGCAGCCAGCTGGTATGCGTATTCAGACATCCGTTTGGCATACGCCATTACGCCTTCGGTCGTGTCCAGCACGGATTTATAGTAATAAATTTTGTCGATGTCTTCCGGGTTTTGCATGGACAGCTTCGCAAGATGCTCCTTGGCTTCCCGCTGGATATCCAGCATCCCTTTCTTCATTAGAATGACATCGTAGCCTGGGTTGGAGTCTCCACCGCCGTTGATCTGATGATAGGAAAGATCGCTGACGAATGCTTCGCCGGAAAACTCCCAAAGACCAGCATCCCGGTATTGCTGTTCACATATTTCATCCACCGATTTGCCTTCCCAGAACGGGAACAGTTCCTCTTGCATGATCCGTTTGTCTTCCTCGGAGATGTAGAACGGATCCTGAGGACGGTTGTGAATGGTGTCGAGCTCATCCCGGGTCCAGCGCCAAGCAATGTCAGGCGAGAAAGCGCCTGCGCGCGGAGCACCGCAAGGATGACCAACGATCAACTCGTTGTCCTGGATGAGCAGCGGAGCCTCTTCACACGCTCTACGGAAAGCCTTGGCACGCAGCATAATCGCTGGCAGACCTGGATTTTCCTTGTACACCTGGGTAAAGGCTCTGGCACGATAAGTCGTAATGCTAGGCGTAGCAGTTAAATAATGTTCTTTCAAAGCGCGCAAACGCTCAGTCATTCCTTCCGGGTATGCGCATTCTTCCTTACGAAGCTGGCCGAGGCTTTGTTCGACCTGCGGCTGAGCTCCCTTATCCGAAAGCTCTTTTGAAATTCCCTGGAACAGCTTCATGATGGCTTCTCGTTCTTGGGGAGCCATGGCCTTCGTTGCTTTGGCAAATTTGCTTGAAAACTCATGAATATCCAACATTTTTCCCTCGCAATCTTGTAGGATTAATATATTTAAAAGCTTTTACGGTAAATGCGCTCCAACTCTTCTTCCGTTGGCTGACGAGGATTGGTTGGCGTACAGCGGTCAGCCATCGCGGTCCGCGCCATGCGTGACAACGCCTCATCAAAAACGTCCTGGTCAACGCCAAGCTCACGGATTCCGTTTTCGATACCGATGGATCGTTTCAACTTTCCAATTGCCTGGATCAAACTTGCGGTTCCTTCACGGGCGGTTCGGGCCGGCAAGTGCAGCAGTGAAGCAAGCCTAGCATAGCGTTCACAAACCCTGTCTATGGCTTTTCCGCCCAAGTTGGCGTTATACTCCATTGCCGCTTCTAGAAGCACTGAATTTACACGTCCGTGAGCAATGTGAAACGTTCCGCCAAAGGCGTGGGACATACTGTGAATGATACCAAGACCAGCGTTAGTAAATGCCATTCCCGCCATACAGGACGCATTCTGCACCCGATCCCGCGCCTCTTCATCTGCCGGATCATGGTAAAGCGTTTCCAGATGAGCAAATACCAATTGGACGGCTTTTTCGGCTAACGCATCGGTAAAGTCGGTCGCTTTGGTAGAGACATAAGCCTCCAGCGCATGGGTAAGAACGTCCATTCCGGTGTCCACCACTATTTTGTTTGGCAATTGCTTGGTAAGGGTGGAGTCGAGAATCGCTATGTCTGGTGCGATAAAATCGTCCACGATAACCATTTTGTCTCCGTCCACCGTAATCACCGAAAAGTCGGTCACTTCCGATCCGGTGCCGCTAGTGGATGGAATGGCGACAAACGATGGTTTGATAAAAGGCTCGTCTTTCTCCTGAGCATATTGCCGGGCGAAGTACAGAACGCCCTTCGCTGTATCAATGACGGAGCCGCCGCCCAGCGCCAGTAACACATCAGCGCCGCTCTCCCAATACACTTGAAGCGCTTCTGCCACAATACTCACACTCGGATCGGGCTTCACACCGGTATACACTGCAGTGGAGATTCCACCGCTTTGTAGCAGATCAACCACCTGGCCGAGATATCCCAGCTTCTCCATCATCTGATCGGATACGATGCAGGCTTTCGTGCCTTGAATTTTCGCCAGTTTCTTCAGTGACTGTTCGCCTGAATATACCTTCGATTTCATAACAAAGATGTCGTTTATCACGGGCACCTCCCTTGAATTTCTGTCGATAACCTGCCCCTAAGAAGGAAGGGCATAGCGGGCAATGATCTTTTCAATGTCTGGGTGTGGGTTAGGAATAACGTTTGAACTGTACACCTCAGTCCCCATCGCCTGTACAGCGGCGACGCCAGCATCTACTGCAGCCCTTACAGCCCCTACATCTCCGCGAACAAGGACAGATATATAACCGGATGCCACGTTTTCGTAACCGATCAAATCTACATCGGCCGCTTTGCACATGGCATCCGCCGCTTCCATGATGAATACAATCCCAAAGGTTTCAATGAAACCCAGTGCATCATGCTTGCTCATGAACCTCTCTCCCTCCCCGGCAATTATGCGTGAATTGCATGCGCTTTCACGATTCCTGCAATAGAACGGAGTGGACGCGGCATCACATTATAGGCAGTGACTTTGCCAATCTTCGCTGCCGCTTCAGCGCCAGCCTCTACTGCCGAACGAACCGCCGCGACATCACCTTTTACCATGATTGTTACGAGCGTGGAACCAACATTCTCGTAGGATACCAGAACAACATCTGCTGCTTTTAGCATAGCGTCCGCCGCTTGGATGGCAGGAACCATGCCCAATGTTTCCACAAGCCCGAGAGCTTCTTCTCCCCGGTATTCCATTCGAACCTCACCTCACCTGGGTAATTTTTATTTGTGAATCCGCTGTAATATTAGATATTTAACTCTTACTAGCAGGTTAACATAGGTTCGCCCCGTTATTATGGAGGATTCGGTAGCTGATTTTAGGATTCTAATGCCCCCTTCACCAACAATCTGGTACAAAAACGTCTTTCTTGCACCACAAGTACCAGAACGTCCTCAAGCTCGTTCATTTCATTGAATTTTTCCTCCTATCTTGTTATAATTGTGGCAAAATCTGTGCGGCAAATGTGTGCCATGTTAACGCATGCATATGGAATGCCGAGAAAAGGCCATCATGAAACCTCTAACCGACTTTTTATCCAAACAAATGAATATGGAAGACCTGGTGCAGCAAAAACTACGTCTTTTTTTTGAAGATGATCGTATTGTTTTTGACAAATCTCGTTTTGCGGGCGGGTTGACCAATTATAACTACATTATGAATATCCACGGAACGGAGTATGTGATTCGCAAGCCCGGTAACCTGACGGATCAAATGATCGACCGCAGGATAGAGCGTGTGAACAACGGCATCGCCTCGGAGTTTGGCGTGAATTCGGAATGTATATATTTCGATGAGGAAAGCGGCATTAAGATCAGCAAGTATATACCCGATAGCAAAACGCTAGCCGCTGCAGGCCCCTTGGCTTTGCAAAGCTTGCAGTCTGTTTCTTCTTTACTGAAGAAGATTCACGGTAGTCCCAAGCACTTCCCTAACATGTTTGATTGGCTCAGTGAGCTTGCCAAATATGAAACGATTGTCACGCAGCTCAACGGAGAATTGTTTTTTGACTACGCCTCCTTGAAAGAACAATTGCTTCGTTTCATGCAAGACCATGTCAAACATGTCATTTCCGTACCTTGCCATAATGATACGGTTCCGGAGAATTTCCTCGTAGATGGGAATGGCAGCGTCTATTTGATAGATTGGGAATATTCCGGAATGAACGATCCGGCCTTTGATATTGCCGCGTATATCATCGAATCGCATTTGACAGCAGAGGCGATTGACCAACTGTTTGAAGCCTATTACGGCAATACGTTTACGCAGGATGATCTGATGAAGGTCAAATGTTATATGATGGCCCAGGATTTGTTATGGACGGTATGGGCTCTGCCGCGCCATTATACGGGAGATGATTACCTGGATTACTTCTCGCTGCGCTATAACCGCCTGCGTCGAAATATTCAAGTATTAAGCACGCAGCCGGATTATCCTATTGCCGACATGGTGATGCGCTAGCACTAGCCGTCGTTTGCGCTGGAATGAGAAACTTTCGGAGGTTTATCCAGTTCCTTTAAAAACGATTGACCGGTTAGATAATATACAAAAACCTGTACTTTCTTATCTACATGGATAAAAAAGTACAGGTTTTTGTAATTTGAGCAATGTGATTCTTGTTGTATTAGAAATGAAAATGATATTGCTTGAAGTTCCGACGAATCAGTCTATTTCTATTTTCTTTAGCCCCCTTTCCATGTAGTGTCCATGTCCATGAACTCTACGCATATCAAGCAATCTTGGGATTTGATATAATACATCACAAAATACCGAAATGACTTGTAGAGGGTGATGTTGTGAAGATTGACAGGTTGATAAGCATTATTGGAGTACTCACGAATAAAGAACGCGTTACGATTCAAGAGCTGGCGGATAAATTTGAAGTAACGAAACGCACGATATTCCGAGATTTAGATACATTAAACATGGCCGGTATCCCGATTGTTTCGTTTCCTGGTGTCGGAGGCGGAATATCCGTTGCAGAGGGGTATAAGGTCAATCGAAGTATTTTGTCAGAAGCGGATATGAAGAACCTGTATGTCGGGTTGCATGGACTGAGAAGCATTGAAAGTGAAGGTTCAATTCAGTATTTAATCAACAAACTATTGCCTAAAGATGAAAGTTTAATTCTTGCTGAAAGTGATATCATCATTGATCTATCCTCATGGTTTGAAGAAAGTGAAATGCAAAAAAAGGTCAAACAATTACATACCGCAATCGCAAATAGACAATGTGTTGAAATGGACTATATAACGAAGCGTGCTCAATCCAAGAGAGTGGTCGAGCCTCATAAACTTGTTTTCAAGCAGAGCTATTGGTATCTTTACGGTTTTTGTTTGGAGAAACATGATTTTCGCTTATTTAAGTTATCTCGGATCTTATCTTTTGAGGTGTTGGACAGCACATTTATCTATAGACCGAATCATGAAATCAATTTCGATATCATAAACATGATGTCTGCGGCCTCGGAATCTTCGTCGGTATCCCCAATTGAAGTCATATTAGAGTGCAACAATAAGGATATGTATGCGGTCGTGGACAAAATCGGATCAACCTATTTACAGCCTAGTGATGACCGTGAGAGGAATACAAGCTTGATTCGCTTTTATACGTCGAATATGGATGGGGTCGCAGATTTGGTACTTAGCCTTCAAGGGAAGGTTCGTGCCTTAGAACCCGCTTCCCTTCGTCAAATTGTAAAGAATAAACTTGAAAACATGTATGACTTCTATAAAGATGACATATAGCTGTCATCTATTCCCCTGTACAATGATCATAAAAAAAGGGAGCTGAGAGTATGAAAAAAGAAGTACTTGTGTTCATTTCCGATTGTTATGCAGACTGGGAAAGCTCATATATTTGCGCAGAACTGAATAAACCAGACACAGAATTCAGCGTGAAAACGTTGGCCGTTCAGAACAGTCCGATCAAATCCATGGGCGGATTCACGGTTATTCCAGACTATTCAATTGCGGAGCTTCCAGCGCAGTTTCATATGCTTATCTTAGTAGGCGGAACTTCATGGATGAAGCGGGAAAATGATGAGGTGAAGCAAGTAGTAGATTTGTGTGTGGCAAAAGGAATTCCGGTTGCGGCGATCTGTGACGCGAGTACGTTTTTGGCGGATAACGGCTATTTAGATGATATCGAACATACAGGCAATTCACTCCCCTATTTGGAGGAATATGCATCAGGCTATAAAGGCTCAGAGCACTTTATTGAAAAGCAAGTAGTTTCAACTGAAAGATTCATTACGGCTAACGGAACATCAGCGGTTGAGTTTGCTAAAGAAATCCTTTCTTATTTGCAGGTCATGCCTGAAGACCAACTGGATGAATGGTATCACATGTTTAAGGTCGGTTTTTACAAGTAAAGGTCGATACGTAACTAAATAATAAAAAATGCTCATGATTGATTCGTGTATACTAGGGAATCAATTATGAGCATTACGGGGACTAATGTTGGCTAATATATTCTAAAATCTCATCAACTGCTTGTACATACCCACCTGATTCTTGAAAGGATTGCTGCATGCATGCAGCAGCTTTCTTATAAGAGGAGTCGCTTAACACATGATCTGCGGCTTCACGCAGCTGCTGCACAGTCACGCCTTGCATACGCAACGTAATGCCCGCTCCGACTTTGGAGACTTGCTCTGCAATGATCGGCTGATCCGCACTTTGTGGGATTACAAGGAGTGGTACCCCGTAATAGAGACCCTCGTGGGCACTATTCATGCCGCCATGTGTAATAAACAATTTAGCGTGTTGTAGTACATCTGTTTGTGGCACGTAGTTTTTCACGATGAAGTTTTGAGGAATCTCCCCTAAATCAGAAATATGGACTTTATCCCCGATAGACATGACGATCGTATGCTCCGTGTCCCCCAATGCTTCAAAACACAGCTTATAAAAATCAATCGCTTGGTTAAAGACGGTACCGAGTGAAATGTAAATGAGGCTTTTCCCTTGGATTGGAGTAAGGTCGAAGTCTTTTTGATTTGTCCGTGAAGAGAGGGATGGACCCACAAATTGATAAGAATGATCGAAGGCTTCTCCATCAGGTTGGAATTCCCTTGTCGTATACACGATGGTAAGTGGCGCCGGATTACAAAATACTTCGTAAGGAGAATGGATCTCCACATGATATTTTTCCTTCACCTTTTCCGTCAGGCTTTGAAAGGTATCGCTGATAGGCTTAGCGATTTCTGCTGGGACACTTGTATGAAACTGTTCTAACATGCTGACGAATGATGCCTCTGTCTGGGCAAAAGAAGTGCAGGAATTGATTGCAGGCAGCTTCAGCATGTGAGCAAGGATTCGTCCACAACCAAACATGGAATCGTGAATGATGTAATCAAAATGTTCTCCCTTGATCTGTTCAAGCACACTTGGAATGACGATATCTGCCGTAAGCAACAGACCGTTGATTCTTTCGAGTACATAATTTCGCCCACCTGATATAAAGGCTTTAATCAATTTTTGACCATCAAATGTTCGTACGATAGCTCCCGTTTCTTCCATTCGCTCCCGATAAGCTTCTATACAAAAGTATACGACCTCTTCACCACGTGAAATAAGCTCCTGCACAACTCCAATCGTAGGATTGATATGTCCCTCTGAGCCGCCATTTATAAATAAAACACGCGCCATTATTATCACTCCTTATACGGTTGGCTTCCATATTGCCAGATTAAGGGCATTCCCATACCATCACTTGAATCTAATCATGAAATTAAGTTTATCATAGTATGCAAATAGTACAAATATTTTTTGTATAACCCCCGAATAATTCTTCACTCTTGATGTAAATAGTGCAAATATTATCATAAATGAGTAAGTAGCAAAAACATGCAAAAGCAAAAAAACATCTCCCCAAATGAATGAGGAGATGTTCAGATATGATTAGTTAGTAATGGATGATTTCGGGTATAACGTTGTTCCCCAAATTGAAACTTTTATATTGCTGGTTAACGGAACGTTATATTCATCAATAACTGTTCTCCACCATTCCCAAGCAAGACCTGTACATCCTCTTGCAAAAATTCTTATGTTCTTGGCATTAGGTGGAAGTGGAATCTCTGTCGAGAAATGCGCTGTTTTATCTTGCCAATTACCTTCCCAAGTCTTATGAGTAATGATTTCTTGTCCATTTGCATCATATGAAAATTCGTCCCAAGACACTTCAAACTGAGCTGCAAATGCATCACTATGATCAAGCGTAATTTTACCTTTCGTATATTCCGTCGTCGAGACAGCTCCAGGTGTGCCTCATGAGATTCTTACAGACAACATGAAGACCGTCATGGACGAAGCGAGAACGGAATATACCGCTGGTAAAGTGAATGCTAAGTTTTGGGTACGCAGCAGACTTGGGGTTTAAAGTTAGACCTTGTATCGCAGGGCGACCTCGTACTAAGGGCAAAGTAGAAGCTCAAATGAAAATATTAGATGAGATCCATGCCTACCAAGGCCAGTTAAGCTTAACGGAGCTTCAAACCTACATTCAAACGCTATGTGATCGAGTGAACCAATCGTCCATCAAGGAACGGGAAAAGTGCCAGTTCTAGCCCTAGAAAAGGAAAAGAACTCCTTACACCCGTTACCAGCGGAGCGTATAAGAAGTTCCTATCGCATACGTCATAAGCTTGTAAAGATCAATGCATCGAACATGATCTCCTACCAATCCAGACAATACTCAGCTGCTGGGTATCAAGATAAAACGGTGGGAATACAAGTTTATGACAACCATTTATATGCTTATTATAACACGGAACTTTTGGTTCGCCATCCTATTGGTGAAGCAAAATTAAATGATACCGAGGAGCATTACAGAGAGAACTTAAGGCAGTCTATGCCAAGATATCCCGACATTGATGACTTAGCGAAAAAGAATCTTCAAGCGATTGGAGGTGCGTTTGAATGAATTTAACCTCCTACCAGCAGGCAGTTTCGTAACTTAGAATACCTGATACTGAAGCAGATGCAGGCACATTTGAATGAAGTGGTGGACTTTAGTATTCGCAACCAGATGCCATTCATGGACACACTTGCGACATCGATTGGGATTGCAGCAGCAAAGAAACGAACGAGCACCTACTTTATTAAGTGTCACGATCTGATCCAGAATCTTAAGCGTGCCATGTTAGAAAACCGACTAGAAGCAAGATTGAAGCATTATACGAAATACAAGCTGCTCATTATTGATGAGATAGGCTATCTTCCAATTGAGCCTGAAGATGCCAAACTATTCTTCCAGCTCATTGATATGCGCTATGAGAAGCGAAGCTCCATCTTCACGACCAATGTTAACTTCAGATCATGGGATGAAGTGTTTCGGAGCCGAAACTGGCTAATGCTATGGCCACTCTCATTCAATGCATCTTTATGCTTTTTCAAATCTTTCCTTATTTTCTCCCAGGTCTTTTAAGGCATCACAACCACTTTCTCTTTACAGGATGCACAATACTTCGCATACTGGATACAAGTCTCCAATGAATCGTCCGGCTCCATCGGCCACCAGCGGATCGCCCCCGCAGGTGCTTGGGAAGCGAAAAACTCCACTTCCTTGGGGATACGGCCCACAACGATAACCTCGGTGTTCTTAAAGCCCGACTCCATCCCCCTTTGGAAGGTCTTTCTTAATTGAGTATGCTCCGTTTCCGGATGAGAGTAAGGAATCGGGAACAATATCGCAACTCGGGAAGTATCTTCATGAATGACATGAGCCGTTTTGCGGGCGGGATCGTGTACGGAGGTCTCCCATATGCGGCAGTACGGCAGATGCTCCGGCAGCTCCAGCTCGGTCAGCCTCGAATGAATTCTATCGTGGTATACCCGTTCCAGTTCTCTGACCAAGATCTGAATCTGCTTATTTCTTAGAAAAGTGGTGTTGTTTCCTCTTTCGTTCCGATATTGGATATAGAGTAAATCGGGAACGGCCGCGAACTTGGAACAAAGAAACGTCCGAATCAGCATGTCGTAATCGTCGCCCACCAGCAACTCATCGCGATGACCCCCGACCAGATGATAACAATCCCGAGACCATGCTCGGGGATGATTCGGCAACCCGACCAAGTGGCGTACGGTATTGCCGTTGAGCGTCGTATGCTTGTGCGCATTTTGCCAGCGGTTCATTTCACGCAGCCAAACCCGATAAAATACGCTGTATCCAAAACCGCAATCCCAGCCGTACCAATGCGCATGAAGGTTCTCTGCGTATACCTCGGTGCAATCCCCGTAAACAAAGCCGCATTCGGGATTTTGCTGAAAAGCCCGAACGATCTTCTCCAGGCAATCGGGCATCAGGTCGTCGTCATGATCCACCTCTACTAAGATTTCACCTGTACAAAGACCTGCGGCATACCTTTTGAGCGCCCCAATATAGCCATTGCGAGAATCCTGGCGATATCTGCGTACGCGAGGGTCTTTCAAAGGAAGCAAGTCATTCTTGTAAGTTTCCTCGTTATCTCCGGAATCGTCCACAATGACCCATTCCCAGTTCGGGTAAGTTTGATTTAATAGCGATCGATAAGGACGTTGAATTCTTTCTTTTGACCTGTAGCTGGCCGTGAACACGGATATCAGAGGCGTATCGGAGGAAAAACGGGTAGGAGGAACGATTTTGTTTTCAGGGAGAGGATCCGTCGCTCTGATCCAGCAATAAAACAATTTATGCGATTCGAGTTCGTCCGGCGAATGGAAGTGCAGCCAACGTTTTTTTTCCTGAATAGGCAGCGATCTTAGGGTTGTGAAAGGTTTCCATTCATCTCCTATGGACACATAGACACGCGGCTTCCGGGGGCCGGCATCGACTAATGGATCATCAGGTCCATACATTTTCACGGTGATGTGGTTTTCTTCCAACCCCAAGATCGGTTCTTTCAATTTATCCTTCGAAATCTTGTCTGTCAAAAACAGATGAACCGTCAATAAAGGAATAAAGTCCGATGACAAGAGTTGATTCCCCTTTCTCAAATGTCGAACACAAGCTGGAGCCCAAGTGTCGATCCATTCTTTTCTTTCACATACGCAGTGTATTCCGCTGCTCTCCTATTTGTCCACCCAAAAGCCTTGTTATGAACGCACAATTCGCTTGAGACCGCATAGTCTGAGAGGTAGAAATCCTATCGTGCAATGCGGGACACAACTCATTTTTAAGAAAGGTGGAGTTATCTTGGAACATCCGTTGGTCAGTGTCGTTATTCCCGCTTATAACCGGCCCCATACGCTAAAAATCGCTATCGACAGCGTACTTGAACAAACCTACCCGAATATCGAAATCGTCATTTGCGACGACAGCTCCAATAACGAAGTGCAACAAATGCTGGAAGCAGCTTATTTGCCGTCTTATCCCCAGATTAAATATCATAAAAACGAGAAAAACCTTTTTCTTGAAAACTGGCACAAATGCTTCGACCTCGCCTCGGGGGAATATATCAATTACTTGATGGATGACGACGTATTTCATAAAGAAAAGATCTCCAAAATGCTTTACTTTTTTAACGAATTCGAAAACATCACGCTAGTCACGTCCTACCGGCAAACCATTAATGAATCGGGGAGCTTTCTTGCGCCTATCGCCGCAACGGTCAGACTCTACGAAGAGACAAGAGTGATGGATGGAAAAACGCTGGGGAACATCGCATTAACCCGCTGCTTAAATGTGATCGGCGAACCGACGACCGTATTGTTTAAAAAAGCGGACCTTACCGAACCGTTCGGGGTATACCGCGGGAAGCAATACTCGCTGATCAACGATATGGCTGCCTGGTTATCTCTCTTATCCAAAGGAAAAGCGGTTTATCTTCCGGAAGCGCTCAGCTATTTTCGATTACATGCCAGCCAAAACAACAGCGCGCTTGGCTTTAAAGCGTTCAGCGAATGGCTCGATATCACGATCGCCTCCAGAGAGGAGGGGTTTCTTGAAACGGAGGAGTTGTACAAAACCGCCCTTCTTGCTTACCGCGTACGCGTGCAGGGGTATCCGCAATTTGTAGCAGACATTCAGCGGATCGATACGATCTTGAATACGATAGAATGAGGCCCGCGAAAATCTGAGAGCCAGGTATTCGCCGTTCCCCCCGTTCATGGGGTTCATACTCTAAGGTATACACATTGATTGGAAAAAGGATTCCAGTGAGAAGAGGTTGCCTCATGTATGAAATTCCGTTCTTGCGACCGAATTTAGTCAAAAAGGAGCGGTTGCTTTCTTATTTTGAAAAAATAGAAGCAAGCCGGATTTACTCCAATTACGGACCCTTAAATCATCTGTTTGAAACGCGCGTGATTGCCCAAATGTTCGGCGGCATCGGCGCAGCCGTGACGGTGCATAACGCTACTCTCGGGCTGATGCTGGCGATTTCGCAAAGCAAGCGGCCCCGGGGCAAATATGCGGTGATGCCCAGCTTTACTTTTGCAGCGACCCCTCTTGCCGCCGAGTGGTGCGGGCTTGAGCCATATTTCCTGGATATTGAACCGGACGATTGGCAAATGAACAGAGCGCAAGTGGCGGAAACGGTCGAGCGGCTGGGCGAGCAGATCGCGGTCGTCGTCCCTTACGCCACTTTCGGTTCGGCTATCGATTTATCCATCTACGATAAACTGCTGCAGGAAGGAATTCCGGTCGTCATCGATGCGGCTGCCAGCTTTGGAACGACCGCTGTGGAGGATGCCGCACAATTCGGCAAAGGCTTCGGTGGAGCCGTGGTGTTCAGCTTTCACGCGACCAAAACGTTTGGCGTCGGAGAAGGCGGACTGGTGTATAGCGCGGACCAGGATCTCATTCAGCGAATCCGCCGGGCCGGCAACTTCGGCTTCTCCAGCTCCAGGGAATCCGTATTGTTAGGCTTAAACAGCAAAATATCGGAATATACCGCCGCTATCGCCTTGGCCACTCTTGAAGGGTTCCAGGCAGTACAGGAGAGAAGAAAAACGATCATTGGCTATTATCGCCGTGAACTGCAGCAGCAGGATTTAATGCAGCGGGAATGGTCTGTCCAAAAGAAGCAAGGCCGGGTGCCCCTGCAATTTTTCTCTATGCTGAGCCCGGACCCTCCCGGCAACCGGGAAGTCATCCGGCGGTTAGCCTCCCATTCGATTGAAGCCCGGACTTACTTCTCCCCCGCATGCCATCAGCAGAAGCAGTTTCAAAGCTACCCCCATTCCGATCTTCAGGTGACGGAACGGATTGCAGACCGTATTATCAGTCTGCCCCTCTGGGAGGAAATGAATGAGGCCACCGTTGGGCGGATTGTGAAGGTGCTTGGAAGCATTACCGAGGGGAATGCCATATGAGAAAGATCATCATCTGGGGATCGGGCGGACACGCCCGCGAGGTCAACTGGCTTTGCGAAGAGATGGGAGTGCGGGTGCTGGGGTTCGTGGACGAACGGCCTGAAATGAAAGGCCAACTGGTGAATGGAGTTCCCGTATTGGGAACGCTTGACGATATCGAAGCGATGCGGCATGAGATCGAGATTGTTTGTGCCGGGGTCGGAGCCCCGGCATTAAAGAAGCGGTTCGCTTACGATACCATCCGGTCGGGATTCCGCATCGCAGACCCGCTGATCCATCCGCGTGTCCGTTTGTCGAGGAGAGTTATCGTGGGGCAAGGCAGCATGATCTGCGAAGGGGCCATCCTTACCGATAATATCCGGATCGGATGCCATGTGATCATCAATCGAAGCGCCAACATCAGTCATGATACGGTCATTGACGATTATGTCACCATTGCCCCGGGTGTGAATCTGGCGGGCAATGTGGCCGTGGGCGAAGGATCCTACATCGGCATCGGCTCCTCGGTTCGGGAGAAATGCCGCATCGGCTGCTGGTCTATGATTGGTGGCGGAGCCTTTGTCAAAGGCGATATCCCTGACTTTACTATGGCTGCGGGGGTGCCAGCCGTCATCAAAAAACGGCTTGATAAGAATTAGGAAAGGAGAAAAATCATTTGGTTGATTATCTCAAATACGAGGGTCCTTACTATTGTCCTTATTGCAATAATACAATTGTACGTTTTCGCCCGTGGCCGGATATTTACGATTTTCCCAAGTGCCAGTATGAAATGTGGAACAAGCTGACCGCCATGTGTCCCGTGTGCTCCTCTTTCGACAGGGAAAGGTTGTATAAATTCTATATTGAAAGGGTAACGGATTTGCTCGTAAGGCCGCAAAAATTACTGCACATTGCACCCGAGAAAAATTTAAGAGAATGGTTAAAAGGATATCCGAACATTTCCTATATATGCGGCGATTTAATGCCTCAGGATTCGGAAATGGAACGGGTGGACTTAACGGCTATGCCTTACGCTGACGAAACATTCGATGCTGTTATTTGCAGCCATGTACTGGAACATGTTACCGAAGATCACAAAGCGATGGGAGAAATCTACCGCGTATTGAAACCGAACGGCTGGAGCATTCTGCAAGTGCCGATCGCTTTAAACTTCGAGGAGATTCTAGAGGACCCGGCGGTGACCTCGCCGCAGGCAAGAAAAGAACACTTCGGCCAAGACGATCATGTACGCATTTATAATCGGAAAGGATTCGTTGGCCGATTGGAAGCGGCCGGGTTTCATGTCGTTTTATTTAATTTGGCGGAAAAATACGGCATCGAGGAAGCAAACCTGTACGGTTTATCCGAGAAAGATACGCTGTATATCGGGACCAAGCAGACTGTTCCTGAACCATGAATCGACTGTCCCCCAATTGCGATTAATAGCAAAGTGCCGGCTTCCGCTTGGGAGACGGCTTTTTTTGCGGGTGAACGGGCGAAGTCTTGGTTGCTTCCGGGAAGCCAAGTGATGGTGACAACGGCCCCTTCCCGTAGCCGACATCGAAGCCTTGATCGGGGGAATCGCCGGTAAACCATATCGCCGTGCGGATGCCGGCCTTCCGATGGCACGGACGGTATGCCGTTAGGATGAACGCCAATTCACCATTCTTGTATGAGCCCCTTTCCCGATAGATAAAAGCCCCCTGATGCGCGTGAATGATATCGGCGTCCAGCGAAGTGACCCCTTCTTTCACATACAACAATCCCGCACCGGTCCCCATCCTGAGGAAAAAACCCGCGGGGATATGCTCGCACGCACCGACGTGGTAGCCGTACGCGGAGCCCTGCTTAAGCCCTTCCCTCAGACCATAGCCGGGCGGGATCTTTGGTTCCCGACCCGTCGTGTCGTCTTCTTCCCCCCTCATCGTTCCGGCTAAATAAAGCTGTGCGGGTTGACGTCCCAACTGACAGCAAATTAATCGTAATTGCGGCGGATCGGCATCTTCCCCTGTTCCTCGCTTTCCTTGCCAAAGCTGGCGCTGTCGTATGGTATGCGAACGTATCTACCCCGATTTTTAACTGAAATCGGGCCAATCTGGCCCAGTAGCAGTAATCGTCATCCTCAAAATGGCCTGGCGTAAACAGTTCGTCCACAAACCAGATCGACTCCATCAGCTCGAGTTTGCTCAGAAAGTAAAATACAACAAGCTCGATACGAATGGTGTCGGGAATAGCGAGTCGCTTCCCGCCACATTCTTGCAGTTTGTTACTTCGGAATGTCGGTTCAAGGCAACGTCCATCCCTTGCTCAACTGACTGGATGAACGGAATCAGCACCCCCGTCGAAATGACCATGTCTTCGTCGAGGAACAGCACGATTTCCTCCCCGGGCTTCTTTGGTGCAGATGCTTTTGCAGACATTGTGACCGAGCGCTTCCCCAAAGCTGCTCCCTTCGTGCCGGCGTACTTTTCTCGTTAAAAACAGGTTACCCGGCAAATCAAGCTTAGACGGCATTTCATAATATACGATTTCACCTCTGCAAAAGCCGAGGCTCGCTGCGCATTACCACATACTATATTAAAGGCTTCACTATCTTAAGTTTTTTGGGAGTGGAGCTGCATCAGTATACGGAGGTGACATCCAGTTGACCGAATCAGCATTTAGAGCTCGTGCGAGTGCAGATCAAGTTATTATACAACCAGGACCGTTCAATTTATTCTTTCAAACCGTTGAGTATGATTTGAACGGCGAGTACAACCCAGCGGTTTCTACCTTCGTCGCGAGCGAGGGTGGCGTGTATACGATAAGCGTCAGCCTTTTGCTTCTGGCGGACCCTCTAGTGGAATTCATTGCGCTCATATTGGAAGGACCTAACAACTCAGGTAAAATATTCTTTTCAAATACGAATCAACCTGGTGTGGGTTTCACAGTAAACTTCACCGCTCAAATGAATTTCGCTCCGGGTGACAGTTTGAGGGTACTTCTTGTACCCAACGCCGGAGTGCTTGGAGTAGTAGCCGATCCTATTTATACTCATTTGGAGGCTGCACGGACAGATGGAGCAGTTGGGCCGACAGGACCTCAAGGACCTCAAGGACCTCAAGGACCTCAAGGACAGCGCGGAGTTCAAGGCTTCCAAGGACCTCAAGGCACTCAAGGACCTCGGGGCGCTCAAGGCGCTCAAGGACCTCAAGGACCTCAAGGACAGCGCGGAGTTCAAGGCTTCCAAGGACCTCAAGGCACTCAAGGACCTCGGGGCGCTCAAGGCGCTCAAGGACCTCAAGGACCTCAAGGACAGCGTGGAGTTCAAGGCTTCCAAGGACCTCAAGGCACTCAAGGACCTCGGGGCGCTCAAGGCGCTCAAGGACCTCAAGGACCTCAAGGACAGCGCGGAGTTCAAGGCTTCCAAGGACCTCAAGGCACTCAAGGACCTCGAGGCGTTCAAGGCGTTCAAGGGCCTCAAGGCGTTCAAGGGCCTCAAGGCGCTCAAGGACCTCAAGGCGTTCAAGGGCCTCAAGGCGCTCAAGGACCTCAAGGACCTCAAGGCCTTCAAGGACCTCAAGGCGTTCAAGGGCCTCAAGGCGTTCAAGGGCCTCAAGGCGTTCAAGGACCTCAAGGTGTTCAAGGGCCTCAAGGCGACCAAGGACCTCAAGGTGTTCAAGGGCCACAAGGCGACCAAGGACCTCAAGGCGTTCAAGGGCCTCAAGGCGCTCAAGGCACTCAAGGACCTCAGGGCGAACAAGGACCTCAAGGTGATCAAGGACCTCAAGGCGTTCAAGGACCTCAAGGTGATCAAGGACCTCAAGGTGACCAAGGACCTCAAGGTGACCAAGGACCTCAAGGTGACCAAGGACCTCAAGGACCTCAGGGCGAACAAGGGCCACAAGGCGACCAAGGACCTCAAGGACCTCAGGGCGAACAAGGGCCACAAGGCGACCAAGGACCTCAAGGACCTCAGGGTGAACAAGGGCCACAAGGCGACCAAGGACCTCAAGGACCTCAGGGCGAACAAGGACCTCAAGGTGATCAAGGACCTCAAGGTGACCAAGGACCTCAAGGCGACCAAGGACCTCAGGGCGAACAAGGGCCACAAGGCGACCAAGGACCTCAAGGACCTCAAGGCGACCAAGGACTTCAAGGCGCTCAAGGACCTCAAGGCGATCAAGGGCCTCAAGGCGATCAAGGGCCTCAAGGTGATCAAGGACCTCAGGGCGACCAAGGACCTGAAGGGGCAACTGGCGCTCAAGGGCCTCAAGGCGATCAAGGACCTCAAGGGGCAACTGGCGCTCAAGGACCTCAAGGCGATCAAGGACCTCAAGGTGAGCAAGGACCTCAAGGTGATCAAGGACCTCAAGGTGAGCAAGGACCTCAAGGTGATCAAGGACCTCAAGGCGAACAAGGACCTCAAGGTGATCAGGGGCCACAAGGTGACCAAGGACCTCAAGGTGAGCAAGGACCTCAAGGTGATCAGGGGCCACAAGGTGACCAAGGACCTCAAGGTGAGCAAGGACCTCAAGGTGATCAGGGGCCACAAGGTGACCAAGGACCTCAAGGTGACCAAGGACCTCAAGGTGACCAGGGACCTCAAGGTGATCAAGGACCTCAAGGTGATCAAGGACCTCAAGGTGATCAAGGACCTCAAGGTGATCAAGGACCTCAAGGTGATCAAGGACCTCAGGGCGACCAAGGACCTCAAGGTGACCAAGGACCTCAAGGCGACCAAGGACCTCAAGGGGCAACTGGCGATCAAGGGCCTCAGGGTGACCAAGGACCTCAAGGCGTTCAAGGACCTCAAGGTGATCAAGGACCTCAAGGTGATCAAGGACCTCAAGGCGTTCAAGGACCTCAGGGCGACCAAGGACCTCAAGGGGCAACTGGCGATCAAGGCGATCAAGGGCCTCAAGGCGATCAAGGACCTCAGGGCGACCAAGGACCTCAAGGCGATCAAGGACCTCAAGGCGTTCAAGGACCTCAAGGTGATCAGGGGCCACAAGGTGACCAAGGACCTCAAGGGGCAACTGGCGATCAAGGGCCTCAAGGGGCAACTGGCGATCAAGGGCCTCAAGGTGATCAAGGACCTCAGGGCGACCAAGGACCTCAAGGGGCAACTGGCGCTCAAGGGCCTCAGGGTGACCAAGGACCTCAAGGGGCAACTGGCGATCAAGGACCTCAAGGCGATCAAGGACCTCAAGGTGATCAAGGACCTCAGGGCGACCAAGGACCTCAAGGGGCAACTGGCGCTCAAGGGCCTCAGGGTGACCAAGGACCTCAAGGCGTTCAAGGTCCTCAAGGTGATCAAGGACCTCAAGGTGACCAAGGACCTCAAGGTGACCAGGGACCTCAAGGGGCAACTGGCGCTCAAGGGCCTCAAGGCGATCAAGGGCCTCAAGGTAATCAAGGACCTCAGGGCGAACAAGGACCTCAAGGGGCAACTGGCGCTCAAGGGCCTCAGGGTGACCAGGGACCTCAAGGACCTCAAGGTCAGCAAGGACCTCAAGGTCCTCAAGGTCAGCAAGGACCTGAAGGGCCACAAGGGCCTCAAGGTCAGCAAGGACCTGAAGGGCCACAAGGGCCTCAAGGTCAGCAAGGACCTGAAGGACCACAAGGGCCTCAAGGACCACAAGGGCTGCTTTAAGGCGAAACTGACGTACCCGGGCCGTAATGATCTTTATTTAAAATAGATAAGTTCCGCCAATATAAACTGGCTGCCGAGGGTTCTCTCGGCAGCTTTTTTTACCTATAGCTGGAAACTGTAAAAAAGCGAGGGATACATCGTGTTCAATCCTATACCTTAATCACCAAGCGTTGCGGAAAAAGAGAATTTGCCTTTGCATGATTGTAAAAAAATGAAAAGCGAATTACTTCAACCATATTGTACTTTCCTGATCTTCAATTGCCGCGATAACAAAAGAAACACATCGGCTCAAGTTGACGATGTGTTTTAAGTCCCTAGAGCTTATCATTTACATTGTTAGTCTGGACACAAATTGATCAACATATGGCATCCGCCCTCAATGTTATGTTTGATTAATCTATTTTAATCTATTTTCTCATCGAATATACTAATCATTTAATCCCTTAATCCCTTTCCATTGAGAATTTGCTGCATACATTTTTCAACTCTTGACTCTCGAGTTTTGGATTGTTTGGGTTCAGAAAAATAAAGAATGTATGCTCTTTGCCGTCCCGGCGTCAATGCTTCAAAAGCAGTTTTCAAGGCAGGGATTTCATCGAGTTTATTTTGAAATTCTTTCGGAATGTTAAATTCTGTCGTCTTCTTAAAATTCACTTCCAAACCGGTTTTTTCAACTTCAATGGCTTCATAAATATAGGCTTTCAAGATGGTTTCCATTTCGACGATTTCTTGAAGATTGGTGAACCGAATCTGGCGCGCCGCCTGTACATTCTCCATTTGTTGGATTAGAATCCCATGGGCATCCTGTAACAAGGCACCTTTGTGAAACAGAAGCGCACAATAGTCTTTAAATCCATGTATTAAAACTATGTTTTTTTTCTCAAACGTGTAACAAGGATGTATCCACTTAAATTCTTCGGTCAATATGATCGGCTACTTGAATCACATCGGGGTCGTGTTCGACGACAATGACAGTATTGTCTTTATAGCACAGTTTTTGCAGCAATTAGCGTCCCCCATAAGTGAAACTTATTCAGGTTCCAAACTTTCCAAATGACTAACTCCTAATTAGACACCATTTAGTGACGCTTTGATTATAGGTCACCATTTGGTGTCGTATCAATCTCCTTAGGGGGAGCAAATTTCAATATAATATTTGATATTTGTTGTGTACTGGGAGGATCTCCTTTGACTAAAAAAGCATTGGATCGTTTTATTCGATAATGAAGACACCTCAATGATTCACTTTTATTAGAGACCACAAATCATGAGGACTACATTTCTATCACTGTACAAAAGGGAAAATCCGTGATTATTCTGCCTTTACTAATTCAAATCTTCTTCATTCTTTCTGTTATGATATGATTTTGATTTAATGCTTTCACCTTGGATGTACTGTTACTATTAAAATAATCATGAATTTCTTTATTTTTTCGAATCGTATTTTGATGGATTCCCAATCCTTCTGGGTCTATTTCTTTAGATTTGTCTGAAACCGTTCAGGTTATTCCCCCAACAACCTTTGACATAGTACCAACTTTTTCTCGGCAATTCCCTTTTGAATATCAACATAAGAGATCCAGTTTTCTTATCAGCGCTAATGCCAAGTGATTTGCCCACGGGAATCCTACACATTGCTGGACAAAATACTTACGGTTCCATCCCCTCATAAAACTCATTCAACCAGTCTTGTCTATCCTCGGAGCTATCTACTTCGAATGCTGTGAAAATTGCCGGCTTCACGATCTAAGAGCGCGTCTGATTTCACGTATTTGATCAATAGTTTTAATGTCTCCGGGGAAATTCGAATGAACTTAATTCTAGGACTTCAAATAAGCAATAACGGAGCTCTCACTGATTCTGTTGACTTGATCGTGATAATATTCTGTTAGGGGGATGAACGCTTATATCTCTGGGGCTGTCCCAAAAGTAACTAGAAATAAACAGGGACGCCCCTTTTCTCAAAAATGTAAAACAAAAAGAAACCGTTCTTTAGTAAGATGGAAGTACCACCCACAATTTGCTCAAGTGGGCAACGATGAAGCAAAAAGGTCGAGTTCGGGAGCAAATGTAGCCCCTAACTCGACCTTTTTTTCTAATCTAACGGTTATCTCACAGGTAGTTACTTTTGGGACAGCCCCTTTCAGAAATGACTAGTGACTGATGGCTGCTGACGGATATAACGTTGTTCCCCAAATCGAAACTTTTATATTGCTGGTTAACGGAACGTTAGGTTCATCTAAAATTGTTCTCCACCATTCCCAGGCAAGACCTGTACATTCTCTTGCAAAAATTTTGATGTTCTTGGCATTAGGCGGAAGTGGAATCTCTGTCGAGAAATGCGCTGTTTTATCTTGCCAATTACCTTCCCAAGTTTTATGAGTAATGATTTCTTGTCCATTTTCATCAAAAGTAAACTCGTCCCAAGAAACTTCAAACTGAGCTACATATGCACCGCTATGATCAAGCGTTATTTTACCTTTCGTATATTCTGTCGTTTTCGTCTCGATATAGTCTGTATTGTTGTGAACCGCAGCTATGGAATTGTCTTTCAAGAAGACACTGGTATATGAAATAGGGTATGCTGGATTCTTACTGCTAAATTCTGCATTGTCCTTGATTACATTTTGGATGACATCGAAGTCTTTTGAGACGATCTGGTTATGTGTTTGTGCATCGCCGCCTAATACAACAGCAGTAAACGAACTGTTTTCATAAATATCTTTGTACTGTCCGCTAGCTTGTATGCTAGGATTATTGAGCAATAATTTAAATGCTGTTTGTACATCGCTGCTCTTTGAGGTCGTCTCTAATTTCACGTAAATGGTTCTGCCATAAGCTACGTTAGATACCATTAGTGGCGGAGCCTCATTACTTACCCCTTTACGGACTAATTCAGCAAACGTCACACTGTCATCAAACAAGTCTGATGGATTGTTAGGAAGCGCTGCACTTACGGTATAAAAGATTTGCTTATAAGCAGCAACCATCACTTTTTTCTCGCCGCTTGCAACCGCGTTAAAGTCGATTCCGAGCGTACCGTTAAGCACTTTAGAGTTCACATTCAGTGCACTGGCAATTTGATTTTGACTGTAAACCATGGATTCTGCGTACTGTAATCTCGCAGGCAGTGTATGCGTGCCGGAATACTTCTCACCCCAAGTAGACACGAGCTGATCAACGGCACTAGAAACACTTCCATAAGTTGGATTTTGGACGGTAATTGTATTTTCACTCTTCAACCCAGGCAGATCAATGCTAATATCTAATGGTTTTCTCGCGGCCATGACCAGACTAGGCTGATTATCCGCAAAATCCTGATTTGCAAGCTGTATTGCGCCTGGATAAGTACGATTCGTGATCGAATCAATAATTGAAATATCTACGGGTGAGGTTGTGAGCGATTTTTTATCCCGTTCAACCACAATAAATTTACCATTGGACTGGGTGCCTTGTTTGGGAACAAAACTACTGATTTGATCGCCTTTTACGGCCAAAACTTCATTGCGATCATAATTTAGGCTTGCGATCCCGGCATCAATGTCATTAAGTTCGTTTGTTGCAGCGAATGAAATACTCGAATAAGTAAACACATGTAAACCAATTAATAGACTTACGAGCACTTTTATTCCTTTACCATGTTGTAGAATCTTCATAAAGATCTCCTCCTTTGATGTAAAAACTGTATCGGTATTTTGGTATAAAATTATGAGATTTCTATAAAAATTACAAAGCTCAGTAACTTTTATAACACTAGTTATAATTTTTTGAGTCTAATTGATTGGCGATCTTCTTGACGTCTGGCAAATGGCAGTCATGAGTGCTCGCTCTAAGATTTTTTCCTGTATGGCAAACCTTTTACGTAAGAGGGCATGAAAAAGCTTCACTGATTGGCTGAGAGTAAGAAGGGAGACAAAAGGACACTGTTCCTCGCCCAATGCAAATGCAACGGCTAAACGGTAGTGACAATATATCGTCAATAAGTGCTAGCCAATCTATTCCACGCATGAGAATGCATCTTATCTCAAACAATAACTTGCGGCAACTCTAAGTATAAGCAAATTGACTTTAACTTACGGAGGTGTAGAACTTGAACTGTAACGTTGGTAAAACGGAACAAGCGATTCGAATTACAATTGGAGCTGCGATCGTCTTTGCGGGACTGTATTACAGAAGCTGGTGGGGACTAGCTGGATTGGCTCCGATAATTACAGGCACAACCCGATATTGTCCGGCGAATGCGGTCTTTGGAATACAAAATTGCAAAGTTAATCATTGATCCATTTCGTTTTTATATTTTCCGTATTCAAATGACACATGGTTGAAGTTTCCGACAATGGGTCTAAAACCTTGTTATTAGGTTTTGGACTCCCCTTCCTACTTGTTCCCCAACTCCTTGGGACAATCAATATGTCAGGCTTAGGGCATGTAGCGAAGGTATAGGTTGGTTGGGTCGATACTTAGATCTCCTATTGCTTTTACAGGGCAGCCATTTTCCGCTAGCTGAGTGCTTCCCGCCCACAGCCCCGTTCATAATCCCGGTTGATTCGGCGGATTGGCCTGGATATAGGCAATAAACTCCCGGGATGCATAAGAAAGGTATTTATCCCGGGGATAAATAAGCGCCAACTCCCAAGCAATCTGCGGATGGGAAATCGAAACGGTATGAACGGCAAGATGATGCAAACGGTTCGACATCGATCTGGGGATCAATGAAATTCCTAATTGAGACGCCACCATCTCGCAGCAGAAATCCCACAGGGAGGTCATATGAGCCACCTCTGGTTGGAACCCGGCCTGCAAGCATGCTTGCCAAACTACGTCATGAAGGGCGAATTCCTTGGTGAACAGAACAAACGGCTCATTCTTTAATTCGACTAAACTGACGGATTTTCTTCCGGCAAGCCAGTGGTGACTGCTTACAATGACAACCAGCTCTTCAGATAACAATGAAACCGTTCCATACAGCCGAGTGTTCACCGGCAACACAGTGACCCCAAAATCGATATTTCCTTGCTCCATCTGCATCTCTACTTGTTTGGCGCTGTATTCTACCATTTGAATCTCAATCCTGGGATATCTCTTCTTGAATCCGGCAATTATTTTTGGGAAAAGCAATGCGCTGATTGTAGGCATTATTCCCATCTTCACTTTTCCTCTTTGTACTTGAACCAGCTCATTAACAGAAGAAGATAACTCCTCCAGCAGTTGCAAAATGTTTAAAGCCTTCTCGTTAACCAGCTTTCCTGTATCCGTGAGTACAGCCTCCCTCTCGGAACGGTCAAGCAAAGTAACTCCCAATTCGTCTTCGAGGCTTTTGATCATCTTACTGATGGATGGCTGAGAAACAAACAGGACCTGCGAAGCTTTTGTAAAATTTTTATGTTTGGCTACTTCTACAAAATAATGAAGCTGTCTAATATCCATTTGATCCGGATCTGCCTCCTTCCCCTATTGGCAAAGCGGTATCCAAACCATTCATCCTCTGGCTCAAGATTATGATATGCCGTCCACGCAAAAAACAGCACCGGCGCGCCGCTAAACGCTTGGTGCTGTTTGGAAATGCCAGCGAATTAAACCGGATATACCGGGTGCTTCCGCTCAGAGAAGACGACAACCTTTGATGAATAAGCCTCCAATCGATTCACTAACTCGTCACGCAACGAATCGGCCGGAATAATCCCGTCAATAATCATTTCGGAGGCTAGCCGGTAAATATCAATATCCTGCTTATATTCCTCCCGCTTTTGTTCGATAAAAGTGGCCCGCTCGTTTTCAGGCAGTTGAGCAATTTTATTCGCATAGACGGCGTTGACCGCAGCTTCCGGTCCCATCACCGCAATTTGAGCCGTAGGCAATGCGAGACAGCAATCCGGTTCAAACGCAGGACCAGCCATCGCATAGAGGCCTGCTCCGTATGCTTTACGGACGATCACCGAGATTTTGGGCACGCTCGCTTCGGACATGGCAGAAATCATTTTCGCGCCATGGCGGATAATTCCTGCCCGCTCCACCTTGGTGCCGATCATAAAACCGGGAACGTCGGCGAGAAACAGAAGCGGGATATGAAACGCGTCGCAAAGGGTAATAAATCTGGCTGCCTTATCCGCCGAATCGTGAAACAGCACGCCTCCTTTAACCCGCGGCTGATTGGCAATGATCCCAACCGGATTTCCGTTCATTCGGGCCAATCCCGTAATCAGTTCGCCGGCGAACAGCTTCTTAATCTCAAAGAATGACCCCTCGTCAATAATCCGGTCAATCAGGTCATACATATTAAACGGGGCATTCTGATTGGATGGGATGATTTCTTCTAATGAGTGCTCAAAGCATTGTGGTGCCGCTGCTTCCACGACCGGCGGTTTTTCGGAATAATTAGCGGGAAAATAGGAAAGATATCGTCGTGCCATCGAAATGGCTTCTTCTTCGTTGTTGGCCAGCACATCACCGCATCCGGATACCGAGCAATGCATGCGCGCGCCACCCATTTCTTCTAACGTAACCTTTTCTCCGATAACCATCTCCGCCATCCGCGGGGAACCGAGATACATGGATGCATTTCCATCCACCATAATCACGATATCGCAAAATGCCGGAATGTATGCTCCGCCTGCAGCCGAAGGACCAAAGAGCAGGCAGATTTGAGGAATTTTACCCGACAATTTGACCTGATTGTAAAAAATACGGCCAGCCCCGCGCCTGCCAGGGAACATCTCGACCTGGTCCGTAATGCGAGCACCTGCTGAATCCACGAGGTAAATCAATGGCACTCTCATTTTGTCGGCCGTCTCTTGTATTCGAATGATCTTCTCTACCGTACGCGATCCCCAAGAACCGGCTTTTACGGTGGAATCATTGGCCATCACACACGCGATTCGCCCGTTAATCTTTCCAATCGCCGTAACCACGCCATCCGCCGGAAGGTCTTCTGCCACACAGTTGGCAAATAACGCATCCTCCAGCTCGAAACCCGGATCAAACAATAGCTTCAGACGGTCGCGAACAAATCGTTTTCCTCGTTCCGCATTCTTTTGATGATAAGCCTGCGCCCCCCCTTTGAGGATCCGTAAACTACGTTCCTGCAGCTTCTCCGGATTTATTTCCATGGACATCCCCTATTCCTCCTTATCTCCAACATGCTTGTTACTCGCCCTTAAATATGGGGGGACGCTTATCTTTGAACGCCTGCAGTCCTTCCGAGCGATCCTTTGTCGGAATCGTTACTTCATAGGCATTTTGCTCAATCGCAAGCCCGGTGCTCAGATCCGCATCACATCCCTTATCGATTGCGAACTTGGCCTGCGCCACGGCGATAGGAGCATTTCGAACAATGTGGCTCGCTATTTCTAATGCTTTATCGAGAAGGGATTCAGGCGGCGTCACAACTTCCACCACCCCCATGTCCCTAGCCTCTTTGGCATCGATTTTTCTTGCCGTGAAAATGAGCTCTTTGGCGCGCCCCTTCCCGATCAGCCTCGGCAACCGCTGCGTTCCGCCTGCGCCAGGAATAATCCCAAGCGAAGTCTCCGTAAGGGCGAATGTTGCCGTTTCGGAGGCGATCCGAATGTCACATGCCAACGCCAATTCCGTTCCCCCGCCAACAGCGGCTCCGTTCACGGCGGCAATGACCGGCTGGGGCAAGGCTTCTACATCATTGATGCTCTCGCGAATCAAAGAAACCGTCCTACGCACCCGGTTCATGTCCATTCCTGCGCGCTCTTTTAAATCGGCGCCTGCGCAAAAGACTTTCTCTCCAGCCCCTGTGACTACGATACAGCGAACAGACCGGTCAAATTTACATGCCGCAGCCGCATCCCGCAATTGTTCCAGCATCTTTATCGATAGCGCATTGGCGGCTTCCGGCCGGTTTAAAGTCATGAGCACAATTCCATTTCCCATGTTGGAGACCAATACGGCTTTTTCCATGCTCCTCCTCCTTCCCTGAACCGAATCATGAGCCTGCCTATCCGTTCGAGCTGCCGACCTGAAGATTACGGCTTGGTAAATCTCTTCCTATCTTTTCCTGAATAAAACGGGCCGCGGAGAGCAGCTTTTCCTGATTTACCCCAGTTCGAATCCCCATCGCATCCAGCATGTAAAGCAAATCTTCCGAAGCCACATTGCCCGAGGCGCCAGGCGCATACGGGCATCCGCCTAAACCGCCGACTGAAGCATCAAACTTCGTGATCCCCATGTCCATGGACACCAGAATATTAGCCAGAGCCGTCCCGCGCGTATCGTGAAAGTGCAGGGCCAGTTTTTTGGCATCGAAACGCTGCAAAAGAATATCCAATACACCTTGCACCTGCTTAGGATTTGCAATGCCAATCGTATCCCCAAGTGATAACTCGCCAATCCCCATTTCGAACAAAGTTTCCGCTACCCGGATCACCTCGTCGATGGACACAGGACCTTCATAGGGACAACCGAAGACGGTTGACACATAACCGCGGACTGACTTTCCTGCTGAGAGAGCTTCTTGCGCCACTTCTCTTAGAATGGGAAAGGTAACGCGAATAGACTTGTTTATGTTCCTTTGATTATGGGCTTCGCTGGCAGACATAAAGACGGCTGCTTCATCCACATCGACTTCCAGCGCTCGCTCTAGACCTTGACGATTCGGAACGAGAGTTGAATACATGATGCCAGGCATCCGTTCAATTCCTGTCGCAACTTCAGCGGCATCTGCCAGCGCCGGGATCCACTTGGGATTCACAAACGAAGTGATTTCAATGGATTTGAGTCCGGTGCCGGACAATTGGTTGATCCAAGCGATTTTATCCTCTGTTGGCACAAAGACCTTCTCATTCTGTAATCCATCCCTCGGACCAACCTCTTTGATCGTCACACTCGCCGGCCAGTTCATCTCCCCAACCCCCAGCATACGTTTACTCCAGCTCGATCATTAGATCTCCTTCATTAACAAAGTCGCCTTCGCTCACGATTACTTCCTTTACCGTCCCGCCGGAACCAACCGTAATCGCGATCTCCATTTTCATCGATTCCAACACGACCACGTTTTGTCCCGCTTCGACTTGATCCCCAGGCTTGACAAGAATTTTATATACATTCCCCGCCATAACCGCCACGATTTTGCTCATCTGAATAACCCCCTGTTCTACGAATAGCCTTTCGTTAACTCGTCGAGGCCCTATCCGATCAAGTCATGTCTTCTCCATTAAAATATTTCGCAACGAAACTCGTTGTCGTATCGCCTGAACGGAATGCGGGATGCGCGATGACTTCTTGCAGCATTGGGATGTTTGTTTTGATGCCCTCAACCTGATAATCGGCCAGCGCCTCTTGAATCCGGTCAATCGCTTCGTCGCGATCCTTCCCTTTGACTATGAGCTTAGCAATCATCGGATCATAGAAAGGAGTGACCATGGAGCCATCATGTACAGCCAACTCATGGCGGATTCCGTCTCCTTCAGGTATAGCAAACTTCGAAATCACTCCCGGAGATGGGAAGAACGTCTTCGGATCTTCCGCATAAATCCGCACTTCAATCGCATGACCGTCGCGTTTCACATCGGATTGACCAAAATTCAAGGAATGTCCGGCCGCAATTCGCAATTGCTCTGCAACCAAGTCTAAGCCGGTAATCTCTTCTGTAATCGTATGCTCCACCTGTAGACGAGTATTCATTTCAAGGAAATAGAAATTTTTATTCCCGTCAACTAAAAACTCGATGGTTCCTGCATTCCGGTATGCGATGGATTGAGCCGCCCTTACCGCCGCTTCTCCCATTTTGCTTCTCGTGAGTTCATCCAAATAGGCAGAAGGGGCTTCCTCCACTACTTTTTGATGACGGCGTTGAATGGAACATTCCCGTTCCCCTAAGTGGACTGTATTCCCATAGGAATCGGCCAAAATCTGAATTTCGATGTGCCGGGGATTTTCCACAACCTTCTCTATATACATGGCCCCATCTCCGAAGAAATTAGAGGCACGTTTCTGGTTCCCTTCAAATGCTTGCTTCATTTCCGATTCGTTATAAACGATCTGCATGCCGATCCCGCCACCACCGGCTGAAGCCTTGAGCATGACCGGATAGCCGATACGATGGGCTGCCCGTGCTGCTTCTTCCGCATCCGCTAATGGATAGGAAATGCCGGGGACTACAGGCACACCCGCTTTTTCCATGCTGTTTCGGGCTTCAATTTTACTACCCATGCGGGCAATGACATCCGCTGATGGACCGATGAATACGATACCCGCTTCCTCGCAACGGCGTGCAAATTCAGCATTTTCCGAGAGAAGTCCGTATCCGGGATGAATCGCATCCGCTTTTGACAGACGGGCGATGTCTAAAATTTTGTCGATTTTTAAATAGCTATCTGTTACTTTGGGATTTCCCACCTCGTAGGCCTCATCTGCCATTTTGACATGAGGGGCTTCCTTATCCACTTTCGAGTATATGCTGACAGTGGCAATGCCCAGCGATTTGCAAGTGCGGATTACTCGAGCCGCAATTTCGCCCCGGTTGGCGATTAGAATCTTTTTGAACATAGATACAATCCCCTTTAACAACCGATCTGGCGTGCAATGACCATTCGTTGCACTTCCGAAGTTCCTTCCCCGATCTCTAGCAGCTTGGCGTCCCGGAAGAATCGCTCGACCTGGTATTCCTTCATATAACCGTAACCGCCATGGATCTGAACGGCTTGATCGCACGCCTTCATGCATATTTCCGAAGCAAATAATTTGGCCATCGCCGCTTCCTTCTTGAACTTCCTGCCTTTATCCTTAAGCCATGCCGCTTTATACACCATAGTGCGTGCGAGTTCAATATTCATGGCCATGTCGGCCAGCTTGAATTGGATGGCTTGAAAGGAGGATAAGCTTTGGCCGAATTGTTTTCTTTCTTTGGCATATTGGAGTGATTTTTCGTAAGCCCCTTGGGCAATTCCGACCGCCATCGCTCCGATACCGATTCGGCCTCCGTCAAGCGTAGCTAAAAATTGCTTGTATCCATGTCCTTCTTTCCCTAGAAGATTTTCTTTGGGAACGGTTACATCTTCTAAAACTAACTCCGTTGTATTCGAAGCGTGCAGACCCATCTTTTCATAATTGCTAATGACCGTAAATCCTGGTGCATCTGTAGGCACGATAAACGCACTGATTCCATCCGTCCCTTTGGAGCGATCCGTTACGGCCGTGAGCGCCAGGCTTTTGGCAAAGCTTGCATTGGTAATAAAGCATTTGGAACCGGAAATGATCCACTGAACCCCATGCAGCTTCGCTGTCGTTCGGGTTCCGCCTGCATCGGAACCGGCATTCGGTTCCGTCAGCCCAAACGCCCCCAAGTATTCTCCTGTACACAGGGGGGTTAAGTATTTTTCCTTTTGCTCGTGCGTTCCGAACAAATGGATCGGTGCCCCGCCTAACGAAATATGGGCAGAATAGGTGATGCCCGTGGATGCGCATACCCGGCTTAATTCTTCTACAGCGATAGCAAAGCTTATTGTATCTGCTCCCCCGCCGCCATATTGTTCGGGAAAAGGCAGACCCATGACTCCCAGCTTCGTTAATTTCTCGAACACAGCCTCCGGAAATTGCTTTGTGCGATCCCGTTCATCTGCGCCCGGGGCAACCTCGCCTTCCGCAAAATCACGCATCATCTTCTTTATCAACGCTTGTTCTTCGGTTAAATCAAAATGCATGATTTCATCGCCCCTTTCTTTTAATCGAGTCCGATGTCCGTGCTATAACCTTCAATCTTTTGCTTGACTCTATGCAAGAAGCGGCCGCACACCAGACCGTCCAAAACCCGGTGATCCAAGGAAAGACAGATGTTCATCATATCGCGGACGGCAATCATGTTATCAATGACGATCGGACGTTTTTCGATGGCTTCAACACTTAAAATGGCCACTTGCGGAGGAGTGATGATTGGGGCGGAAAGAACGGAGCCGAAAGAGCCTGTGTTATTAACGGTAAAAGTTCCGCCGGTTGTATCCTCTACCGCTAACCTGCCCTCCCTCGTCTTCTTGACCAATTCATCTACTGCTTTGGCAAGATCGAAAATGCTTTTTTGGTCGGCGTCCTTAATGACCGGAACGAATAACGCTTGATCGGTGGCAACGGCAATCGAGATATGAACCGCTTTCTTGACGATAATGTGATCATCTGCCCACTGCGAATTTAAGATGGGGAATTCCTTCAAGGCTTCTGCAACCGACTTGATAAAGAATGGCAAATAAGTTAAATGGATTCCTTCTTTTTTCTTAAACTCCTCTTTGATCTGGTCTCGATAACGTACCAGATTGGTGACATCGCATTCAACCATAAGCCAGGCGTGAGGGATTTCCTGCTTGCTTTTTAGCATTCGTGTGGCAATCGTTTTGCGGATGCCGGTAACCGGGATCGTCTCGTCGGCTTGAGTTAACGGAGAATGGACGGCAGACAGGTCATCCACCGAACTCTTTCCTTGCAAAATCTCCAAGATGTCTTTTCTGGTGATGCGTCCGGCAACGCCTGATCCTTCTATACGGGAAAGATCCAGGTTGTTTTCTTGCGCCAGCTTAAGCACAGCCGGCGAATAGCATTGGTTCATGGCTGCTTGCGTTGTCGCATCATCGGCTTGCTGATATTGAGCGGCGGCTGACGTCTTTGATTCAACCGGCGTGATCGCTTGTTCTTCCACCGCAATACAGCAAAGCAAAGCTCCTACCGCTACCGTTTCGTCCTCTTGAACGATAATTTCGGATATCGTGCCGCTAAAAGTAGAAGGAACCTCCGCAGTAACTTTATCTGTAATCACTTCGCATACGGGATCATACTTATTGACTTTATCCCCGATGTTTACGAGCCACTTGGAGATGGTTCCTTCCGTTACACTTTCCCCTAATTGGGGCATAACGATTTTCTCAGCCATATTCTCCTCCCGATCGGATCATAATTGCGCCAATTCTTTCATGGCCTGATATACTTTATCCGGATTGAGCATGAAGAATTTCTCCATTGGCGAACTATACGGCATAGCGGGAACGTCCGGACCGCAAAGGCGTTTAATCGGAGCATCCAATTCAAAAAGGCATTCCTCTGCGAGCACAGCTGCTACTTCAGCCCCAACGCCTCCCTCTTTGTTGTCTTCATGAATAATCAGCACTTTACCGGTTTTACGGGCAGCCTCTACAATAGATTCCTTATCCAGAGGATAGAGCGTACGCAAATCCAGAATGTGAGCGCTGTATCCTTCTTGGGACAGTCTTTCTGCCGCTTCCAACGCAAAATGCAAGGTAAGTCCGTAAGAAATGACCGTGAAGTCTTCTCCTTCCCGCTTAATATCAGACTTCCCGATGGAAACAATGTAATCCGAGTCCGGCACCTCTCCTTTAATCGATCGATAACATCGCTTATGTTCAAAGAAAAGAACGGGATCTTCATCGCGGATGGCTGCTTTTAACAGTCCTTTGGCATCATAAGGGGTGGAAGGTGTGACCACTTTTAAACCGGGTATGTTGCAAAACATGGCTTCGACGCATTGCGAATGATAGAGGGCGCCCCGAACTCCTCCTCCATAGGGAGCACGAATGACCAAGGGACAGTTCCAATCTCCGTTCGAGCGGTATCTCATTTTGGCTGCTTCATTCACAATTTGGTTTACAGCAGGCATGATATACTCGGCAAACTGAATTTCTGCTACAGGCCTCAATCCATAAGCGGAGGCCCCAACCGATACACCTGCAATGGCCGCTTCGGATAGTGGCGTATCTATAACCCGTTGTTCCCCAAACTCCTCATAGAATCCCTGTGTAACCCGAAACACCCCTCCACGTACCCCGACGTCTTCTCCTAGCACAAATACCCTTTTATCTCGCTGCATTTCTTCCCGAAGAGCTTGGGTCACTGCATCAATATAAGAAATTACGGCCATTTCTCACTCCCCCTATTCTGCATACACGTGCTTAAGGGCATCTTGCGGAGCCGAATCCGGGGCATTCTCCGCATATTCCGTGGCCTCATCGACTTCCATGAGCATCCGGTCATGGATTTCCTTCTCTTTACGTTCATCTAATATCCCCACATCTTTAAGATAAGTCCTGAAGGTTACTAGCGGATCCTTCTTCCTGGCTTCTTCCACTTCTTCACGGGAACGGTAGGTTCGATCATCGTCGTCGCTTGAATGAGGGACTAAACGATAGACGACCGCCTCGATAAGCGTTGGCCCTTCTCCTCTTCTTGCTCGATCGGCCGCCTCTTTCGTGACCTTATATACTTCTAAGGGATCATTGCCATCCACACTGATGCCGGGAAACCCATAGCCTTTTGCCCGATCCGCGATACTTTCACAAGCCGCCTGCTTTGAAAACGGGACAGAAATGGCATACTTGTTATTCTCGCACAAGAAAATGACAGGAAGCTTGTGCACCCCTGCAAAGTTCGCCGCTTCGTGAAACTCCCCTTGATTGCTGCCCCCGTCCCCAAAGGCCGTTAACACGACAAGTTTTTCCCCCTGCATTCTTCCAGATAAAGCGATTCCAACACCATGCGGCACTTGACTCGATACGACACTGGACCCGGAAAGAATATTCAGTCTTTTACTCCCGTAATGCCCTGGCATTTGGCGTCCGCCACTGTTTGGATCTCCCGCCCTGGCAAAGGCGGACAGCATCAATTCCTTTGCCGTCATCCCGAAAACAATGGCCATACCCATGTCCCGATAATACGGACACAGAAAATCTTTCGTTCGATCCAACGCATAAGCCGCTCCTACCTGTGCTGCTTCATGACCTTGGCAAGAAACGAGAAAAGGGATCTTTCCCGCACGATTTAGAATCCACATCCGTTCATCTACTTTTCGCGCCAACACCATATGCTGATACATTTCAAGAATCTGCTGATCCGATAAATCGAGTGCTTGGTGCCGGTTCTTGACTTGACCATTTCCGGTTTTATTCATATCATATCCCTCCGACAATTGTGCCGCTGCCTACTGCGGTTACCTTTATGTTACATACCGTCATTCCAATCGTGAAATATAAATTGTGCATAGAAACTATGCAAAAAAAATATAGCCAGTTTATTTGTTTGTTGGCTATATCGCCCTTGTACCAACTTGAGGCGTGGTTGCCCGGAGACGTCCGGAGCGTGGATTGTGCCGATAGGGCAGGGATTTGGGTCGTAGGTACGAATTATAAAAAACGCCTCGAACCTATTGAGCACATAAGGCGCTTGACTGACCTGAATGGTCATAAAATAAACCTGGGCTTCCCCTCGTAGATAAATTCTACAAAACTGATTTAGAGAATATTTTACAAAAGAATAATATTCGAACTGTTATTGTAACTGGTTACTCAGCTAATGGAGCGGTTCTTCACACAGCTACAGCTGCTGCATTCCGTGGATATAATGTTGCGGTTCCTGTTGACGGAATGTCTGCTGCCAATCCATATGCCGAACAGTACACAGCATGGCATTTGCTTAATAGTCCTGGAACACGAAACCGAGTCGTATTAACGAAAACTGATTTCATAACACTTTCCAGTAAACTTTTAGGAAAATCTGGATCGATGCGTATTCGGTAATGTTGTGTGTGATGATGACAACACAGTTATGAAACTTAATAAACCGAATCAGACGTTCCATGCAAGTCTTATGAGTCACTGTACTAGCTCTTTTTTATGGTATATTGACTTTTCTTTGAAACCAAGACGCTGAATACAAATTTTTCGCAGGATTGCCTTTGACAACCCCTAGCTTCACGATTTTTTCGCCGCGACGCATAATTTCATTTACAAGAAATGAAACAAAAGCTCTGCCGTATCCACGCGATTGAAAATCATGTCGAACAGAGACATGACTCAGCTCACTGCCGTCAATAATTCCGACCGCCACGATTTCACCGTCGACAAGCATCACGTATATGTTGCTTTTGTTTTCTGCAAAACTCTTCCGTTCCCTTTCATTAGGAGGGAAATAATAAGTCGGGAGCATACCTACGCGTTTATGCATCTTATAAAAAGCGATTTCGCTAATACTATGACATGTAAGATAATCATCATCCTCATATTGCCTGCCAAAAATATGACTTTCAGGTAGAGGTTCACCTTCCCGCTCCATGATGTAAGATGAATAGCTTATATAATGACCATTTTTATATAAAAATTACAGAGATGAACGGTCGCCATCGATACATGTACCCATCGAACGTTCTACTGCCTCGTTTTGGGAAAGCAATTGATCCGCCTTTACCATAAGTGCGATCCCAATACCCATTCTTCTATATTCCTTGCTGACAAATATCGTTGTCTCCGCTTTTCTCTTTAAACCATCAAATGAGAGAAAAGCTACTATTACGCCGTTATAACGAGCAACAAAAATACTGTCAGAGAAAAAATAAGAATAGAGGCTTCTTTCTGCCAGTTAGCCTAAGGAATCTATTGTTTTGAGCTTCTCCTGAAGGTTTTACATGAGATGGAATAGCTGGTATAATACTCAGGATTGTTGAGGCAACCAATGTTACAGATGAAAAACTGTGACCCAAAAGATGAACACTTGGAATCAAAGTGACAACATCTTTTCGGGTCTTTTGCAGTTATTATCAAACTTGCGATAATAGCGAGGCAAGTTTTCCGGTCATATCATTCTTAAATTCAAGCAATCACACCCATGATCCAACATAAGGAGGAAGTTAGTTTTGGTCTTTAGTTCAGTCATATTTTTGTTTTTCTTTTTACCGCTTGTTCTTACTCTATATTTTGCTGTTCCGTTCAAATTCAAAAATACGATTCTATTAATTTTCAGTTTAGTCTTCTATGCATGGGGTGAACCGAGGTATGTCATTCTAATGATATTATCCATTATCATGAACTATGGTTATGGGATTTGGATCGATGTAACGGAAAATCAACCCAAAAAGAAAGTCTACATATTAACGATGGCAATCGTTGCTAATATCGGAATTCTAGGCTTCTTTAAATATGCTAACTTCTTTGTTGATGTCATAAATGCTTCCCTACAAACGAATATTCATTTGAAGACTGTGCCATTACCTATAGGAATTTCTTTTTATACATTCCATGCGCTCAGTTATTTAATTGATGTGTATAGAAAAAAAGAAAAAGCGCAACGAAATCTATTCAGTTTGTCGCTTTACATCACATTTTTCCCGCAGCTAGTAGCAGGTCCTATTATTCGATACAATGCTGTCGCCAAACAACTCAGTAAACGCGTATTTTCTTCTATACAGTTCACTGAGGGAATCAAGCGTTTTATTCTAGGTTTGTCTAAAAAGATACTCTTAGCCAACCCACTCGGGTTCACAGCAGACACCGTGTTCGCCACGTCTACAATGGATCTTTCAACCGGGAGTGCTTGGATTGGAATAATCGCCTATACGCTACAAATCTATTTTGATTTTTCAGGTTACAGCGATATGGCGATCGGTTTAGGTAAAATGTTTGGCTTCGAATTCGCAGAGAATTTTAACTATCCTTATATTTCTAAAAGCATTTCTGAGTTCTGGAGACGCTGGCACATCTCTCTTGGCAGTTGGTTCAGGGACTATGTATATATCCCGCTCGGTGGAAGTAGAGTTGCCCAGTGGAAGATCTATCGAAATTTATTTATTGTGTGGGCACTAACGGGACTTTGGCACGGAGCCAGCTGGACATTCATTGCTTGGGGCACCTACTACGGGATTCTTATCGCTCTGGAAAAAGCCGGTCTTGAAAAGATGCTTTCTAGGATTTATCCCTTAAACCATGTTGTGGTGTTGCTGTTAGTCATGATTGGATGGGTATTCTTCCGTGCTGACAACTTTGGATACGCGACAGATTTTATTACTTCTATGTTCTATTCTCGTGGCAATGAAATATTCGATTCCCAAGCACTTTCATTGTTATCTTTAAATTGGTTTTACATTGCTATTGCTATTCTTGTTTCGACGCCGGTATTTTCAAAGCTTCAAAAGCTGCAATTCAGCAAGTCGATAACCAGAGTACAGACCGCTTTTACCTTGTTGTTCTACTTCTTCCTGTTCGCGGAAGTGATCTTATTTCTTATTAATTCGACTTATAATCCTTTTTTATATTTTAGATTCTAATTTTTCAAAAGGAGTAACGAAGTGAATAAATCTATTTCAATCGTTTATATGGTCACCTTTTTAACTATTATTTTCGGCTTCGGAATTGCTAGCATCATTTTACCGGATCAGGACATTTCCACTAGTGAAAATAGAGCGTTAAGCAAGTTGCCCTACTTCAGTATCGAAGCCATTTCAAATCGTAGCTTTTTCGAAGACATGAATCAGTATGTAAATGACCACATCGTGTTGCGTGACGAAATGGTTAGAATCTACCAGAAACAGCAAAACTCTGGGATGTTTAACGCCATGTTGTTCGAGAACATGGTCAACGCTAATAATCCACATAAACCCGAAGATGGAACAATAGTAAAAGATTCACGGATCGTGTCCAAGCTTTTGGTGACTAATAATAAGTGGATATTTCCAAATACCGACAAAGTTCTGCATACCCATAATATCGATGCTTCGACTGCCAAATTAAACGATGCGGTTAAATTTGCCCAAGATCAAGAAACAGAAACGTTTTTCGTCTTTAACCCGTCAAGAACCAAATCATTGATGCATTTATACCCGAAATATCTGCAAACCGACGCGTATGCCAAATCGAAAAATTACTTCTTATCTAAACTCGATAAACATATTAACGTCATTAATATTGGTGATAAGTTCGATACCTTTACTAAAGCACAGTTAGAAGAGCTTTACTTGGAAACCGACCATCATTGGAATATCAAAGGCGCTTTTACAGCTTATCAGGAAATGATTACTCAAATCTCTAAGATGTCGACCAAATTCGAAGACAAGCCGATGTCTTTAAGTGATATCCATGTTTCTCAATTAACGACCGGCAACTTCGAAGGCAGTTATAATACTCAAATCAATTATGCCTTAAATCCCAAAAAATCAGATAGAACGATTATTTACGAACCTCGTACGCCGTTCACCTTTAAAAATTTTGAAGTTATTAATAAAGACGGCCAACAAACCATAAAGAACTTTAATGAATTTTATGGTTTCAAAAAAGGTCGGAGCACTTATTCTTATGGCACCATCTATGGCGGCGACAGAAGAAAAATCACTTATGAGAATTCAAACGCTAATAATAAATTAAATGTCCTGCTGCTTAAAGATTCCTTCATGAATCCCATTACGCCGTATTTAGCTCAACATTTCACCAAACTAACCGTTCTCGACAATCGATATTACACGGAATTCAGCTTAAAAAAGATTCTAACGAGCGAGCATTATGATATGCTAATCATCGCTTTCCACGACGACAATCTGTTTAGCGGTACTTATGATTTTGAGAAATAGGACGACAAATACGTCTAAGCAAAGAAAGCAAAGTCTTCCGCAGAAGACTTTGCTTTCTTTTACCGTCATAACCAATAAAATCATGTATATAGCTTCGCAATCCGGCTTTAATTCAGTTCCTTGTCTGTAATCTACTGAATTTCTTCCCGCAGATGCCACTCTTTTATTCAGCATCTTCCCCATTGCTTACTACCCCAATTAATAAATAAAAGACCGGTCAATGTCCGATTTTCGATATGTGGAGATTGATCGTGGTGTGGTTTACCAGTTGTATTCGGGACAGGTAGAGATGAACACGAGAAAACGTATGCCTAATTACGTCATTGCTCAAAACCATTTCGAACCGAAGTAGAGGATGATACACGTAAGAAGATTCGGCAAACCGACCAGTAAGAAAAAAGTGGATAATTTGAACCTTCGATTCATGGATTCCTGCCTTCGGTCGCCATATCTACACGTCTGGAATCGAGATCAATAAAAGCTCCAGAAAAAAGAGCGGCTAATATTAAGGCAGCCAATCCAACATACCCGGATAACCTGATTGCAATGGAAATATCCCAAGCGGCGACGGACATAGCGGTAATGACGATAAGACGCTGACTAACACGTTCTATGTCTCGATCTGGCTCAATTTGCTCGCGTGAGAATAATTGATTCGGGTGCAAGAAGAGCAGCCGAACAGCTCGAATTCCCGACTCGTCAGCGGAATCGGAAGGTTTCGATAAATAGCTGCAGGCTGTACAGATCCAGCGTTAGATCCCCTTGATGCAGCAGCTTCGGCTGGTGATCGAGATGGCTGCACTGCTCCCGGTGCAGATGCGCCTTGATTCTTGCTTTGAGCTCATGAATGCTGAACGGCTTCACGATATAATCGTCGCCGCCAACGTCGAGACCTTGAATTCGAATGGTACCTGCTTACGCGCCAAAAATCCCCCTGCAGCAACACACTTGGTGTTCACGACAGGGGGAGCGATCGATTCTCCAATGGAACCGGATTAGAATTTCGTTGTTGGTTCCTTCACTTTATCGAAGACGATGATGCCGTCGAACTGTTCTTTCGGAACGAAGCGCATCGACATCGGCACGATGATCTCGGACGTCATGCCATCCTCGGCTGCATAGATCGGCTTGAACATCCATGCGTTGTTCTGGTTCGGGGACTTGTGCTTCGATAGATCGGCAAAGGCAATCTTATAACCGCTTCGCATCATCACCTCCTCCAGACTTCCCTTCGGCATCGGCTTGATATCGAAGCTCTTCTGCGTCGTAATGGTGCTCGCCTTGCCGCTGTTCATATACAAACCGACCACATAGGCCTTATTCTTCAGCTTCTTATGGAGCAGTTCGCCCATGCTGGTGAAGCTGCCAATCCATTTTCTTTGCTCTTTCGTCTGAATTTTGGATGTATTTTTCGCCAGATGATCATTATGCGCCCATAAAATCACTTTTTTTCCGGGGTACATCACTTTCATTAACCACTCGACGTTATCGGCCATGATCCGGTCGCGGAATTCATAGCTTTCTTTCGTATCGTACGTCCCCATCTCCATGAACTTGACCCGATCTTCGAGCGTTTTGACCGCAATATCCACCATATGCGGGTTGGCTGGGTAAGCCGCAGCGAGTTCTTTCTTGTGCTCTTGGATGAACTGGATCAATGCCTTATATTCCGGTTCGTACGCTTCCTTGACCTTTCTGATCTCCGCCTTCGCCTCCGGATGGCTGTCGTCCATGCCGTATTGGTTGAGCACTTTATAGAAATCCGTCATCGCTTGCATTTCGAAGTTGAAATACTGCTCGCCTTGATCCTTGTCCACCTTGGCAATCCAACCGGCAATGAACTGCGTTAGGTATCCCGAAGTGAATTGCATGTCATAACCTGCAAGATACAGCGGATCTTTGGTTCCCTGCTGCTTCTTGATGTAATCGAATAGATTCAGCGTCTCCTTGGAATGCCAGATCGGGAAAATCGAACGCTGCATCATCTCTACCGAGGTCCATGTGCCGGCATTCTCGTTCGTCATGAAGGCGTCCCCAAGTCCTGATTCAAACGCGATCACGTCAAAATCCAGCTCTTCATGCAAATATTTGATCAGTCTCGTCTTCATGCTGCTGTATTCCGCGACACGGTGGAAGTTCTCGCCGAGGCTGACAACCGTCTTATCCTTCAAGATCGGCTTCAAGAACGCCAAATCCTTGTAGTCCGATGAGGTTAGCGATGTAATCTCCCGTACATTCTCTTTCAATCCGGCGTTCTTCTGCGGTGCCGCCGATGCGTTGACTGGGGATAGAATGAGCATAAATGCCAGACCCAGAGCCATCACTCCTGTTAATCGTTGTGTTGCTTGCATGTTGAATATTCTCCTCCTTCGAAGTCCACTATCGTTGCTTTCTTATCTGCAGAGACATCGTAACAGGAACTTCTAAGGAATGTATAAAGATGGAGTAAAAATCTTCAATGGGAGTGACAGACCCGATCAGCCCGAATATCCACGCGCAGCCTTGAAAGTGACTGAACGCCATCCCGCTATTCTCGTAATGCGTAATCTCCCATCGCCCGAAAAATAATCTGTCGCCAATCGCTGCATGCTTGTGAATCTTCGAGAGTTGATCAATTGAGTTTTCTGCAGCATAGCTCCTGCAGCCAGAGCTTTGGAGGTAGATGCATATGCAAACCTTTCATTAGGACGATAAGTTACTGTCTGGTTTGCACCCGTATCGATCGCATAGACGCTCAGTCGAGCATCAAACTTTTTCTCAAGTTGAGCGAACTCTCTGTAAGCTGCATGATTTGCATGTTTGATTTGCTCTGTTTTTTCTTTTGCTTCTACCTGTAAAGAGGTTACCATTTGCAAGACTCAATCTGAGTATCCCGACACATATCCCTATTTTTCCTTTGCCTAGAGCGTAAACAGCGGCAGCTACGCAAAAACGTATCCGTCCCCGAAAGGACGAATGCGTCCCGGTACCACCCTATTTCGAACGCCAGCCGATGCAAAGGGCAAAGCAACCACCCGCAAGAGGAGCCTTCCAGCCCGTGAGCCCTCTCTCTGTGCATGCGTTCCGTGGCGCTCATGCCTTTGGTCTTTGCTTTTCATGCTTTGCCTGTATTCTATATTGGACTTCCCCTGCCATACCGTGATTTTCAAGAGCGAACGGCACCACGGCGCAGGACAGGGGCCTGCCGTCATTTCTCTGTACTGATGCCATGTCGTCGCTTCATCATCCTTCTCCCTGCGTACCAGCTGTATCCGAGCGGCAGCAGGCTGGCAGCGCCGATCCAGGCGCCGAAACCAAAGATGTGCAGATACGCCTCCAACGGTTTGGCGGGATCGCCGTCGTCCATAAGCCCCAATCCCAGCGCGGCGCCGAGCACCAAGCCCACGTTACGCGTCAATGCAATCATGCTCCCGATCGAGCCTGCGTCTTCCTTCACGGCATAGCTCATAATAAAGCTGTTATTCGGCGAGGCGATCAAACCCATCCCCGAACCGATCAATGCCAGCGTGCAAATGATTCCCCACAGCGGCAGCCCGCCGAATGCCCCGGAGAACAGCATGAACCCGCCTGCCATGGCGCACAGCCCAAGACACATCAAGCGCCGTGAGCCTATATGATCCGATAAATGACCCGCGACGGGACCGATCACGGCCAAGAGGAGCGGATACGCCAGCATGACATAGCCTGTATCCGCCGCGGATACCGCAGTGGTCTCGGAGATATAGAAAGGCATGAGAACCAACGCGATATTGGCCATCAGGAACGATGCGCAGCTGATCATCAGGCCGCAGGCCATGGCCGGAATACGGAATGCCGCGAGCGGCAGAAAAGGATCCTCCTGCCGGGACTGCCACAGCCAGCTCAACGGCCAGACGATTAGCAAGACAGCGTACAGTAGAAACATACTCGGAGAGCCCCACCCTAAGGCGCCTCCGTTCACAATGACGTAGATTCCTGTGCCGATGCTGCCCAGGAACAAGATGGCTCCGACCACGTCCAATGAGGCTTTCCTCGTTTCCTCCTTCTGATCAGCAGGGATAAAGCGCACCGCCAGCCCGGTTGCGACGACCGCCACGGGCACATGAATCAGGAACGCCCACTGCCAGCTCAGCCAGGCCGCGGTGAAGCTGCCCGCAACCGGTCCAGCCATGCCGCCCAGGGCAACGGCGGTGCTCACGAACCCGAGAGCCCGCCCTCTGTGCGCGCCCGGCATATGAAACGTGATGATCGCCATATTCGTCGCCTGGAACATCGCCGCGCTTGTCGCTTGCACAATCCGCATCAAAAGGAGGATTGTGAGATTCGGCGAGAGCGCGACCAGGACAGAGCTAATCGTGAACAGGGCAATACCACAGTTATGAATGCGGCGATGCCCCCAACGATCGCCTAACTTGCCCATCAAGGGAAGAAGCGACGTAATGGCGAGCAGATACCCCGTCGTCATCCATTGCACTGTCCCGATATCCGACTGGAACACGGTGATGAACCGGGGAAGTGAAACGTTCACCACCCCGGCGGTAAAGTGAGACAAGAAAGCGCTGAGGCAAATAGCCGTCATCATCCATGCCCGCTGGTTGTCAGCTGTTCCGGGCTTGTCGTGTGCGGAAGCGCTCAACAGACTTCCCTCCCCTTCAGCGGAAGAGCAGATTGCCGGGTATCGAACATGATGTACGGCCCCAGTTCCTTCAGCATGGTTGCCACATCGGTCAACTGCTCAAGATGATAGACCCCGGCCGGGCTGTGCGAATCAATCAGCATCGCGGCGGCCGCAGCCACGACTTGTGCCGTCACGGCTGATTGATCCCTGCCCTGGAGGAAGTATTCCGCTAGTGCAGGCTTCCCCTCTTTGCTTCTTCCCCGAGCTTCCGCCTTGACGGCGAACCGGTCCCCGCCGAAGCGAAGCGCCCCGAGGCTGTGGATTATCCGCTTACGCAGCCAGCCCGCTTGGAGCAGCCGGACGGCCCCCGTCCTTCGGGCTCCGGCCAGCAGTCCGGTGACCAGGGGGGAATCAAGGCAGAAGCGCGTCGCTACGGAAGGAACGTCCAATGATCGCGAAAGGGTCTGCTGGTCGGAGAACGGGAAGCGGTAGGCCAGGCGGTTGCCGATGTCAGCGCCGAAATCGAACGTTTTGCTGTCCGTGAAGCTCAGTGCCTCCACTTGCCTCCCGTTCTGCGTGATGTCGAAGCGGGCGCCCATATTGTCTGCCGTCCATTCGATAGCCGCCTCCCCATGGGCATCACCGAGCTCAAGCATTATCGCGAGATCGATCTGATCCGTCTCGCCCAACAGCCGATGTGCCCCCAGCGCCAGGAGATTGGTCAGGCCGGGAGCCAACCCCACGCTTAACAACGCCGTCGCCCCTTCCCGGCATTTTTCCACTTGGCGGAGAAAGGAGCCATTGGCCGACACATCGATATAGTGCGTGCCAGCGCGGGAGCACTCGCGGACAAAGCCCGTATCGGTCTGATCCAGACACATGATAACGAGCTTCAAGCTGTTAAGCATGGCAGAAGGTATCGGTTTCCGGATATCGATTTCCAGCGGCCTGATTCTTCCTCCGGTGGAATGGCAGAAGCACTCGGCCCGTTCGCGGCTTCGTCTGGCTGCATACACCTTGCCAGGATAACGCTCTCCCAGTCTCACGCAAATGGTCCTCCCTACATGGCCGTAGCCCCCGATGACAACAATATCCTCTTTTGTATGCATCTCTATCACCATATTCTGTAAAATTTAGTAATTAATAAACATTCTCAATTATACAGGATCGAGTTAATTTTACCATCCCATATTTCAGTGATTGCAGCATGATTTATTTGATTTATATCATTAAATAATAGCTGCATTAATGAATTTGTTGAGATGTATCTCTACGACAACCATTCGCCTGTTGACCTTGGTAAGAACCCGGACTGCCAGAGCAGCATATCGGAAGGCGTGCCGGCCAAGGAATTGCGGCATCGCTTTATCTGTCCGCAAACCGATTTCTCAAGCCAGGGACTGGAGTTGCCCTCCGATGGGAGCTGAGCGAACATCTGCAATTAAGTTTCAGCCTGTTTCCTGCTTGAACTCAATTATGACCCCCTCTGAATGTACATATAACCACATTATTTTTGACGGGTCGCTGAAAGGCTTTGATTTATTTGAATGCCTCGTCAAATGCCCGTTCGATCTGCGCAGCATCCGTTGAGACCGCAAACAGAATATAGGAAAATTGCACCTTTAGTACGCGTTTTTCGAGAAGAGCATATTCATCGGGGCGATAGTCTTTGAATTTGACCGTTTGTGCGTCGATTCGTTTTGCAATATTTGCTTTGACGTTGGAGTTAGCCGTATACAGTATGAAGTCCTCAACTTGTTCGGTGCCAAGGACGTACAGCTTCTTCAGCTTATTCGCATCCCCTTTTTTAAGCTTATCCAATATGACCGACTGCTTCATGTGCTCCTCTATCTTGGCACATGTCATGGATGTGATGCTGTCGCGCAAGCCCGATCATTTATTCCGGGCGTAGGCGATAAGATGGCGGCAACTATTGGATCAGAAATTGGAGATGCTCAGCAATTTGATGATCCCAAGCAACTCGTAGCGTTTGCGGGGTTAGATCCGGGTGTGTATAGTTCCGGGCAATTTGTGGCCACAAGCAACCGGATAACAAAGCAAGGCTCCAAACGCTACGTCGAGCGTTACATCTGGCAGTCCAATGTGGATTAAGACGTGGCACGAACCCGAAGCTAAAGGGATATTACGATAAGAAAAGACAAGAGGGCAAACCCTACAAGGTGACGGTGATTGCTTGCGCCAACAAGCTAGTGCATCACATTTACGCCATCTTGAGAAAGGGCCAGCCCTACCAAACATAAACCATAATTAACCAATAACCTCCACGCCAATGGAGGTTATTAGGTATGCATAGAAAATTATATCAGCATCTCACCGTCAAGCCAAGACATTAGGGCTTGACAAACATTAGCTGGTTTTTGTGTTGTGTAACATAAGGCGATAAGCTGTTATAACAAGCGCATGATTTTATTTTTTGTTATCTACAGGAATCGATATTCTCTTCTTATAGGTTTTAATATATTTGTATCCGTCTACCAGTAAAAATTCTGGTTTTTCTGTCGTGTTAAACGAATACGTCTGCTCCCACAGAATGTTGCCGTTCTTCAAATCCCAAGGTCGCACGTTAGAGGTCGATGATACGGGAATTGCTTTGCCGCCGGCTTGTATGGATAAGTCTTTATCCAAGAGAGTAAACTGTCTTCTCGCAATGACGACATCATAACCTACAGCCGTTTGTTTAACGCTTCGAATCCAAAACTTTTCATCACCTATTTTAATGGAACGATCGGATGGTGATGCAAGCGAGATGGGGTCTTGAATTGTGTGATATCCTTCAAAATTGACGAGTTCAAGCTCAATATGCTGAATTTTGTCTGTTGGGAACGCATCAAATTCTAGCTGAAAGTCTGGACTACTTCCCTTCCTACCTCTGGCTTCAACTTCTGTTCCATTTACATAAAGCTTGGTCTGGCCAGAAAATCTCGGGTATTTCTCTAATTCATAATGCCCCTTTATGATGGTCGAGGTTGGCGAAGCTGTAATGTAGTCGTAGTGAATCGACCCTCTATCAACAGCGATGGATTCGGAAATATCCTCTCTAATAATACTCTTCATCGCTTTGTTCGCTTCAAACTCGAAGGAGAGTGGATAGGATATTTTCTCCCCATTCAGCCATTCATTGAATGTGAGGGTTAATGTTCGAGAAAATGGACTAACCGGCTCGAAATCACCACTTCCCACGAACTGGCTTTTGTTTTTGCCGGGACCTCCGCTCCCACCTAAGTAATCCGAATCGGTTAAGAACCCTTGCACTCGCACAAGGTCGTAACGTACAAAATCATCGTACGTATATTCAGTGCCTGCAGGTCGGTCAATTGTGTAATACATGCGAAAAACATTATCGTCCGCAATCACGCCATTAATGGTTAGAACAGTGCCGTCTTTGAACGTTGTGCTTTTGTTTACCTTTTGTCCGAGTCCCTGCTCCATCATTTCGGTAAAGCTGAGAGAGTTCAAGCTGACGCCGCCAAACAACTTGAGTCCATAATAAGCCAAGGCCGGATACTCATATACGCCAATCATTAGAATGAGTGCTGCAGCAACAGATGCAATCCATGCCCGGACTTTATTTCGGTTTCTTTTTTTGTCAGGAACATGTTGAAGTGCATCTCGAAGTCTGCCCTCGAAGTCTGACGGAGCCTGGATTTGATTCAAGGTTTCTTTATGCTCCTGTAACTTCTCCTCGATCGTTGTCATAACGATCACCTCCGATCATCACTTTTAGTTTTTGTATGCCCTGTGAGATTCTCGATTTGATGGTACCAAGCGGCGCACCGGTCATATCCGCAATGGTCTGATACGGAAGATCATGAACATAGCGAAGCTCGATCGCTTCCCGCTGCTGCGCATTCAGATGAGACAGCAGCACCTGCATGTCCATTTCGGACTCGGTATCACGATAGGGATTATTGTCCGCTAATGCAGCAAGTGACGGTTCTTGCTCGTCTTCCAATGGGACGAATTGCTCCTTTTTGCGAATCATTGTTTTGCACCGATTGACGAGAATCGTCTTGCTCCAGCTGTAGAACGCTTCGCTCTTCTTCAATTGATCTATCTTCTCATATAGGACGACGATCATGTCTTCCATTGCATCCAATGCATCATGCTCGTTGCCCATGTATGTATAGGCAAGACGATAATAAGCGTCCTTATCGGCCATAATGAGCTGTAATAATGCTTCTTTGTTGCCTTTTTTGGCTTGTTTGACAAGATGGCTTACTCTCATGTTCACTCCCCTTTTCATAGATAAGAGATCGCAGGGGTCAGAAAAGTTCATTTTATATATAAAAATTATACATAAGCGTCAAATAGCCCACACCTTGTTGCCAGATGTGGGCTCGAATAAACGATTGATTACGAACACCGCCCAGTGATCCAATTCCACATAGGCGTCATCCAAGTCTTGTTCGGAGGCAAAGTCTTGGAATTCGGAAAATACCGCTTCATCTTGCTCTGTTAATTGGCGTAAGTCACCTTCTATGGTTTCTTGCAGCAATACGTTCCTGTCGGCTTCTGTAAAATAGAAGATATAATCTGCACCATGCAGTGTAACCCCTGCATCAATTAATTTTTGCCGAAATATGTCCTCAGACAGTTCTACTTGCTCATTAAGGCCTGCCTTATCAGCAAGCGCCGGCGTCAGAACCGCCATAACCTTCCCGTAGGTCGTTTCCAACACCACAACCCGACGATCTTCGCTAAGATCAGGATTGATGACTACGTAAAGACTTCATCGTGATATAGGATGTCCCCGTTCCCAAATGGCTCTCGCCAAAAGTCGGTTATTATCTGTGGAAATAAAGGCATCCCGCTTGCTTGGTTTGTTTGCATTGTCATTATGTACAGACCTCTATTCCTTAAAGTATTCATTACCGCATACTATAATTGTGAATTAAGTCATACACCGTTTCAATGTTGAGTACTCTTATATCTATTTATTGCCTGTCTTCTCTCCTGGATGTTCGCTGATAAATGTACACAGCCGTTTAATGATGTTACTATTTAGTAAGGTAGAAGATTCCAAGCATGTTGGAGGATGGATCATTTCAACTGGTGCCCTATTGACGATCGCTGGCGGAGGTGTCGCTTGGGTGACGTCGATGTAAGACGAAGTAAATTTTATAGAAATATAATAGTGGAGGCTACGATGAACTACTTACATATGGAACAATTGAACCAATGGCATGAAGAAGACGAGCATCAACGGATCGTGGACTCGCTGTTAGCCATTCCCGAGGAGGAACGGGACTATGAGACGGTCAGTAGACTGGCCAGAGCTTATAATAACTTGGGGCTTTATGAGGAAGCGCTCCATCAATTTGACAATATAGCTGAAGCGGGCCAACACGATCCGCTGTGGCACTATCGGGTAGGTTTTGCTTTCTATCATGTAAGACGCTTTGAGGATGCAGCACAGGCACTACGTACCGCTGACAAACTAGAACCTGGCGATCCGAATATCGAATTCTTAATGAGATTAAGTGTGCAAAAAGCAGAAAAACAGCAAAGACAAGAGCGCCGGATTGCTGCCAAGCAAGAAGCAGCCTTGAAAGCTAACGGATCAGCAGCGGATGCGCCTTTTTCGGATATGTCGCTTGACGATTTTTGGGACGATAGCGAGTATGCGAGAAAATCCTATCAGTCCGATTCTCCTACGGATGAGCTGATCGCCTCGATCGAGGAAGAACTGGGATACAAGCTCCCCTCCTCTTATATCGCACTGATGAAGCACCGCAATGGCGGAATTCCCAATAACACCTGCTTTCCAACGGAGGACGCCACTTCCTGGGCTGAGGACCATATTGCTATTACGGGAATTTTGGGTATCGGCCGTGAAAAAAGCTATTCGCTCTGCGGGGATCTCGGCAGTCAGTTTATGATTGAGGATTGGGGATATCCTGACATTGGCGTCGTGATCTGCGATTGTCCTTCAGCAGGCCATGACGTCGTCATGCTGGACTACCGAGCTTGCGGAAGAGATGGCGAACCGGAAGTGATTCATGTTGATCAGGAGGACGATTATGAAATTACGTTCCTGGCCGAAAATTTCGAAGCATTTATTAGCGGTCTGGTGAGCGAAGAAGAATATGATACTTCCGAGGAGGATAAGTTAGCAGATCTTCACAAGGTAGCTCACGGCAACTTTTCTCCGTTGCTGGAGGAGCTATGTGCTAACGTAATCGAAATGGAGCAGATTGAGCAAATAATCCGCCGCATCTGTACACAGATTGTCGAAGAAAAAGGTCATTTCTCTTTTCATGCGGATGAATTATCGTATCTGATGTATGATGTGCAGTTTTGGTTGTATACAAAGTCATATCCAGAGACCAGTCGTGAGCAGTACCTAGGTATTTATGAGAAAATGATCGCCTTCGGCGGTGAGTTCGGTCAAGGCGGTTACGGCCCATCCTTTATTACAGATTGGCTGGATCGCCGCAAGAAGGAAGGGCGTATCATACAGGTTAATGGACACCTTCGGTTTACGGATCAGTCGATTGAGGAATTGGTTCAGCAGCTAAGAGAAGTCTGAAGGCTGGTCAGATTAAGCATAGACAGAGCCCACGTTCGACGGACGCGGGCTCTACTTCTTTTTCGTTCTCTTGTATCCCTATGTTTCGATTATTACGCAGCTGTTCTTGTCACTAAGTCACCCTTTTACGGAGTGTGTATTCCCAACTGCTCTACGTAATATTGATGTGCTATTTCCGCGATACGATCCTCGTCTTCCCAAAATTGCTCATCCAATTTATCCAGCCGTTCGATCTCTTCCTCAGTAAGGAACTTCGGAATATCCCATAGCTGTGTAAGGCGCTTGTCTCCTGACAAACGTTCGATACAGGCATATCCGGACTGTATGATTTCGAGTGCATGAACCGCTCCGATCGCTTGTAACGCCCGAACCGCATGGAGATATGCCGCTTCTCCCCAATTGCAAAAAAACTGTATAAACCCGCCGTTATAGAGATCAGCTTCCAGCAGCCACAAGGCAACAATCTCTTGTTCCTCCGGAGTCAAAGCGTTCCAGCCTGAATCATTCTTCTTATCCACAAAAGCGATGGCAAAATCGAACCAAATATCGCAGATATCAGTCTTATCCATTTTGTTTCCCCCTTTATATGTAAGCCTTCATAAATCAGAACATCATTATACGCACAATGTCGCTGCCATCCTGATTATTTATCCGTTCACCATAGATGATTTCAAAAGCATTAACAGAGCGAGAGCGCCAGCAGCTGCTCCAGTCTTTCTTTTAGCGGAGCTTCTGCTTTTCGTGCCGCTCCCTCCAGCTTCTTCACGCTTCCAAAGACTCGGCACACGACCATCTCACATTGGTAGCTCTCTTTGTCTTGCAACGCCTCGATAAGCGCCTCGGCAAGCTCAGGGCGGTCGATGGTCAGATTTTTCACCTTAGTCCCCTCGTCAATGCCTGCCAGCAACATGGATACGATCACCTGCATATGCTCTGCCTTTACGCCATGCGCCTCGATAAATGCCTGCGGGTAGCCGTCCTGCACCATCTGGTGCTCCGTATCCACCATTCCCATATATCGGCATACCAAGGAGAAATAATCCTCGCTGTATAAGCCGAGTCCTAGTACGGCATAAGTGCCCGGCATAGCCGATTTCTCGCTTGGCTCCACATCGCTGTACCATGCGAACTCCTCCATTGCCGTATCCGCATATTCTGCAACCTTTGTGAACAACGCCGGATAGCTGAGTGCATTGGCAAAAAAACGATGCAGCTTGGACTTCGCCAGCTTTTTATACGGAAGCACATGCTTTTGACTGCTTTTCAGCTTTAAAGTGTAGCCTTTGGGAAAGCCTTTACGCAAAAGATCGATGATATAATCGAGCGCTTCTCCGTATGCTGCCTCCTCCTCAGAGAGAATCCGGATGTCGATCGTCTGCGTCACATCATTGTTGCGGGCCTCTACTCGCTCTCCCTGATAGGTACTCGCAAATTTTCCGCTGCCTATTTTCAAATAATCTGCTGCTCTCTTTGAACCCAATTGCACCGCCAGCTCCAGATACTTCAGCCGAGTATCCGGCTCGTTGAAGCCAATCTGTACGGATGCATAAAGAAAGAATTCCATTTCTTCAGCATCTTCAGAGGGATGACTCGCTTCCTCCTTCAACACCCACTTATCACTATAATCATCGGTTTGGTTAAAATGCTGCGGTAGAAAATGATCCTCCGCCCAACTTTTGAAGGCCCAAGTATATCGGCCGATCCAATAGGATTTGCGCTCTTGGTTCGTAGTCAGCTTATCGGAGAGGCGGCGGATCAAAGGATCGATCTCTCCTGCGTTCTGCTTCATGAGATCAGGATTGACCAAATGGCTGGCAAAAAAGAAGTAATCTTTTTCAGCTGGCACCACTGGCGGCTCAGATAAAACCTTTGTTTGAATAAATTGCTCCAGTGTCTGTTTTAGTTGACTCAACTTTGGCTTATTTATGACCTGTTGGTTAAGCGATAATAGCGAATGCTCCCATTCAAACTCCAATACAACTTTAAACTTGTAATCAAAGAAATAAACTCCCAGCTCCTCAGAGCGGAACAGTCGCTCTACTCGTTCGCACAAGGCAGGAAAGAATTCCTCAATTAGAAGCTCATTGGTCAACTCTGTAAGATATGAACCCGCTTCAACTTTATAGGAGCTGTCAGACCAAGAGTATGGCTCGTGAATATCGATACGTATGCTGCCATTTGCCCATGTAAACTTGCCTTTTCTCCATGCGACTCGAAGATAATCCATGACTCCAGCCTGCAATCTGCTATGTTCCTTAAACTCCTTGATCCTTTTGCTTTCTTTTGCGTAAATCGAAGTAACTTCTTTCCACACATCATTCAAAAAAGCTTCTACAGCGTGATTCAACGGTGTCTCCTCCTGACTAAAGTGAAAATGCTTTCACCTTCTACGTTGCTGCCCATATTACACTTCAACATGAGAGCTAGCCTCTTTACGATAAGTTCTAATCCAAGCTCGCCTTCCAACGCATTCCCTCTGCTGATTTCTGGAGATCCGAATCATCTTTTTCCAGCCAGTATTCCCCTTCCATCAGCTCATACATGTCCATCAGCGTTATCTTGGGGGTGGCCGGATTCTCGAAGATAGACAGCATCGGTTCTGGCCCATTGTCCCAGTTGTAGCTGTTCACGACTGCATGCAGCAGAACCGGCGAGTCTAAGAGACGAATCTTCTTGCTCATCCTGCTGAGAGATTCCTCATATAAAATCTCATCAATGGTCTCCTGTTCTTGCACCGTCAACGTTAGACGAACCGCTCCATCCGTATCGAGGAGCAGATCAGCGATTCTGTTGTCACTACGAGCCGCGTTCCAAGCGGTGGCTAAGATGCCCTGCGTAAGATCGAGACAACTTCCGTTTACGAGCCAATATATAGCTTGTGTTCGTAGAAGACTGCGGAATAACCGAGTCTGTACAGCTCGAAGTACGGTGCTAACGGATCAACCTTTAGTCCGTAACGGTGCCACTGCAAATAATAAGAGATCCAGTAATTGCAGGCAATCGAGTAATAAGCCTCATCCAGAACTTCAATCGGTTCATCATCGTCCGTATGCTCATTGATAACTTCGAACAGCGCTTCATACACATCAGGATCGCGAGATTGGCGGATGGTGTTTATCTTCCCATGCGGCAGGAGTTGAACTTCTTTAATTCCAGACAGGTATGACGCTGCATCTGCCGCACCTTCCAATTCTTCACACTCGTCCATCAACTCCTTCAGCCCTTTTATAAGCTGTTCGCCATGTCCTTTCAGTACATCTGGAGGCACATCTGCAGTTTTACTATTAAAATAGGCTGGCACCGTGTCTCCGCCAAAATCCGCGGGATCGAGGATGTCATACATCTGTTCAATACGCTGCAAATAGGCCTCTCCATCTTGAAGCGGCTCAAAGGTAGCCTCTACCCCTTTACCGCTAGGCATATACATTTGAAAATATCCATAGAGTGAATCTGCATCAATAACTTCATCGGCTTCTACTTCTTCATCCATGAGCTGGATTAAATATCTTGCGTACGACTGTTTATCCATATGTACACTCTCCTTATCGCAATTCATTAGGGACAATCCCGTCATTGTAATCGTACAGGTGAAAAAAATCAGGAAATTGGAGTCCTATGTTCCATTGATAGATCAAGTAGAAGGAAGGGATTCCATTCCTGATTATGGTTAGTATACGGGGTGAGGAAGTTAGCAATCAACCTTACAGCCCACTAGTATTTGGGGAAAGATACCTCGGTCCTACTTGGTTAAGCCTTTGTTCCCTATAAATGCTGGTTCGGTCATTAGATCAAAAGACACACTATTTCCTGTTTTATAAAATTATTTTTCAGCAAGCACTTGACCTTAGGTCTGACCTAAGGTGTATCGTTGAGATATTCCAAGTTTCCCCCATAGGAGTGAACGTGATGAAAAGTGAAATTACGATTAGTGAATTAGCGAAGCTGATGAACGTGTCTGTTCATCAAATCCGATATTTTGAAGAGAAAGGCGTTCTTCAACCCAGCTACACAGATAACAACCAGTATCGAATGTACGAGGTAGAGCAAGTATACCAGCTGGCGCAAATTCTGTTGCTTCGCAAGCTGGAGGTGCCGGTTTCATCCATTAAGGAATGTATGACTTCTTATTCTGAAGATCAATACCGACAACTGCTTCATTCTTCCCTGCGAGATATAGAAGCGGAAGTGCAGCGTCTTATGGAGCTCCAACAGTTTATCCAAAAAGTGTTGCATGAACAGCAAAACGTAATGAAATCGACCAGCTCGTATCAAATCAAGCGGCGAGACACTTCATATTTCACACGGTGGATCGAGATGTATCCCCAGACAAAGCTTACTGCCAAACAATTGGTTGAGCAGCCGAAGCATATTCTGAACTTATTCGAAATGGATATCCACTACATCGATGATGGTTCAAGCCTAAACACCTTGTGTCTGGAAACGCAAGAACCTGGCGATTTTTCTTTGCCGGAGGGGGATTACCTTTCGCTGCTGTGCATCATTCAAGAAGTGGATGAGCTTGATCAAGTCGTTGAACAGTTCTATGACTATGCTGCTGCGCAATCTTATGTTGTATTGGGACCTCTAATCCTCATTGAGAAATCGTATTTGTCTCTGTTCAGCAACAACAAGCTTCACTACGAGCTGCAAATGTTAATAGAGCGGTTGTGAAATCCGAAGGAGGCCATAATCATGACTACGGCGCGGATAACGATTGAACCGATGCAGGTCAAGTACAATGCCCAAGTTGGCCGATTGCTCGTTCACGGGTTTCGCGGGAAGTTCCAGCACCTTACGAACTTGAGTGAAGAGAAGCTTGCTCTTTTTTTCGAGAAGCTGTTGGATCACTTCCCTGCTGAACCCGCTAGCTTGAGGATTGTCGCGCTGCAAGCGGGAGAAGTGATCGGAACTTTATCGATCAAATGGAATGCGAATTCAGATGTTCAGCAAGAAAAGAGCAAGCTTCCAGCGTGGAAGAATTTTAATCACATTGGGAAATGGAACTTTCTTAAACTGTTCATAGGGTTATCCTTATTAGAACATAAGCCAGTGGCGAAGGAATGTTATATTGCTGACGTGGCTGTCCACCCCGATCATCGAAGCAAGGGAGTTGGAAGTTTGCTATTGGAATGGGCGCAGCAGTTTGCCATAGCAGAATCAAGCTTGAGTATATTAAGCTTGCACGTCGCAGGTACGAACCCACGGGCAAAACAGTTGTATGAGCAGTTATCCTTCTCTACTCATACTCAAGAATATAGTATTCTGCGCCACTTCTTCTTCAGTGAAGGAAAATGGAATTATATGACTCGAAAATTGAAATCATAGAGAGCTTTTTATAAGGAGAAAGCAAGATGAAAAAGAAAATAACGATTTCCTTGATCATGATCGTTTTGATATTGGGCGGTGCTGGACTATATATTTTGAATCAACACAACTTTGACATGGTTGAGCAATCGGTTGAAATTCCCTCGCCTCAAGGTAAATTGACAGGCACCTTAGTACTGCCTAAAAACTACACGAACAAGCTGGGGCTCGTGTTGTTCATACATGGGGACGGCCCCATTGACGCTTCCCACAATGATGGCTATAAGCCGCTATGGGAGCGGCTGGCTTCCCTTGGTTATGCTTCCTTGTCTCTGAACAAAAGAGGCATTAACGGTTCGGAAGGCAACTGGGAGCATCAGAGTATAGATGACCGTGTGGAAGAAGCCCGTCAGGCGATTGCATGGGCAAAAGAGCAGCCGATGATTGATGAGAAGCAGATCGGGGTGTGGGGAGCGAGCCAGGCGGGCTGGGTCATTCCGAAGCTTGCCAAGAAGGAGCCGCTCGCTTTCAGCCTTGTTCTATCCCCTGCGATTAACTGGATCAGACAAGGTCAATACAATACACGCAGTGAAATGCAAGCTGATGGAAAATCGGAAGCGGAAATACAGGACAAACTGGCCTATAACCGACAAGTGCGAGAGCTTTTAGAGAAACATACCCCCTATGAAGAGTATGTCAAAATCGCTCGTGAAAATAGTCTGATGTCGAGAGACAGATGGATATTCGCCGGTAAAAATCTAATGTCAGACGCTACGGATGATCTTCGTCATTTCAACTCACCTGTCCTCTTGATGCTGGGCGAAGAAGATATCCATGTCGATGTGAGGGATACCGAGCGGGTATATCGAGATATTATAAAGCCTGAGCTGCTGACCGTTGCTGTCTTCCCTGATGCTGATCACTCGATGCTCAGCAAGCAAACGGTGAACTCGAATCTACGTGCAACGCTCATTAGTCTCTTCGCTCCCCGACAAATTACGATACCGGCTTATATGGACGCGATCGAGCAATTTCTCAAGAAACTTCCTAAATAAACTGATAAATAATATGGATTCCATTCGAAAAGGATGCCCTTCATGATGTTGAGGCGCATCCTTTTTACATGTGCAAATGATATTACATTGTACGTTTCTCGGCTTTTTCTAACCTTCACTGCAAACTCCTTTGAACGGCACACACAAACTCGTATCCGGACAAAAACCAGGGTTATTCTCGCACAGTAAGCTAGCGTAATTAGGATTCTTTTGGCTCAGATTCTTAAAATAACAGACAATCTCATGATTACGAATAGCCAAACTATTCAACTGAAAGGAGACCGGATATTTCGTCTTCACATGCTGATAGAATAATCCGTCCCTCGTAAACGTTAGCAAAGCGCGGGTCTCCAATACGAGGGCTACCGTACGTATATACGAAGGGGTACTTAAACTTGTGTTTACTGCAATGTCTAAAGCTGCTGAATAAGATATCTGTTGTTTGAACTATAAGACACCATCTTAGCCGCTAATTTATATATTCTCTTGTTTCAACGCATCAATAATGTTTTCCTTCTTTACCTTTGCGCTAGAATATAACATGGCCGAACCGACAATGACGAATACGGCGGCAATGACAGAGAGAATACTCACCCAAGAAAAAGTAAATTCAATCGCAGCGATGGTTACCTTGTTTAATTCCGGCTCAATCCCAAAGTTAGTGCTTGATTCAATTTTAACCATAATGCGCGTAGTTGCATTCTACGAGAAGACCTTGCACGTAACGTTCGCGGTTTCGAGTAAAATAGTGCCTACGCTGAAAAGCTTTTATTCGGTTGTTTCGCCCCTCAACCGCAGCGTTCGTCCCGTGACAACGATGGTAATTCAGGATCTCGGTTTTCCAATTTTTAATGGTTTTCAAACAAAGCATAATCGCCGGATGTTGAATTTGTTTGCCCTGAACGAGCCAGTGATGCAGCCATTGCTTGGCGGTATGTACATTTGGTGAGCAATCGTACCATCGACTGAAACTTTCTTTCCAAGCGTGAGCTTGCTTCAGCAAAGCGGAATATCCCAGTATGTCTCGTAGTTCCTCCTGCTTATCAACAGACAAGGATTCCACACGAGGATTCAGAAGGCGATGCTTTGCCTTAAGATGTGCTTTCGCTTGTGGAGCTAGGGTAGGGGTGATCGATTTGCGAATCGATTGAACCGCCTCTACGACATACCGCTGCACATGAAAACGGTCAGCTACACGGATGGCTTCAGGAAAACATTCTCGAATCCAAGTGTGGTAATACGGAGCTAAATCCATCACAACAGCCACGGGACGCAGCGCTAAAAAAGCAGGACTCTGCTTTGCATAGATCCGTAGTTCATCCAGCTTTCGACCAGGCAAAATGTCCAGTAGCGTTTCGCCGCGTAAGTTATGAATGCCCGTATTGTAGGTGTGTCCTTTTCGAATGGCAAAGTCGTCAATCCCCAGAACAAGCTTGGACATAGAAGCAGCTTCTTTCCATCCTTGCTTTTGCAGGCGTTTACTTTCGATGGCTAGCCACTGCTCATGCTTGTGATGAAGGGTGCTGTTTGGCAGGAAATGAAGCTCTGCGCTTTGTTTGACCGTAGCCACACGTGCCGTCTGAAGTGCTTGCTGTTCAAAGGCTTTCGTATATCGCTTCCCTGGATCAACAAAGGAATAATTCCAGACGAACCCGCAATCACAGGACTTTCAGAACAGTCGGATGGCAGGAACGAGAAGATAGATTCTTTGCCCTCCAACTCCCAGATGACGAATTCGGCGAACCCGATTCTGTCCTTTACTGATGACGTGCTCCGTTAATTGGCAACATGGACAGGCTTGTCTCACAGCGATGGGAGTTACTTCGATATGGAGGGTGCTTTCATTGATTTCCAAGACTTGTTTTGTTTTTACATCTGGCAGTCGGAGTAAAAAATCGGTATACTGATTGTGCATCTGTCATTCCTCACAGTTGGATTGGTCGCACAACCATCTTACGGAATGTTCAGATGTTTTTCTATTATTCAAGCACTATGTTTTGGATTGAGCCCTTTATATACTTCACTTTATTTTTACTTCAGGCTATTGTTGATAATGTTCAATGTATTTATGAATGAGTATCGGTCCGAATCATTTTCCTTTTCTGTATCAAACGTTTTGTGCCTAATATAACGAGCGATACGATAATGCCCCCGATTTGCATCATGGCGATAGCGAATAGAAAGCTGAGTCCGTGCACTGAGTCTTGGTAGGTTATGATTGGCGGTACGCCATATACATGCGGGAGGATGGCAAACCTCATAATTTCTAAGTATGTAAGGTGATAACCAATCGATGCCCAGAGACTTCCGGTCCATAAACGGAGTAACTGCAAGCCTACTCCAAAACAAAAAATGATTACGATATAAGAGATGTCAAGCGATACTCCGGGTGCAAGTCCAACGAACGCTTGAATTAGGGCAACCGCTGTCGTGACGGCTACAAATAGCAATGTTTGAAGTAATACGGATAACCAAGCTGGGAATCGATGACGTAACACATCATACAGAAACCCTCTCAATCCTAGCTCCTCTGGCAAAGCTTCATACAAAACTGCAAACACAACATTGATGAGCAGCGCAGCGAACCACTGATCGGGGGCATGCCATTTTTCAATGACAATCCAACCTTGAGAACTGGCTATAATGAAGCCCATTGCACCCAGTGCAATTGCCAAGAGAACCCCAGTAAAAAAGTGATATCCCCTTTTCCAGGAATATATCGGCGTCTTCGGTTTTATGCCAGTCATCCGATAGAGATGCTGATATAAATACAAAATAATAGGAACCACCAGCCCGCTCATTACAAGACCCTTAACCAAATATTGAGCATGCTTCGATGATCCGAACAACTGAACAGTAACATCACCGGAAGATGAAGCTAGAAACAGAGCAGCGACTAATGTTGACCATCCGGCGAGCAATAAACGTATCCATTTCATATTTTGATTTTCTCTCAAGTGCATCACATCGTAGTCCCTTCATTCCTTACAGGAGTCGTTTTATTTTCTACAAAAGAGATTAAGCGCTCTCTAAAGATCCTTTCTAGTAAACAGAACTGCAGCTATAAAGTAGGAAGCAATGAACAACAACATGATCCCGATCAGAATAAGATATACTGTTAGGTTACTATTTGATCCGTTCTCGTTGATCATATTCATAAACATAGCCGTAGGCTGCGCCATTGCAATTAGTATGATGTAGAGCACACCATTGATAATGGAAGTTCCTTTCTTACTAAGCGAATAAAAGAGCGGCAAATAAAAGGAAATCAGGGCTAGCACGATGGCTGCTGGACCCAGTATGTCCATACCTGAATATGCTGGCTTATTAAGCGCTGGGAATGCGAATGTAGCGAACATGTGAATGCCATAAGATGCAAGGACACTGACAAGGGTAATAATAATGGCCGTTATGTATTTCGCTTTAACGATATGCTTACGGCAAGTCGGCAGCGTAACCAGAAAATTGTGGTTATGGTTTTTGATATCGACCGTCGTACAGAGACTAAGTGTGGCGAAAGCGGTATAGATGCCCACAAGGTGTATAGACGATGAATGCTTTGGTATAAAGAAGGCACTGAATACAGTAAGAAACATGAGACTCATCCATATTGAGCTTTTTAAAACGATAAAGTCTTTCCGAAGCAAGTTAAGCATGTATGCGTCCTCCCTTGGCAGTGAAATACATGATGTCTTCTAAGGTTGGCTTATCTAGAATTGCATAATTCCCGAACAAATGCTCGGCATCCTGCCGATTATCCACTAGACCTTCAAAACCAACAGTGGTTTCACGAATCCCGATAAACTTATTTCGAATATCTGCATCAAGCAGATCTGAGTCGCCTTTTACAATAGCGTATCTCTCGAATATCGTATCTTTCACTTCACTGAATACGAGCTTTCCCCGATTGATGAACGTAATATAGTCCGCAATACGATCCAAATCTGTCGTGATATGAGTCGAGAAAATAATCGAATTTCTCTCGTTCTGCATCATCTCCGCAAGCAGATCGAGCATCTCCCTACGGAACACAGGATCAAGTCCAGAGGTTGGCTCATCCATGATGAGAAGCTCTGCCTCATGCGATAATGCAACTGCAAGGGAGAACTTGACCTTCATCCCCTTGGATAATTGTTCAATTTTCTTCTTCGGGGACAACTCGAACTGTTCCAGATAGCTGTTAAATTTCTGTTCGTTCCATTTCTTATAGAAAGGTGCGATCATCTTCTTCATGTCACGAATCGTAATGTGTTCATAATAGAAGCAATCATCCGACACGATGCCGATGCGCTGCTTGATTTCTACTTCTTGTGCAGGCATCTCGCAACCTAGTATCTTTATGCTCCCTGAGTCAGGACGAATCATGCCAAGCATCATCTTAATCAAGGTGCTTTTCCCAACGCCATTGGGGCCAATCAGACCGGTAATGTAGCCCTGCTTCACATCCATAGATACCTGATCTACTGTAAATTCAGGGTATGTTTTCGTTAAATTACGTATTTCGATTGCATTCATGGTGTGTGCTCCTCCTCGAACAATAGTTTTATATGATCAATTACATCTTGTTGATTCATATTTAATTCCTTGCTTTCACGAATGATCTCTATCATTTTTTCTTCTAGTTGTTTCATACGCTGCTCCCGAATGAAGTCTTTATTGGCCCCTGATACGAAAGAACCCTTGCCTACAACGGAGTCGATCAGCTTCTCTTTCTCCAATTCTTCATATACACGCTTGGTTGTGATGACACTGACTTGTAAATCCTTGGCCAGCTGCCTAATGGAAGGGAGACTGTCTCCTGCTTGCAATTCACCGCTCAGGATGCTCTGTCTAATCTGGTTCATAATCTGTATGTAAATCGGATCGCTCGATGCGTTGGATATTATTATTTTCATGTTCCATCACCTCGCTTCCGTTAATAAAGTGACTACCGTATATATATAATATATACACTATCCGCACTTGTGCGTCAATTTATAATTTATTTATTGTTTGAAGTTACATATTTTATTGAAAAATGCGCAATCCAATGAATATATGTTATTGTCCTCTGACAGGTACTTTCGTCGATGCGCTTTTACGTACAGATTTCGCAATACGCAAGCATCCTAGCTACAAGAGTGGCTTGGTCCCTCTCTTGGTTGTACTTTCACCAGCTAGATAATGCGTGCCTCTGGGCACGCAAAAAACAAAAAAGCACCAGCATCTCTACAGAGGTACTGGTACTTCCAGTTTTAGATATTGTATGTATCAATCAACATCAGTGACACAAAGTTATCCTTATTGAGTTTATTTACACAAAGTTACCCTTTTTAGTAGGGTCTAAATTAATCTGTTGAGGGTAACTTTGTGTCAACGTACTGCTTACAGGCTTACTTGGCGCTGCCTCTACAGCAAAATTCATGGAATCAACCATTTTTCAGACTGCATGGGTAGAGTATTCAAGGCCTTTCCCAAAAGGGAGAAATTCCAGTCCGTTATTCAGTTGTTTGTATTTATAATACAAGAACCCAATAACAAAATCTGCTTAGTGTTGCAATTGCTACTTTTGATACTACTTTCATTTTGTAATGCTCCTCTCAGAAAAATATTTCGCGCTTTTGTTACATGCAAAAATGACCCGCATCACCTGCGGATATAGTAGCTGCGAATGCATCTGCATCCATCTCCAACACCTGGCTTTCAAGCGGTGGCAATTCATTACGTCCAGATTCCATGAACATAAGATGTTTAAAGAGTCTCTTATTTCTCACATCCTGGAAGATGCGGATCAAAATAAGCTGACCGTGCAGAGTTACGATATGGGGAGAGGAAAGAAACTCAAAGGGGCGGCCATTTCATGTGTTGAAGCGATGACAAGAGTATTTTAAGCGAAAAACGCCGCTATGCTTCTAAGAATGAGAAGTTAGCGGCGAATCTGTTCAAAAGATGTATCTATTTGTTCAATTTTCATCCAATGCTTTTCGAATATCATAATCATTTAGATCGATATCCAGCTCCATTCCTACTGCCAATTTTGCCAGCTGGCTTCCCAGATAGGGTCCTACCGTCAATCCGGATGATCCCAGTCCATTTGCCGTTATAAGACCATCCCAGCCAGGGACAGCGCCGATCACTGGGAGAAAACCGGGTGTAAACGGACGAAAACCGACTCTTATCTCCTGTAAAGTGCTGTTTGCTAATTTTGGTGCCAATGTTAGCCCTTTATTCAGGATTTCCTGTATTCCTCCTGCTGTTACTCTCGTATCGTAGCCTTCGATCTCATTTTCATGAGTTGCCCCTATAACGATTTTTTGATGGTCAAAGGTGAGCATATATTGATCAGAAGGCGGCATAACTAAAGGCCAACTGCCAATGTCCTGTTGATCAGGAACGTGTAAATGCATAATTTGTGCTTTTTGAAAATTCACCTTAAAGTGAAGCCCTAAAGGCTGAAGTAGTGGATTTTCCCATGCCCCTGCACATACAATAACGAGATCAGACGAGAAGCTTTTCTCACCGACGGCTACTCCTGTTACACGGTTCGACTCATATTGAAGCGTGGCATCCCCATCGATCAAGACCGCCCCGTTTCTTTGTGCAGATCGGAGTAATGCATCGCGCAGCGCACGACCATCTACCCGAGCGGCACCGCTAATATGAACAGAATGATAGTCTTCTGCTAACAGCGGAAACCGCTCTTGGGTTTCTTTTTCATTAAGCTGGGTAATGTCACCGATTTCCGGTGCATCCGCTTTTCGTACATGTGCCCGCTCCTCCATCTTTCTGAGCTTCACCAAATCATCATGGATACAAAGAGCGCCGACTTGAGCATAGCCTGTTTCTGTTTCGCCCTCGCTTTTGAGTTCTTTAACTAATCCAGGATAAAAATATGCGCCGGCCTTTGCTAACTGGTACCAAGCTTTATTGCGTCGCTGTGATAGCCAGGGGCAGATAATGCCGGCAGCAGCATCTGTAGCCTGTCCTCTATCTTTTCGGTCTACAAGAAGGACATCTGCACCCATTTTTACTAACTGGTATGCTGTTGATGCCCCAAGAATTCCTGCTCCGACTATGATGACTTTCTTCATGATTACATTCCTTTCCTAACTCTCTGTATCCATTATAGCGAACCTCGCATGGTTGCATAACATGAACCATTTATTTCAAACCTTCTGTAGGTCGATCTCGGAGTTGATAGGCACTTCAGGTACATTGGTTAAAGACGGCAACTCTGCATTTCCCATACTATAGCAGCGAGCATGACTAGATTACCCCTGCCAACTCCCCATCAAGTTTGTCGAGCTTGGCGATCAAATATTTAGTCTATTACTGCCGGAATAATACATTCCTTAATCAGTGTCCATCTATCACGAGGATTCATCATGAATTCGGATGCAATGGCTACGACCAGGTCTTTGTCTGGAATGCAACAAATGACATTACCGCCATCGCCTAGTGCTGAGTATGCATACACGCCGTCCTCTTCGCGTAACCACCATAGATAACCGTAATGATTGGTGTTCATCGCTATTGATTCGTCAATCCATGTCCCCGACATAATCTGGTTATTGTCCCAAATGCCACGGTTCAGGTAGAGAACACCAAAACGTGCCATATCACGTGGACTTAGCGTAAGCCCCCATCCTCCTGTGGAGTTATGGTTTGGGTCTTTCACCCACCCTTTCACATTCTTCCCGAATAAATCCTCAAACCCGAATGACTTCATTTCATAATCCGGGATTTCTTTCATGCCGATGGGTGTAAATAAGCGTTCGTTGGCAAACTCACGGGCACTTTGTCCTGTGCTGCGAGTGATGATGGCTGAAAGCAGATGCGCCCCTGCGGTGGAATACTTAAAAGCTCCAATACTTCCTTTTTGGCCTAGCATATCCAGCGTATACGTTACCCAGTCAGGCTGCATACACATCTTGTCCAGCGGTTCGTGCCAGTCCTCAAATGGATAAGGAGCCGTCATCGTGAGAAGATGGCGTATGGTGATTTCTTGTTTCTGCTTATCAGCAGCATCGGGTACATATTCGGGGAAAAAATCCAGCACCTTCTGATCTACATTTTTTATATATCCAGCATCTATGGCAATACCAATAAGGGCAGATATTATACTTTTCGTTACAGATGCCACATGGTACGTATCATCCGGGCCATAGCCATTATAATATCTTTCATAAGCAATAGATGCATTTCTCACAACAACAATACCGTTTATATTGCTGTACTCGGCTTTTATCATAGGTTCAAGCTCTGACAGCTTTTCAGGGTCTATTCTCAAGGTTGCCGGCGCTACGGCTTGCCATTCTGTCGTTGGCCAGTTGTTTATGTTCATTATAGGTAGTACCTCTCTTAAAGAGTTTTTTTAGCAAGCGTTAAGGAAAATGTCAGGTCTTGCTTCTATTTTTTCTTTACAGGAAAATACACCTCGGTAACCATATCCTTATGAACGGTGGCTTGAATGGGGTCGGTTACATATACTTCATATGGTGATTTCACCAATTCATATCCTTCCTTTTCTACCCATTCCCTCAGCTTGGCATATACCGATGTCAATTCTTCATATGAACCCTTTACAACAGACTTCGCACAAAGGCCTCCAGGCAAATCTCTCGTTCCCTTTACAGCCTCTTCTATCGGGATAGCAAACTCTGTATCATTGCCGGCAGGATTGTATTCAGGGCTGTGATAAATCGTCATTGGAGTACCTAGCAAGATGAGTTTTTCAGCAGCAATCTTTTCATAGAGCCTGCTAAAATACTTTCCATATCCTGCAGCATAGTCATCGCTACTCATCATCCGGCGCATATAAAGGATATTCATTGGCTGGGTTTCAACAAGTTGTACTTCTATATTGTCAAGGTATGACATAATCGGTGTGCCCTTCTCTAAAGTTAAAATATCATGAGTCATTAGTTTGAGGATATGTTCAAGAGCATTCAGCTCTTGCTGTATTTCCCTTCTCTTGCGATTAAGGGCGGAACAAAGAATCTCTTCGGATTGATCCTCTTCCCATTCCAGAATGGATTTAATTTCTTCCAGAGAAAAATGATAAGATTTCAATCGGTTAATAAAGAGCATCTTTTTTAGTTGCCGGATGGAATAATACCGATAACCGCTTTCAGGATTTATCTCATCAGGATGAATTAATCCAATTTCATCATAATATCGAAGCGTTTTTGTAGATACTCCGCATATCTTTGAGAATTCTCCAATCGATAGCAAGAGGTCACCTCCATTCTTCGTAGTTTTACACGGACTACATGCTTTCCAGATCTTTGTTCCATTTCACTGTACACCTTCCCCTAATGGAAAAGTCAAATGCAAAAGTATTGAGTTTGGAGATTTTCACAAATAATAAAAAGTGGAAATTGACATGCTATATGTGATGAATCGCAAGAGAGTCCAGAGCAACCCCGGAGACTTTACCGTAGCAGTCGGAAGGGCACTCTTTGGGGGTTAGGCTCCTTATGTTCATCCTAGAGACAGTAGAAATTCAGTAGTGGAGGATTACATGATGCGAAAAAAATCAAACATTGCCCTGATTCTTCTGCTCTCCATCCTGCTCATCCTATCAGGATGCGGAAACGTAAGCAAGAAACCGGAGAAGAACGCGGGCACGAACAACACTGCGCAAAAAGAGAAGGATAAAGGGAAAAAAGATGCTGCGTCGGGTGCATCGATGGCGAGTTATACGCCGCTTGAGGAGCTAAAAAAGAGTTACGACATCGTGATCGTTGGCGCGGGCGGCGCAGGCATGACTGCCGCGCTTGAAGCCAAAGCCGCAGGCATGAATCCAGTCATTCTCGAGAAAATGCCGGTTGCAGGCGGCAATACAAGCAAAGCGTCTTCCGGCATGAACGCATCGGGAACGAAATTCCAAAAGGAGCAGGGCATTTCGGACAATAATGATTTATTTTACGAAGAGACATTAAAAGGTGGACATAACACGAACAATAAGGATATGCTTCACTTTTTCGTCGACAATTCAGCCAAAGCCATCGAGTGGCTGGATTCCATCGGCATCACATTGAACAATATCACGATCACGGGCGGCATGAGCGAGAAACGCACCCATCGTCCCAAAGACGGCTCCGCCGTTGGCCAGTATCTTGTGACCGGCTTACTGAAGAACGTTCAAGAGAAGAGCATCCCGATATTCGTCAATGCCAATGTCAAAGAAATTACGAAACAAGCTGGAAAAGCGAACGGGGTGAAAGTTGTCTTCGGTCAGAATGGCGAAAAAACGATCGCTGCGAAATCCGTCGTGATCACGGCTGGAGGATTTGGCGCCAACATGGACATCATCGCCAAGGTTCGGCCAGATCTAGAAGGCTATGTGACGACTAACCAAAAAGGAAGCACCGGCGACGGCATAAAAATGATCGAAAAAATGGGAGGCAACACGGTCGATATGGAACAGATCCAGGTTCACCCGACGGTGCAGCAGGAAAACTCCTACCTCATCGGCGAAGCGGTACGCGGTGAAGGCGCAATTCTCATAACGAGCAAAGGCAAACGGTTCATTAACGAGATGGCTGCTCGTGACAGCGTAACCGAGGCGATCACTAAGCTGCCGGAGAAAAACGCTTTCCTTGTATTCGATTCAGGCGTCAAATCACGCTCCAAAGCCGTCGAACAATATGAAAAAATGGGCTTTGTGAAGACAAAGGACACAATCAAGGCGCTGGCTGAAGAAATCGGCGTACCGGCGGATCAATTACAAAAGACCCTCGATAGCTGGAACAGTGCGGTAAAAAATAAAAAAGACGCCGAGTTCGGCAGAAAGACGGGAATGGATTATGACCTTACCGCTGCGCCGTACTACGCCATCAAAATCGGCCCAGGAATTCACTACACGATGGGCGGTGTGCGAATCAACACGAATACGGAAGTGTTGGACAAAGACGGAAAAGCGATTCCGGGTCTTTTTTCCGCGGGTGAAGTTACTGGAGGTCTGCACGGAGAGAACCGAATCGGTGGTAATTCAGTCGCGGAAATCATCATATTCGGCCGTCAAGCCGGTATTAAGTCCTCTGAATACGCCAAAATGGTAAAATAAGAGATTAAAACTGATAAAAGGGAGCTCCGCAGCGTACAGCGGGTGAGCTCCCTTTTATAAACTGTCAGCTATATAACCAAGTCGCGTCGAACGGATTGGAAAATACGGTGTAAATCATCGTCTATAAATATTGCGCTGTAACTGAGCGCTTACAATCCAGAATACCCAGTGGTGGCCCTTCGTATAAGATTTCTCCGCCACCAGTACCACCATCTGGGCCCAAGTCAATGATCCAATCACTATTCCGGATTACGTCCAAGTTATGTTCAATGACAACAACTGTATTGCCCTTCTCCACGAATTTATTGATGCTCCTCAGGATATTGGAGACATCTGACCTATGCAATCCAGTCGTCGGTTCTTCAAGAATATAGATGTTCCCCTTTGTGTTTAGTTCCTTTGCCAGCTCGAGCCGTTGGCATTCCCCACCGGATAACGTGTCCAGCGGCTGCCCTAACGAGAGATAGCCAAGACCGACTGTCTCCAGGCTTTTTAACTTTCTCCGAATGTCTTTCGCTTCAAAAAATTCCAAAGCATCTACCACGGACATCTCCATGATCTCAACATTATTCTTGCCATTGTACAAGTATTGGAGCACCTCTTGTTTGAAACGGCTACCTTGACAATCGCTGCATTACGGATGGATGACATCATGTCAGTAAAGGTCGCCGGATTGGAGCGGCTGTTGGCGTGCACCGGGCTTTGGTCAATGCGGATTGCCTCAGGGAAATCTTTAGCAAAAATTTCGTTTACGAGTGTGCTTTTACCAGACCCGGCAACTCCCGTAACAGCAGTGAACACACCTTTCAAATTATGAAGGCTGCTTTTTTGGCTTTCAAGAAACTCGGAAACCGGCCTTGGTGTTGTATTTATTTCTGCTTGACTGCTTACATATTTGGCTGTAAGCGTACCTGAAGACAATAATCCCTGGTAACTGCCGCTATACATAATTCTTCCGCCACCGGAGCCTGCATTCGGTCCAACATCTATGATATGATCTGCAATTTGAATGACATCAGGATCATGTCAGCAGAAAATAAAGTATTAGACTGGATGGCTTTATTCCACGCGGCTTTTCTAATTGTCATACCGTCAAACTCCATAAAATAAGTTATAGACTGAACCTTGAAATTGAAACAGCGACAGCCAAGGACGAGAAAATAAAGTCCTAGACTGTCGCTGTTTTATTGAACTAACGTCCCTCTATGAAGAATCACCTTTCTCTTAAATGCTCGCGTTTTCTTAGAATTTGACCATGTTGCATAGTTAAAAGACAACTTATTCATGGATTTGATTTGAAGGTGATGTAAATTATGGGGCTACAGGAAGCGCAAAAACATCCTCACCTAAACCTCTTCTCTGTAAAAAGTGGTTAATTCGGTAAAGTATGGTTGCACCTATGGATCCCCACATTGGCTCATGGTGGTCAACCCTCCCATGTCTCACAGAGTCTACGCTCCCACATTCCTTCATTCAACCTGTCCATGAGGTGGAGGTCAGATATGCTGCCCGACAGGATCTTCGTCCGTATGTTAGTGCCGTTCCGACTCATCCGTGCTTTAGTTGTCAGTTGTTTGTTACGACTTCAATTTCTAAGAAGATGCTGCTGTATTTAAGCTGCTAGTGGTACTTCCATGAATCGAGGGATATCCTGCATCATTTTTTCTTCACTGAATTCATGTCCCTTTTTCATGATGCCGAACAGGATCCGAATAAGCTTGTTACACAGGGCGATGAGAGATTGCATCTTTTTCAGCGGATTATCTGGCCGCTTGGTATAATACTCGTGCAATGCTTTAAAAGCTCCGTTCTTCGCTACCAGTGGCATCACGACACGGAAGAGCAAGGCTCGAAGTCGCTTCCTGCCTCTCTTCGTAATTTTGGTCTGTCCTTTGTGTTTGCCCGATGTATTTTCCCTTAAGTTTAATCCTGCGAGTTTTACGATCTGCTTGGGATGTCGGTACTGACGGATGTCACCAACTTTAGCCAGGAATCCGGCTATTGTATCCCGACCAATCCCTTTAATCGCCAGCAATTTCTGAACATATGGGATTTGCTTCATCAGCTCTTCCAACTTTGCATCAAGCTCTTCGAACTTACATTGGAGCAGTTCGTACTGTACCAATAGTAGCTGAAGCTCCATCTTGGCTAGCTCTGCACCTTGTTTCATGCCTATTGAACGACTGGCCGCGGCTTTCAGGCTCTTCACGCGTCCCAGGCCGAGTCCACGCTTGGCAGCTTCCCTTAGATGTCCCAGCAAAAACTCGTCTGACCTTGAAACAAGTTCATGCGGCAGCAAATAAAGGCTGAGCATTTGAAGGGCCGACTTGCATTCCCAATCCTTAAAAACTGTAAGTAATTCCGGAAAGTACCGATCCAGCCAGTTATGAACACGTCCTTGTACTACACGCAGGTCAGTCGATAGATGATCGCGAATTTTCATGGCTTCCCGCAGCTCTGCATAGATACCTTGGGGAAGATTCGGTACGGCGTATCTTCCATCTTTGACTAGCTGTGCGATGACTTTAGCGTCTTTAGTGTCATTCTTGGTCGGTGAGTTGTCATCCAGTTCTTTGCTTTTCTTCACATGCAGTGGGTTCACCACGACGCATAAAACTTGTTGTTCTTTTAGGTAATGTGCAAGGTTCAACCAGTAATGACCAGTCGGTTCCATACCGACTATGACCTCCTTGCAGGTCTGTTCTTTCATGATCTTCTGATACCAGCCTACGAATAACTCAAACCCTTCCCGACTGTTCTCAAAAGTAATTGGCTTCCCATACTCGACTCCGCGGAAGTCTTGTGCGCGAGCCACATGTTTGAACTTTGCAATATCTACACCCACGATGAGTGTAGTAGAAGTGATTTGATTAATTCGTTCATTTTGAGTAGAATGCATCTTGTAGTCTCCTTGGTTTGTTTTTGGTTCCGGTCGCTGGCCAGCATATGGGACCCATAAACATCATACCAAGGAGTCTTTTTGTTTCTCAAATCTCATATTTCTTCATTATAGGAATGCTGCCCGTTAGCGTAATGGGGCGTTACTAGTCTAATACTTTATTTTCTTTTGACAGATCATGCTCCACGACTAATACGGTATTTCCCTTGTCACGCAATTTGACAAGTAATTCATTTAATCGGTATACATCGCTTGGATGAAGGCCCGTGCTTGGTTCATCAAAAATATACATTAACCCTGTCAAGGTACTAGACAAATATTTCATCATTTTTACCCTTTGGGATTCACCGTCGGATAAAGTTGGTGTTTCTCTTGTCAGCGTCAAATAACTCAGCCCAACATCACAAAGATTTTTTAACCGTTCCACAATGCCGTGCACAATGGGTTTAGCCATAGGCACATTGATCTTCTGAAGAGCCTCAATTAACTCATCTAACTGCATGGATGTTAGATCGTAAATGGAATACCCCATAAGTTGGGAAGACATAACTTTCTCATGATATCGTGACCCGCCGCATGCAGGACATGTGCAAGTTGACCACGACTTTTTGGGGTTCCGCAAAAGTCCATACCATGAGCATGTCCCATAAAGGAACGCCTGCCGATGGTCCCCCATCAAACATTTCATTTCACAATAAAACTCTAGTATATTCTATCTCTCGAGAGGTTCCCCACTTCAATCATTTAAATAGACAATATACAAGTACATGGACTATTATAATTCTATTCGCATTCAATCGATACTAAATAACCCGTCGATCGATTGTTTATCGACGACGGGTATTTAAACAACTTACAAATTATTAATCCCTGTCTCACAATCGGGGATCATTCCCTAATGAGTTGAGGGGGCAACTTTAAAGCATTAGAACACTTGGGACAACAGCAGATGAGCAAGCAAAATTTAATTTCGGTAAATATGTCCGATTTCTTATCTTGTGCATAGATAACAGTAAGAAATACTGACACAACGATTCCTCATTTTTCATCACCGAACAATAGCCGTCGGTTGATAAAAATGTTATGTTGTTTACACTGAATAAGATTAATTCAGAGCGTCTAGCAATCTTTTTAACTCCGCTTCTTCCCTCAGTTTTATGGTTTCAAATGTCTCAATAATATTAATAATATAAGAGACGTCATTAGTTATATTATATTTTATAGCAGAGTTCCTCATATTTAATACTTCCTCTTCAATTCCTTTAAATTTGTTATATAACTCATTATTGTCAGTGGTGATAATGTTATTTTTAGCTAAATAATTTATTCTTTCAAGCATAAGCTTTTTGTGCTCCCACAAAACATGCAGGCTTCTTAAGAATCCTCCCTTATGTACATCAGTACCATCAAGAATACGTTCATAATATTGTTTCAAATAATTATATGTCTCTAAACCAAAGACATTATTATCATTATTATAATTTAAATAACCTACATTAGATTTTGAGTTTAAGTATTCATAAATTTGTTTGGAAACAGCATTTTTATCAAAAACATAATTATGATTCTCGTTAAATTTCAACAAAAAATTGGAGTTATCAGGATTATCCTTGAGTTCTCCGTTGGATAATAACTTTTCAATCGAATTATAGGCTACTGCAATTTCATCGAATGGAATCAAACTAGTCACAAATTGCATTTCGTTATTGAATCCGTATGTATAAAATACTTTTTCGTGTAGATTATACCCAAAAATTAATAAATGATGGGGAAGATGATTTTTCTTAAATGTTGGTTTGTTATGGATATAATACTCATCAATAAAAGCAACTACATAATAACCAAGATTAATACACTCGATGTAGAAATCCACAATATCATTTGTAATATTTCTCAAAATATCATTACCTAATCTTGTAGTAATAAGGAATGGATTGTTGTAAAATTCATATTGACGTCCTCTAAAAAAATTAAAATTGAATTCAGATTTATTTTCATAATAATGTTTATTCACAAAAACTTGTATGAAATTCGAATAAAACCATTGAATCGTTTTTTCTTCTGTGGCTGTAATCGATAAGGTATATGGCCATCTCAAGAAACCTACTAATGGTGACTCATTAATAGGTAATACTTTACTGTAATTCATCATAATATATTCTCCTTTTATGACAGCTTTGGTCTTATTGCATTTAGATAAAGTACGGTATTTACTTTTCAATGAGCTGATAGATATGATCCCCTTACGGTTAATAATCAAGGGTGGTTAGCATAATTTCTTTTACAATATATTTGCGCCCCTTGCAGATATGTACATATTCTTCAATACATATCATTCAATTCTTCTTTTAAATACTAAGTTTCAAATATCCCCACCCTTCCTACACTGGACATGAGCAGGGATTTTTAAAACTTTGTTAAACACTAAAAGGTTTACAATTCCTCCAATTCTTCTTCATTGTACATTTATTTACTTTATGTTTGAAGCAATTACATATTTACTTTTTACTAACGAAGTTAACCATTCATTTGTAGTGTTAAAATTAAAGCCTTTATTCTTTGCATAAGAATTACACATGTACCATGAAAATTCACTGTCATAAGGACCTTTGTTTTGAGCAATTAGGTTTTGAGACAGTTTAATCTCTTTCCCCATAGTGTTAGCAATTGCTGTTAAGAATCCTTGTGTCGTCAAGGCCTCATCGGAACAAGCATTTATTGGCCCATCTATGTCTCTGTTATTAAACAACCAAGTTAAAAAATCCGAAGCTTCCTCAGAAGAAATGAAAGACATCTTAGCCTGTAAATTTGAAACATTAATTCGGGTTTCATTTCTTATATGGTTAACATAAAAATCAAGTCTATTGGAGTAATCATCTCTTCCTAGAATATAAGGAAATCTCACTGATGTAACTGGGAACGTAGCCTTCTGTCTGAAAACTGCTTCCGCTGATTTTTTGCCCTCAATGTAATCATAATCAAACCTATTCTTCCATTGAAATTGGTATGTGGAAGAATCAAAGTCGGATTCTTTTAATGGTTGATTATAGAATCCGTATACTGCCTGAGAGGAAATATTGAAATAATGGTTTATTCTTTCTTTAAATATTTCAACTGACTCTAAAGCATCCACTGCATTAAAACATACAAAATCGCATACAATGTCCCATTCCTTATTACCTAGGGCCTCTTGCATAGAATTAGTGTCACACCGATCTACGATAATTCGCTTAACTGTATCCCCAAAACTATCAACTGTTATTCCTCTATTAGCAATAGTTACATCATAGTCTTTAAGCAAAAGCTTCTCTACAAGTAATTTCCCTACAAAACGAGTACCACCTAGCACAAGTACTTTCTGCATATTACCTCCATTTTTTATGACAGTGCAAACCAAAAGAAACTAAGTTGTTATAAATATTTTAGTATGATTATAAATTACCTCTTCGTGCTTGTTCTCGTTCTACTGCTTCGAACAAAGCTTTAATATTTCCATTTCCGAATCCCCTCGAACCTTTCCTTTGTATAATCTCAAAGAACAAAGTAGGACGGTTAGTAATTGGCTTACCAAAAATCTGGAGTAAGTATCCTTCCTCATCGCGGTCGACAAGAACTTGAAGTCGTCTTAAATCATTAATTGATTCATCTATTTCCCCAACCCTTGAGTTAAGTGCTTCATAATATTCTTTTGGAACATATAGGAATTCAACTCCATTTTTCTTTAAAGAATTAATACACTGGATAATATCGTCTGTTAACAAAGCTATGTGTTGAATACCAGGACCGTTATGATATTGTAAAAACTCATTTATTTGTGAATTTTTCTTTCCTACTGCCGGTTCAATAATAGAGAGTTTTACACGTTCACTACCATTCTTTAAGATTTTTGTCATCAATGACGAAGATTTCGAGCTAATCTCATCTTTAGTAAATGAATTTAATAAATCGAATCCAAAAATTTGTTCATAATAGTTAATCCATTCGTTCATATTTTCTACGCATATAGCAAGATGATCGACCCTTAAGAGATTGGGTTGCTCTTTATCACTAACAATTGAATCGTCAATCGCAACAAAACCTGGCGCAAAAACTCCGGAGTAATTTTTCTTTTCAACAAAGGTATGCACCACTTCACCAAAAGCTTTTATTTTTGCATATGCATAATATCCTTCGCCTTCCATAATTGATACTGGCTCTTCTACTACAATAGCTCCCTTATGTACTGCAAATTCGTATGCTTTAGACAGATTCTCGACGGTGAACGCAATATTACTAATGCTATCCCCATGTTTTTTTACATAATCCGCAATGTAACAGTCTGATGTATTCGCAGCTGTAACTACTATAGTAATTTCATTGTTTGAGAGAACATAGGATGTATGTTCTCTGTTCCCCGTTTCCAAACTACTATACGCAATAGTTTTAAAACCAAAAAGTTTTTGAAAGAAAAAAGCTGCTTGTTTAGCATTCCCTACATAAAGTTCAAGATAGTCAATATCATCAATTGCAATTTGTTTTTTCTTATCAGAATTAATTCCCATACTAACATCTCCTTTTATTAAACTGAGATAAGTTGTTGAAAAACTCCATTGACTTTTCGCAATTGTTCAGGCTTACCTTCTTGAACAATTTGCCCAGAATCAAGAACATAAATTTGATCAGCACTCAGCATTGTTTTCAATCCATGCGTGATAACGATCAAGCATTTAGATAAGGATAACTGTTTAATTGCCAAGTTTATTAGTTCTTCTGATTTAGCATCTAAAGCAGAAGTAGCCTCGTCTAAAATTATTATTGATGAGTTTCTGACTAAGGCCCTTGCTAACGCAATTCGCTGTCTTTGTCCTCCTGACAAATTAAAACCATTCTCTCCAATTTCAGTTGAGTAACCATTCTCTAGTGCCTCAATAAATTCATGTGCGTTAGCAGCAATTGCAGCTGAAACTATTTCCTCACGACTAGCCTCTAAATTACCCAATCGAATATTTTCTTCTATACTGCCATTAAATAAAAATGCATTTTGGGGAACAAACGATATTTCCTCTCGAATCTCTTGTGTTGATATATTACTATAGGAAACATCATTAAGATAAATGTCACCCGCAGTTGGGGCATGAACACCCATTAATAACTTAGCTATGGTTGATTTTCCACTTCCACTCTCCCCCACTAGTGCGATCATCCCCCTTTCTGGGAATGTTATATTTACATTATTTAGTACTTGTTTTTCGGAATTCAAATAATTGAAACTAACATTATTAAATCTAAGACTTACACTAGCAGTTGAGATTACCTTTGGCTTCTCAAGGAGAATATCCTCTTGTTCTAAAAAAAGCTGTTCTAGTCGTCTCGAACCAGCAAGCGAAGTTTGTAATTGCGCAAAAACTCCTCCTATTTGCAAGAAAGAGGACGACACACTTATGCTTAACTGCACTAATGCCGTAAGTGTTCCTAAACCAATACTACCATTAGAGAGCATTATTGCACCCACTGCAAATGCTCCACCAAAGTTTATAAATCCAATCAAGTAATTCGCACATTCCAGTTTAGCAACCTTTTTACCTCGAGATACTTCTAAGCACACATTTCCTTTATTCACCCTATTAAATTGTCCAACAACAATGGAGGATAAATTAAACATCTTTATAACATTTACTCCTGCTATTATATCGAGCAATCGAGCAGTCCTAACAGCAAGTCTCCTTTGTATGGAATCACTTATTGAACGTAGTTGTTTTGAATAAAAGCTAATGACTATTGCAGAAAGTACTCCAATGCTAATTAGAAATAATCCAATTTTCCAATTAAGTAATAACATTGAAATAATAGAACTAAGACTAATTATGATATGAAATACAATTGCTTTAATTTGTGAAGTGAATAAAGTTTCAATTGCTCTAATATCATTATTAAAGAGAGAAAGTAGGTTTCCGCTGTGATGTTGTTGAAGATAGTCGCTCGGCATGCAATTAATTTTTCTGAATGTTGCCAACATAATGGAATTCATTATTTTTTTCACTGATCGTTGATATAAATAATAAAAGATAGGTGAGATAGTCACTAGAAGAATGATTGGAACTAAGAAAAACAATGAACTTCTGATTAACAAGTCTCCACTTAACGTAACTGATGCATCAAATAAATCCTTCCATGCAAATGCTTGCAAAACAATTAAACTTGCAGTGACAGCACAGTCCCCTACTATGCCAAATGAATACACAAACAATTGAGGTTTTAAAAATGACCATAAGCTATATTTTTGATGGTTCATGCACCAACCTCCTATTATCTCATGCAAAAGAAGAACACAATTGTTGATATAGCTTACATGAACGTAACAACTCTTCGTGGGAACCTCGCGAAATAATCCTTCCCTTATCCATTACGTAAATCTCATCTGCCTGCATTATTGTAGATAATCTATGTGTGACAATAACTATTGTTCGACTCCCACGTAATTGTGAAATCGAATTTTGTATGTATTCCTCTGAAATTTTGTCAAGTGAAGAAGTAGGTTCATCAAAAACTATGATCGAAGAGTTTCTTACTAAAGCCCTTGCTACTCCTATTCTTTGTTTCTGGCCGCCTGATAAGTTAACTCCATTTTCCAGAATCTTTGTTTCAAATGCATTTTCCATTTCCATAATAAAATCTGATGCATTGGAAGCCTGTGCAGCATTCATAATCTCCGATTCAGAAGCATTTAATTTTCCATAACGAATGTTCTCTGAGATCGAGACAGGGAATAAAAAGGTTTCCTGTGGCACGAAAGAAACTTTTTCCCTTAGTATTGCAAATGTATCTTTACTAAATTCTGTACCAAATATCTTAACTGTCCCTTCTTCTGGTTCATAAAGCCCACACATTATTTTAATTAATGTACTTTTTCCACTTCCACTTGGACCTACGATAGCTATCATATGATTAGCACTAACATGTAAATCAATTTTATTCAGAACTCTGTTTGAGTCATTATAGGTGTAAGAAACCCCATCTAACATAAGTGAAAAATTTGCCGCTTCTTGATCATTCGCCATTGTTGTTCTCTTTTTTTCGTCCCATTCTTCTGGAAGACGGATAATTTCACTTATACGCTTGAAAGCTGAGGATGCTTGCCTTAAATTACTCAACAACCAAGGTAATGTGACAGGAGGCCTAACCAAATATTTTAACAAATATATAAAGGCTAGTAATTGTCCTGGATTCAGCTCATTATGTAAAGTTAAGTAACCACCATACAAAATTGTAATTGCATATGGAACAGCTTGTGAAACCATACTAATAGGTGGTATAAGTGAACGCAGCCGTTCGATTTTTAGAAAAGAATCCATTGAACTATTTAAGCTTTTTTCGAAATTTTTAATTCTATGATTTTGTAAATTAAATGTATTAATTACTTCCATTCCATCGATACTTTCTTTTACAAATGCGCTTACATCCCCCATACGAATTTGATATGTTTCTGTTGATTTTCCAATGAATTTACTAATGTAATTGGCTAAAAACATAAACGTTGGTATAATGATCACGCTAACAATCAGCATTTTCCAGTTAATAAATAATAAATAGCAAAAGGCCGCTATAAATACAAGAGGTTGATAAAGTAGATTCATTAAGTCATTCTTCAAAAAATTCTCAATTAAAGAAGTATCATTGGATAACTTTGAAGCAATATCCCCTGATTTTTGTTTTTCTATGTAAGACAAAGGGACTCTTGGTATTTTAGCAACGAGTACTTCCCTCAAATCTTTTATAGTGAGTGTTGCGGTACGAATACTATAGTATTTAGAAAAATATGTTGTAAATACCCCTATAATTACCGTACCAATTAATATAGCTATTATTACCCATAATTCTTGATCAATCGAAAGTGCTTTTTCAATCATCCTATTGATTAAATCTCCTACAATCACATCAAGAATAACCGTAACTAGCAACGATCCGGATGCTAAAATGGTCCACTTTTTGTAGGGTCGGAGATATGAGATAATTCCCCTTGCAAATTCTGATAATTCCGAATTCACTAATGTTTGCTCCTCTCATAAGAGATTGGGGTGAACCACTTTACGAGGTTCCCCCCCCATGTGTCCTGTTCGTGATTAAACCTTCATTTTTTCTTTTATGTGGTTGGCAAGATTTTTTATTGTTGAGTACTTATAAATTGCCAAATTATCAAACTTCAATTTCCTTTTCTCTAGTTCTAACTCTAATCTAACTGCCCCAATCGAGTTCCCTCCAATTTCAAAAAACTTATCATTCGTACTAAAATTATTGATTCCAAGAATTCCTCCCCAAATTTCGTATAAAGTAAATTCTAAGTCATCCATTTTTTCGTTCTGATTAAATTCAACCTTTTCTACTGGAAGAGGTAGTTGGCCAATATCGATCTTTCCGTTTTTATTTAGGGGCAGATCACTCAAAAACACATAAAAAGAAGGAATCATATAATTGGGCAAATATTTTGAAAGATACTCACGTATAGTTTTTTCGGTTATTGCATTCCTGCTCACTATATAAGCACAGATTGATTCCTCACCAGATACAATCACTTTAGTGACAAAGGTTTTTCTAATAAAGGTATTCGACATTAGAATATGTTCAATCTCGCCAAGTTCAATTCGATATCCCCTAATTTTCACTTGGTGATCTATCCGCCCTAAGTACTCAATACTGCCATCCGGCAGCCACTTACCTAAATCACCCGTTTTATATAACTTTCCAGCCATTAAAGAGGGATCATTAACAAATTTTTGATTTGTTAACTTTTCATTATTTAAATAACCAAGAGCTAAACCAATTCCTCCAATATATATTTCTCCTGGTATCCCTATCGGTTGTAATTGACCATGATGATTAAAAATAAACAACTTTTTCCCTGGAATTGGTTCACCAATTGGTATTTGTTCAGAATATTGATTTTCTTGATTACAGTCCCACACAGTCGTAATGACTGTTGATTCTGTTGGCCCATATGCATTTACAAGTTTTACCTTACCTGCCCATTTATCCACAAGATCCTTGTTTAGCTTGGAGCTTCCAACCACTACTTTACTTAAAGTCTTAATTTTCTCTGGATCCATATAAGTTAAATACGTTGGGGGCAAATGCATAATCGATATCTTATTCTCATTAATATAATTAGCCATAAGACTAGGAGAATTAATGATATCTTTCTTCATTAAATATATAGTTGTCCCCGTTGTTAAACTCAGATATATATCTAGTACAGCAGCATCAAATGAAAAGCTAAAAATCTGACCAAATCGTTCGCTTTCACCTTTCAGTTCTAACTTATTTTTGAAATATGTTATTAGATTCATGATACCTTCATGCTTGACCAATACCCCCTTAGGTCTTCCTGTAGTTCCAGACGTATAAATGATATAAGCTAAGTCATCTTGATGTAACTCAATTGAAGTAGTTCGAAGTAATTCATCACAACGAATATCCTCAATATTGACTAAATTCTCTGATATGCCCAACTCTTTAGAAATACTTGATGATGAAAGTGTGACAATAGAAGCACTGTCATCAATCATATATTTGATTCTATCAACTGGTTGTTCTGGATCAATCGGCAGATAAGCTCCACCAGCCTTAAGAACTCCGAGTATTCCAGTAACAAAATCAATTGATTTTTCTAAAATAATGGCCACAACTTTGTTTTTTGATACTCCTCTCTCTCGTAAACTATGTGCTATTTGTTCGGCTTTGTTGTTTAATTCTTCATACGTAATACTGCGTTCACCACTGACAATTGCGACTTTTTTATTTAATGTACGGCTTTTTTCCTCAAATACACTGATTACTGTCTCTATTTCTTCAAATTCAGTTTTTTCTACCATTTTAATTGAGTTGTTATAGAGAAATTCTGTTTCTGCAGTAGAAAGAATATTGGTATCTTGAATTGTCTGTAAAGGATTAATTGTTACTGCATTAAGAATATTAATAAAATGACCTAACATTCGTTCAATAGTTTCTTTCCTGAACAACGCTGAAACAAACTCAAAGCTTATTTGGGCGCCACTTTTCAACTCACTTACATTTATGCTAATGTCACATACGCATGTTCCTCTGTTAAAATCTACTGATGATACAGAAAGATCTCCAAAATGTAATTTTTCGAATTGCTGGTTCTGGAGTGTAAGCATGACGTCAAAAATCGGATTTCTTGTAATATCCCTTTCTTTCTCAACCTTTTCAACTATTAATTCGAACGGATATTCTTGGTTATCAAATGCTGTCATAGCACGCTTGGTTACATTGGTTAGGAAGTCTGCAAAACTTTTATTAGCCTCAGGATAATTCCTTAATACTATTGTATTTACAAATAACCCTACCATTTCAGAAACATCAGCATGTCTTCTCCCAGACACAGGAGAACCTACTATAATATCTTCTTGACCTGTATATTTTGATAAAAGAACATTCAGAGTTGACAATAAGACAAGGTATACCGTCGAATTATATTTTTTAGCCAAATCTACAATGGAGGTATATAAATCACTTCCGATCTCACAAACTACACGATCACCAATAAACTCTTGTACATTTGGCCTTGTATAATCTATTGGTAAGTTTAATCTAGGTAATTCAGAATTTAATTCTTTTAACCAAAACTCTTCAGATAGAGTAAGTTCATTATTATCTAATAAATTTTGTTGAAATTCTGCGTAGTCTTTGTATTGTACTCCATTATCAGGTAAATTCTTCGATTCGTAGATATCCATTATGTCTTTAATTAATATGTTGGATGAGATGCCATCAGAAATAATATGATGGATATCAAAAAGTAGTAAATGTTTTTTCTCATCTACTTTTACTATTTCCATTCGTAAAAGCGGGGCTTCATCTAAACGGAAAGGCCTAACAAAATTCTTCATTAGTTGGTCAGTGCTACATCCTAAAATTTCCGAATAAGGCACTTCAAACTGAACATTATCATTAACCTTTTGATAAATAGCACCATCTTCAATATGAAAACTCGTACGAAGAATCTCATGTTTGTCAACTAAGCGCTGAAAGACTTCACAAAAATATGATGTATCCAAATCACCTTCAATCATCATTATATTAGGCATGTTATATACAAGTTGATCAGAATTCAGATGATGGAGAACATACATTCTGTGTTGTGATGAAGATAGTCGGTAAGCTTTTTTATTTTCTGTTTTCGGAATAGACTTGAAAATTGATTTGTGTTCGTTATCAATAATATGAGACAACTCTAATATGGTTGGATTTGTAAACACCTCTCTAACTGCAAGTTCTAAATGAAATTCTTTATGAATTTTGCTTACAAGTCTTGTCGCTGTTAAAGAGTGTCCTCCTAATTCGAAAAAATTATCATCGATTCCGATATGATCAATTTTTATTATTTCTTTCCATATTCGAATTAAACGATCCTGAACAGCTGTCACTGGAGCGATTATTTTGCGTAATTCTCTATGTTGACTTTGACTAATAGATGGTTCAGGCAAATTAGACCTGTCGATTTTACCATTAATCGTCAATGGAAGTTTGTTTAATTTAATAAAAAATGATGGAATCATGTATCTTGGAAGCTGCTCCGATAGATATTGAAATAATTCAGAAGAAATGTCTTCTTCATGACTATAATAAGCACAAAGATACTTTTCTCCTGTTATATCAATTTTATCCACAATCACAACTTCTTTTAATCCAGGATATTTAAAGAGTTTACTTTCAATTTCACCCAGCTCAACACGATATCCCCTTATTTTAACTTGATGATCTATTCTACCTAAAAACTCTATTTCTCCGCTTGGGAGATATCTCCCCTTATCCCCCGTTTTATAAATCATACCTTTTCCAATTAGATGATTTGGGAAGAACGCATTCTTGGTTTTAATCTGCTCACCATTGTAGCCTCGTGATATACCTACACCGCCAATATACAGTTCTCCACAAACCCCTTTAGGCACAATTTCTTGATTATCATCTAGGATATAAAAATAAGTATTATCTATTGGTTTACCATAAGGAATGCTTGTGAAGTATTCCTTGCTGAAATCAACAATATGAAAGTTTGACCAAATTGTTGCTTCTGTCGCCCCTCCCAGGCAAACTACCTCCGCTTTTGGGAAAAAATTATTAATTTTTGTTGGTAGTTTAACAGGAATCCAGTCACCGCTAAGAAATACCAAACGTAAACTATGCTGTTTATGAACCAGACTACTATTATCCTCAAATAATTGTATAATCTGATTTAATGTACTTGGCGTAGAGTCCCAAAAGGTGATTTGATATTCCATAATCATGTTTTTTAGAAGCGCAAGATCATTACTTTCTTCTTTTGTGGACATCACAATTTTTCCACCAACCGAAAGAATTCCGAAAATGTCATATACAGATAAATCAAAACATATAGAGGTTATAAATAACATTACATCTTTTTCATTTATATTAAATGTTCGATTTACCCAATAAATCAAGTTGACTACAGAATGATGTTCGATCATTACACCTTTTGGGCGACCAGTTGATCCTGAGGTATATATAATATAAGCAAGTTGATGTGAGTCAATTTGTAAATCTAAATTATGTGAATCAAAAAGAGATAATTCAAAATCGTTAAACTTTATAGTCCCAGCATTCTTAAAGTCCTCATTTGATATGACATATTTAATATTAGCATTCTCTATAATGTCACATTTTCTTGTTTTGGGATAATCTGGTTCTAAAGGTACATAGGTAGCACCAATTTTCAAAATAGCTAGCAATGTTCCTATCAGATCTATACTCCGTTCAAGACAAACGCCGATATTGTCACCAATGTTCACCCCATAATTCAACATAAACCTAGCAAGTCTATTGGAGTGTAAATTTAATTCATGATAGGTTATCTCTTTTTGATTGCAAATTATTGCAACGTTATTAGGATTCTCTAGTGCTTGTTTTTCAAATAATTGATGTAAGGTTAGAGATTTTTCATAAGGATAGTCTGTATCGTTTTTTTCAAATAGAAGTTCTTCTTTTTCGAACTCTGATACAAGAAGTTCTTGGTTGAATATCTCTCTTTTGCTATGTATTAATTCCTTAAGAATTCTTTCATACAACACAGTTGCTTGTGATATATCATCTGATTTGAAATATGCCGGCGCATATTTAATTTGAAACCCAAAATACTCTGGTGTTTTCAAAACTTCAAAATCAAACAAAGTATTAGTCATTTCATTCCTTATCAAATTTAATCCAATATTTGCACTTCGAATCAAATTACTATTTCTCAAACCATCCATTACATGGAAATCCATGTAATTAAATAATGTATCAAAAATAGGATTATATTGACCATTACCAGACTCGCCAACAAGAGTTGAAATATCAGCTAAAAATAATTCATTACTTTTGATACTCTTAATGTGATTTTTAACTACCTTCAAAAAGTTTAGTTTATCCAAATCCTTATCAATTTGAACACGAATTGGGATTGTATTCAAGAAACATCCCAATATTTTCTCACCGTCTTCAATTGCAGGTCGATTGTGTGTAACAATGCCTGTAACTATATCCTTCTCAGAACCAATTACATGTAATAAATATAAATATGCACCTAGACAAAGTTCTTGAATTGTACAATCGTGATTTGAGCAAAATTCAACAAGTTTATCATACAAATCAGTTCCAAGTGGAATTGAAGTAATTAATCTACCATTTTTATGACTGATTTGTTTATTCGTATAATTAAATGGAAGTTTATTTCTTGTGTAATTATTCATATATTCTAACCAAAAGGACTCTAATTCCCTTTGATTTTTATAGGATAAATTAGACAATACATAATCTCTATAAGAGGACTTTAATTTATTTTGTCTTAGCTCCCTCCCATCAATTACATTGCTATAACAATTCAATAATTCCGTGTATAGTGATGCAATACTCCAACCATCAAGAATAGCGTGATGACAAGAAAAAATTATACATACTTTATCTTTAGATAATTGAAAAACTTTTACCCGCCATAACAATTTGTCAAAAGAATAACCTTCCTCCAAATCTTGCTTTAAAAAAGCATTTATTATTAATTCCTGTTTTGTTTCATCCATACTTGATAAATCATCATATGTAATTATTGGAGATATATTATGGTGAACAAGTTGAAATTGCTCTTCAGTAATAAACGTAGTCTTTAAAATTTCGTGTTTGTTCGCCAACTCTTCCATAACTTGTTTGAAAACCTTAAAATTAAAATCTACTACTTCGATAGGAAATGTAAATTGATCATGGTAAATGGGCTCATTCGGTTTTAATAATGAGTAATAGACCATACTTTGTTGAATATTGCTCATTGGGTATATATCAACAACATTTTCGAATGCAATATTATTTCCAGCTAAAATATCACGTTTCTGTTCTGAACTTATTTCATGAATGCATGCTTCCTCTGGATAATTCACTTCAATTTTTTCACGAACAAAAACAGATAATTGTTGAATTGTCTGATGTTTATAAATATCTTTAGTAGATATCTTACAGGTAAATGTTTTATTTATTAACGCAACTAGCCTGATCACACGTATAGAATCCCCACCACTATCAAAAAATCCCGTTTGAGGGAGTATATGCTCTAATTTCAGAACATCTTTCCATATGAGAACTAATTTCTTAGTTATTTCATCCTTAATCCAATCATTTGAGTCAGTATCAAAAGACTGCTCTGGTATCAATAGTGATGCTAGTTTTTTTCGATCTATTTTTCCATTGTTTGTAATTGGCATTTCGACTATTCGCTCAAACAAGCTCGGTATCATATAGCTAGGTAAGATTTTCTGTAAAAATTGTGTTATTAATTCTTTCTTTACTTCTTCTTTAGACACATAGTAACAATATAATACTTTATCTCCTGTTTGATATTCTTTAAGAGTAACAACTGCTTCACGTATACTTTCATATCTAACTATTGCTTTCTCTATCTCTCCAACTTCAATTCGGTACCCTCTTACCTTAACTTGCTCATCACTTCTACCAACGTATATAATCTCTCCATTAGGCATCCTTCTTACCAAATCACCAGTTTTATACATCAATTGTCCAGGTTTAAAGGGGTTAGAGATAAATCTTTCTTCAGTTAATTCAGGGCGATTTAAATACCCACGTGAAACTCCTTCACCAGCTACATATAGTTCCCCAATAGTATTTATAGGACACAACTTATTATTTTTATTCAGTACATAAACTTGTAAAGTTGAAATAGGCCTACCAATATTGCTAATGTTATTCGTAATAGTTTCATCATCAAGTTTTTTATATGTTACATGAATTGTTGTCTCAGTAATTCCATACATATTTATTAACTCAACATTAGGGTACATATCTTTGAAAGGCTTAATAAGAATAGGATTAAGTGCCTCACCTCCAAAAATCACACATCTTACACAAAGATCCAATTTTGTATCGGGTAAACCATGATTTATTAAACTATAAAAGAATGTAGGAGTTTGATTTAAAACCGTTACTTTTTCCCGTTCTAATAGATATGCAAATTCTACAGGATCGCGAACTATATTATCCGGAACTATAACTAAACGTCCCCCATACAATAAAGCTCCAAACATTTCCCATACAGAAAAATCGAACGAAAAAGAGTGAAACATTGTCCAAACGTCTTGATTATTAAAGTCAAATCTGTTTCTATCGTTAAATAATAAGCTAACCACATTTCTATGAGTTATTTGCACACCTTTCGGATTTCCTGTTGTGCCAGAAGTATAAATGATATAGGCAAGACTTTCTGCTTTTGAATGGTCAATGCAACCCAGCGGAATGTCACTTAAAACTACATTTTTACATTCCTCAATCAATAATCGCTCAATTGAAAAATTAATTTTTTCGTTATAGTGTTGATTAGTAATAATTAATTTTGCTTTACTGTCAACCAACATATAATTGACACGTTCATTCGGAAAATTCGGATCTATAGGCAAATAAGTCGCCCCTATTTTTAGAACTCCTAATACACTAACTATCATATCCAAGGAACGGTTAAGCATAATGCCTACAATATCCCCATTTTTTATTCCCTTTAAATAAAGGCTATTCGCCAATTCTGTTGCTTTAGTATTTAGCTCCTCGAAAGATAATTTTTCGTTCTCAAAAACGACAGCTGTTCTATTACCATTTCTCGTTACTTGTTTTTCAAATAAACGGTTGATTGTCATCTCTTTATCAAAAGAGGCCATCTCTTGATTAGATATATTTTCTTGCTCTTGTTGCGATACTATTTCCAAATTCATTAATTTTTCATCGTAATTAAGAACAACGTGTTGAAGAAAAGAAATCAGATTATTTGTAATGTTAACGATATACTCATTACTATAATGATTTGAATTATATTCAGAGATAAGATGTATATTATCATCCGTTTTTATAAACTGAAACATGAGTTGATGCTTATATTCTCCCTTTTTGTGTACAGTTTCTTCGTTATTAGCTAAACTGACCACTGTATCATAACTATCTTCATGTATAGTTGTTTTCTTTACATATATATCTCGTAAGTTTAATATTAGTTGCTTAAAAGTAATGCTCTCTTCAATATCACAATGTACTGGGATAAAAACTCGATCAAGTTCTAAACCAAGTTGTATATTATTATCATCTGTATAACGATGGAGCAGGTAGGCGATTGCTGCTGATAGCGCTATCAGCAGTGAATCGTTAGAATTATTAGTTAATTTATTTAATACATCAACTAACTCAGGAGTTAGAATCTTGTTGTGATTAATGTACGCAAACTCATTTTTCTTAATATTCAAATCAAAGGGAAAATGACTGGTTTTCTGTATAGAATAACCAGTAATCGTTTTTTGTTCTTCTATCTTATGCAATGTACACTCCTCCGAACACTAGAAATTAAATACAATATCAGTTTTTTTATCCATTTCATTCCTCAAGTATAAAGTACTTATTTCGAACTGAGAAATATTCAACTCTGAACTAGTTGTTAGGAATTTTAGAGCTGCAACATAGTTGTTTGCTAGTTCTTCAATAGTTCTTTTCTCCCAGAGTGACGTTGAAAAATCAATTTTCAAATTTAAGCCCTTTTCATTTGGTTGTACCGTAAAAATAAGATCATACTTCGCAAGCTCTAAGTCTGGTTGGAAGTAGTTGATATTTGCTCCTGCGATCCTCAGCCCCTCAAACTCGAAATTTTGAAATACGAGCATAACATCAAATATCGGCGTCCGATCAAGTCTACCCTCATCTTTATATATCTTATTAATCAACTTCAAGAATGGATAATTTCGATGAGTCAAAGCTTGTGATAAATTATTATTTACATCATCTAGAAGGTGTCTCGCATTTTTAATCGGTTCAATAAATTGTCTAATTGCAATTGTATTCGTGAACATTCCAATCACACTTGAAAGTTCGTCATGCGGCCTTACCATCACAGGCGTGCCGATTACAATGTCACTTTGTCCACTATATTTGTATAAAAGTAAGTACAATGCAGATAACAGGCTCGTAAATATTGTCTGACTGTTTGTATTGACACTATCATTTAGTTTTTCAATCCAATTAGCAGTTAAGTTAACATTGACAACGCTGCCTTTCAATTCTCTGATTAGAGGCCGCTTAAAATTTGTCGGAATATCGAGTTGAGGAATGACTCCATCGAACCGACGAATCCAATAATTTTCATCATTTTGATTATATATAGCGTTTTTAGCGACCCAAGTAGAGTAATCAGTAAATTGTATCCGCTGTTGAGTCAATTCCTCTCCTTCATATATTTTGTTTATTTCTTCAAAAAAGATCTTCATTGAAACTCCATCAGATATTATATGGTGCATGTCGAACATTACGACCGTCTCAGTTTTCATAACATGTATGGATGACCTTACCAACGGCCCTTTAAATAGATCAAATGGTTTTATAAATGTTCTTACTGCTTCTTCTTTGTTTTTAGCTTCTTCATGGTGTATTTCAACATTAAAATGATAATGTCTATTTATTTTATGAACAATTTCCTCGTCTTCCCAATCAAAATATGTTCTAAAAATAGCATGTCTATTCAGAACTTTTAGAATGGCATTTCGTAATTTGTTGACATCAATAGTTTGTTGCACCTCAAAGACTATCGGCAAGTTATATGCTAACTCAGTACTGTCATAACTCGTTGCTCCAATTATCAACTTTTGCTCATTCGACAATGGATAGTAATCGCGCGTACCAGCAGATTCTATTCTAGTGGCACTACTCGACTTAATTTGATCAACCTGTTTGCTGAAAGATGAAACAGTAGGATGTTCATACAGGGTACTCAACGGAATAAATTTCCCTATCTTATCTTGTAGACGATAAATGAATGCTGTACCTCTAAAAGAGTTACCACCTAATTCAAAAAAATTATCTTGTATTCCAATTGGTTTGACATTTAAAATATCTTCCCATATTGTAACTATCGTTTCATGTAATTTGGTTTCAGCGGGTCGAAACTTTCTGCCAACTTTTTTCTTAAGCACAGGTTTAGGAAGTTGGTTTTTATCAATCTTTCCACTTGGTGTCAATGGTATTTTTTCCACTTGAACAAAATAACTTGGTACCATATAAACCGGCAGTTTCATAGATAAATATCGTTCGATCTCAGCAAGATCCGTTTTTTTCTTAGACACATAATATGTGCATATTGTTTTTTCATCATAATCATCGATAATTACTGTTACAGCATTATCTACATGTTTTCCTTGAAGCAACAAGTTGCTAATCTCATCCAACTCGATCCTAAAACCCCGGATTTTCACCTGATTATCTAACCTACCAAGACACTCAATATCGCCATTTTCTAACCATATCCCCCGGTCACCCGATGCATACATTTTTGTACCCGGTCTAAAAGGATTATCAATAAATTTCGTTCTTGTTAAATGTGGTTGATTTAAGTATTCTTTGGCGAGTCCATCACCAGATATGTATATTTCGCCAGGAACTCCAATAGGCTGCATATTAAGCCCCTCGTCTAATATATAAACCTCCATATTTTGAATTGGTTTCCCAATTGTTATACTACTTTCATTGTCAATTCGTTTAATTGTGCACCAAACAGTAGCTTCTGTCGGCCCGTAAACATTAAATATCTCAGTATTAGATAAGTAAGAAATGGTGTCAAACAATGATTTGGTAAAAGACTCCCCACCTATAATAAGTTTTTTTAAGTTAGATAAATATGCCTTATTCGCTTCACTTTTTAATAATAATTGCAGACGTGACGGTGTTATTTGCAATACGCTGATGTTTTTTTCTTCGATTAATTTTGCGATTTCATTTACATCCTTCTGTTGCATTTGGTTAGTCATAACTATGGATGCACCGTAAATTAACGATAATAATGTTTCTACAATAATAGGATCAAATGAAATTGTTGTTATGGATAGCACAGCGTCCTTTTCCTGTATACCGACTGCACTATTAAAACTATGAATGAAATTATTAACCGCTTTATGTGTAACTACAACTCCTTTAGGTTTACCTGTAGAGCCAGACGTATAGTAAATATATAGTGGATCATCAGCATCATTAATATTTATACATTTCTGTATAGTCTGCTGCTCATAGCAAACACATTTTAAATCAATTACATCTTTAACAGGTAAATTATATTTAGAAATAAGAACAGTATCTGAAATAATAGCTTGCACGTTACTATCATATAGCATAAAGTTCACACGATCGTTTGGTAAATCTGGATCAATAGGCAAGAATGCAGCTCCAGATTTAATAATTCCTAGCATAGCAATTATCATATCCCCGGAGCGTTCAAGTAAGATTGCTACTATTTGATTCCGACCAATTCCCATCTTTCTTAATGAATTAGCAATTGCATTGGAACACTCGTCTAGTTCAATGTAAGATAATTGCTGGTTTCCATGTAAGATCGCTGTAAAACCTGGGGATTTTGTAACGCGCTCTTGGAATAACTCTTGAATGACTTTTTTCTCAGGATATGCTGCATGCGATGCTTCTTTTAAGAGCATGCTTTTTTCATTCTCATCAGTCAAACATATTTCTCGAATCGTTAAATCATTCTCATCCAAAACTTGTTTTAGAATGTTTATATAGTGGTACATTAGTCTCTGCATTGTTGTAGATTTATAGAGCTTTGAACAGTACTCCAAGATAAACTCGATATAGCCTTCTTTTTCTATAGCGTATAGTGTAATATCAACTTTTGATCCAACAATGACATTATCAGTTGAAACTAACTCTAATTCACTACCCTCTTTTAATTTGATTACATTATCATAGTTTTGATAAACAAACATCGTATCAAAGATTGGATTTCTATTTACCTGAGTGTGATCTAGCTTTTCAACTAACATATCAAATGGATATTCGTGATTACTTAAGGAGCCAACAAGAAGAGCCTTTAATTCACCCAAATACATACTTACTTTTTTTGATTTCTTTGGGTAAGATTTGATTGGAAGTGTATTTGTAAACGGCCCAAGCATAGCCAAAGTTTCGGCTTTCGTTCTTCCATTAACAAGAGTACCTACAACCAGTTCTTCGTTACCAGAGTACTTAGCTAATAATAAATTAAAAGTCATGAAAAGAAGCGAAAATACCGTAATACCTGTTTCTTTAGCCTTTTGTTGTAATTTGTTATACAACTCATATGATATTCTTTCAGATAGTAAACCGCCTTCAAAACTCTGAGACATTCCCCTTCGAAAGTCCAAATGTAAATCCAAGTTTTGTGTTGGAGAGTTATGCATTTGCATCCAGAACTCTTCCTGCTTTTGAAGCTTTTCAGAATTTATATAGTCTTTCTGCCAAACAGAATAATCTTTATAGTGTAGAGTTGGATCAATTAATGTCTGACCATCATATAGCTTGAAAACTTCATTAAGCAATAATGTTTGACTTGGTCCGTCGGTTATCACATGATGCATATCAACAATTAAAACAAACTTGCCCATCACATTCTCAAGAAGCATACATCGTATTAGTGGTGGTTTATCTAATATAAATGGACGTACAAACTGGTTTATTAGATCACTTTGCATTACTTCATTCTCAACAAAGCAATATTCTATTTTAAAGGAAACGCTTTCATATACTTTTTGAACATAATCCCCATCTTGAAAATAGAATGACGTTCTTAATAATTCATGTCTATTAAGTAACATTTTAAAAGCGTTTTCTAAGTTAGTTCTATTAATCTTACCTTGAATATTAACAACAAGGGGGTTATTGTAACTACACCCTACACCATCCATCTCATTTATTAACAGCATTCTTTTTTGGAAAGATGAAACAGGATATTGAGTACTATACTTAGATTTTTCTATCTGATGTATTGTATTTTCGTCCGATTGTTCAATTCTTTTCGCTATTAAATCCAATCTTTGAAGTTCAAAAATTGAATCTATTTGTAAATTCACTTGGAATATTCGATTTATTTCAGCGATTAGCATGAAAGCATGGATTGAATTCCCTCCTACTTCAAAAAATGAATCCTGAATTTCTAAATTACTTATACCAAGAATTTTTTGCGCAATATTCACCAAGTCAATTTGTAATTGTGTTAAAGTATCTTCTTTAGATGAAATGACTTTAATATTGTCATTATAAACACGTAAACGCTCAATAATTGTATCGTATTCTCCATTAAGATACTTGGTAGCCAGTTCTGTTCTTTTTATTTTTCCAATTGATGTCTTACCAATTTGTTCTTTTTCAACGGGAATGATTTGAGATGGACGTAATCTAAACATTTCTATCAGTTTTTTTTCAATTTTCTTCATCTGTTTATAGACTTCTTCTATTTGTTTTTCCTCAGTACAATAGAAAATTAACAAACTATCAGTATTCGAGTCACGTTCTCTCACACTGACTGCAGCAGTATACGAGATCAGCACAGATTCGACAGATTCTACAATATGCTCTATCTCAGAATTGCTGTAGTTATTCCCATTTACAATAATGACATCCTTCATTCTTCCGGTTATTGTTAATTTTTTATCACTTATAAAGCCAATATCTCCTGTGTCGAACCACTTATCATCTGTAAATGCTTGTCTATTCGCTTCATCATTATTAAAGTAGCCGTTCGTTACATTTTTACCCTTAATTTGTAGGTTTCCGATAATATTTCCTCTAACTACTTGTCCATTGGTATCTACAATACGAATCGCAGCCCCTGGTATAGGGGTACCTAATTGAACAAATTGTACAGCAGAGCTCGAGTCTAATGATAGTTTTACCGTTTCACCGTAATTATACGATTCTAAGTAATGAATACCAGAATCACTCGCAAAATGATGCGAATATACAGTACCAGAGCTCGTTTCAGACATTCCCCAAGAAGGGAACATACAGTTTGTAGATAATCCGAATGGGGACAATAGCTTTAGAAATCTTTTAGTATTATCCGGATTAATTGCTTCACCACCATTGAGAATAAACTTCATATTCTTCAGATTCCAATTAAATGTATTCGTAGCCTTTTCTATCTGGTTATTTACTAATGAATAAGCAAAATTCGGTGCCCAGGTTACTGTCGCCTTGTAATCCGACATCGCTTGAACCCATCTTAATGGATCAGCTAAAATGTAATCTTTCCGTATTAATATTTGCTCTGCTCCACAAAATACGTCTCTTATATGAAACATTACAATTCCACCCACATGCTCAAGAGGCATCCAATTGATTGATATATCTTCAGCATTAAAACCATTCATTTGAACTACTGCTTTTTCTAAACTCACGATATTATCATGCGAAAGTCTAATTCCTTTTGGAATCCCAGTACTACCCGATGTAAACAAAATGATAGCATCGTCGTTACGATTTACTGAAACTACACTTTCATTAGATTTTGTTGACTCCAGATCATTAAAACTTAAAATTTGTTTTTCACATTGTTGTTCTTGAAGGAATGAGGATAGAGCATCATTTAAACTATTACTTGTAATGACGATCGAATTATCAATTAAATTTAATACATTTAACAATGCCTTATTATCTGTATTTAACTCTTTGAATGTCATTGGTACATTTAATAATACTGGTACTATTCCACCTAGAATACATGCCCAAAATGTAATCACAAACTCATAAGTATTATTTAATTGCAGAATTAGTCGATCCCCAACTAATATTCCGTTCCTATTCAATCCACCTAAGTACCGATGAGCTTCCTCTAAAAGTGAAGAATAAGTAATCTTCCGAGCTTCCCCGTCTTCCCCTATAAATGTTATCCCATGATCAGGATTTTCATTTACCGTATTTTTTAACAGGTCTACTAAAGTTAAAGGATATAAATTTTCCTTTACAATATCTTCACCATAACTAATAGCAATATTTTCGTTTTTTTTCACCATCTATCCTCCTCGCAGTGTCTAGCTCTACCTAGCCATTAAGTATTAGAACTTTACTCCATTTTCCAGAACTACGAGTCGGAATTTTTCGAGTAACTGTTTTGCTATTTCTCCAGGTTTGCCTTGCCCTATTATCCTTCCATCAACATGAGTAACAGAAATAATTTCCGCAGCAGTTCCAGTCATAAACACCTCATCAGCTGTATAAATATCATATCTTGTTAATATAGACTCTCTAACAGTTATACCTAACGATTTGGCAATCTCTATAACAACATTTCTTGTAATACCTTCAAGTGCTCCTAAATAGCATGGCGGTGTTAGTAACACACCATTTTTATAAATAAAAATATTTTGTGTCGTTGCCTCAGTTACGTACCCCTCGCTGTTTAACATTAAACCATCTTTTGCTCCCGCTTGAATCGACTCCATTTTTACCATAATGTTATTAAGATAATTCAAGGATTTGATTTGTGGGCTCAGCATGTCACTCCTTATTCTCCTAGAGGGAACTGTGACTATTTCAACACCAGTTTTATAAAGTTCACTTGAGAATGCTTCAAAAGGTTGTGTTATTACTATGAATTGTGGCTGCTTACAAACGAAAGGATCCAAATTGAAACCAGCACCGACTCCTCTAGAAGCAATAATCCTAATATAGGCTGTTCTATGATTGTTTTTCTTCAATGTATTAGTAACAATTTCTCTCACTTGTTCCTCTGTATATGGTATATCAAGCAATATTGCTTTTGCAGATTGAAACAATCTACTAATATGCTCTTTTAGCATAAATACATTTCCACTATATGCCCGTATTCCTTCAAAAACACCGTCACCAAATAAATATCCCCTATCGAAAACAGACACTTTAGCATCCTCTTCTTTTACGAATCCATCGTTAATATAAATAAATTGGCTCATCCTACATTCCCCCTATTTTAAAAATATTTTCCCAGAATTCAATATATTATTTGGGTCAAAAAGATTCTTTATTTTCTTCATGTACTCTACACTAGCGCCATGTTCTAACACTAAATGCTCTCTTTTACCAATGCCTATACCATGTTCACCTGATATTGTTCCATTGTTCTTAATAGCGAGATCTATGATTAAATCATTAATATGTTTTACCTTGGCAAGTTCTTGTGTATCCTTATCATTAACCACTAATGCTGCATGGAAATTACCATCCCCCACATGACCAATTAATACGCCATCGATATTATGGGTATCCATAATAATTCTTGTCTCCTTAAATACCAAAGGAAGTTTTGATAATGGAACAGAAATATCAGTTACAAGCACATTTTTCTTATAATAGCTTTTTAAAGCTAAGGCTATCCCACGGCGAAGACTCCAGAGCTCTTCACTTTTTTCAAATTCATATGTCAAAATATTATCAAAAGGAACAACTCTACCTAAATTCTCCAGTAGCAACTGAAATTCTCTTGATATAATTAACTGATCTATCCCTCCAATTTCAATCATTAGTGAAGGGCTTAATGTTAATTTGGTCCCATTATATGAATTAATAACTTCTATAGCATTACAGTCAACAATCTCTAATTTACGAATATTTAACCCACATCCAAGAATATCGAGGGCAGTTTTTACAGCTTCAGCCTCATCCCCAAAAGATACCAGTAATGATTTTGAATGTTTGTTTAGTGGTGAAATTTTCAGTGTTAACTCCGTAAAAATTCCTAATGTACCTTCTGATCCAACAAATAAATTAGTCAGATTGTACCCTGAAGAAGACTTCAGAGTTTTCCCACCAGTTTGAATTATGTCACCATTTGCCAATACGACTTCTAATCCAGTTATATTATTTTTCATACTCCCGTAATATAAACCATTTGAACCACTTGCATTTGTCGCCGCCATTCCACCAATAGTTGCATCAACACCAGGATCAATTGGAAAGAACAATTTATATTCCTGCAGAAAATCATTAAGTGCTCTCCTTTTGACTCCGGGCTGTACTCTAATTAGATTATCTTCAGGTCTAAACTCTATAATTTTATTCATTAATTTAAAATCCAATGTAATTGATCGTTTAAGGGGCACAATTTGCCCTTCTACACTAGTACCAAGACCATAAGGTATTATTGTTACTCCAGATTCATTGGCAATAGAAACAAGTGCACTAACTTCACTTTTATTTGTTGGAAATACAACTAATTCAGGAACTTTAGCTTCATGATAAGATGTCGCATCTTTGGAATATAGAATAAGTTGGTTTTTTTCGGTTATTATTCTATCACTATCTAACACCTTTTTAATTTTCTCTAATAGCTCCATACTATTTTTTAGCACCACCTTATAAAGCTATTTTAGTAAAGTATTTATTACACTTATTACTTCCCTCTGACTGCTATGTATAAAAAAATGTCCACCTGAAAAGGTACTATAGTTGATCTCATCAGATCTTGCACCTTTTCCTGCTAATTCAATTGGTAAAATAGATATATTTCTATCAATATACTTTCCCCATTGATAATAGAATGCGCCCGATGCCATGAAGTTATCATCATGATTAGGCAATGAAAAATGTAATAAACGAAACTGGATTGGGCATTTCAATATTGTTTTAACATGACTATGTTTCCCTCTAATCGTTACGAGCTATAATAGCTTACGCAAATTGATATATAACGAGAGGTCATTTATTTCGGTTTAATTTTTTAGTTATCCAACCCACAGAATTATAAGCACCAACAAATCTTATAACTAAAGAGTGATATTTCGTTAGTTTGCCTTTTAAGATATATGGGAAACGTTTTCACAACCACTTATGCTGATCCCCGTTCAACATCAACCTCCTATAGATTGTAATTTTTTTAGAAGACTTTACCTGATTATAATAGGTGAATAGCCATTTGAAAAGTTATTTCATAATATTTTTTAAAAAAGTGTAATAAAATTTTATTACAAAAATCTTTTTTGTGATTTATCTCATTGCTCTGATACTTTCTAAAGCAACGCTGTTTTGTGAAGCTTATAGTAAAAAAAGCAAGAATGCAGCAGAGCTCCCAATCGTCTGACAGGAAAAAAAACAGAAAACTCCAATAAATAAAGGATGCCTAGCCCTATCGATGATGAAATAACAAAAAAGGATAGGGATATCAACGATCATGATCTCCCTATCCTTTAAAAAAAATATTTAACGCAACAATCTTTCTCTTACTAAAAAATACCAAGCAAAAAGAGTGGAATAAATGCCGCGGCAAGCTACTCCACTCTCGTTCTTTCTTCGTTAGCAAAATAATTTAGAATTCACATTATTTTATTACATTGTGACGACAAATCCTAAATCATAATTATGACGGAAAGTGATTTGATATTTTTCAGTTTTCTTGTCTACCTCGTTATTAAAATCCTGTGAACTTGTATGCTAAATAGAAATGTTGACGATACTGCTCATTAAAGTAATTAATAGGGCCGGATGGTATTTTATGTGGAGTTCGATAAGTAGTAATGACCAACTGATTATGAATATGTTCAATATAGCTTTACAGTTGGAAGAACCCTGGAAACTTGCACATATTGAATTTGAAGGCCGAGATCAAGCTTGGCATCTGTACATCGACTTCGAGCGAGGAACCACATTCTCCTGTCCCTTTTGCGGATCTGCTTGTAAGGAGTATGATACCGAGAAGAAGCAATGGAGACACCTCGACTTCTGGAATTGGAAAACCTTCATGCATGCCAGATTACCACGAGTAAAATGCAGATCGTGCAACAAGGTGACGCAAGTGCCAGTAAAATGGGCTCGGGCGCTGTCTCATTTGTCTAATGTAAAACGAATTGCCATCGATGAAACATCTTCGCGACCAGGGCATCGCTACGACATCGATGTTTGCGGCAGTAGGATGTAACAATTTCCTTGTTAACCGACACGTCTTCTACTCGCTACAATTAGGATAAAAAGTTGCTGACCCGATCCTTATACTTCGATCTGCTGCCTTCATAATCCGCATACAGGCGATTATTCACAACCGAGCTGTTCCCAAAGAAGAAACGCTCGTAGACGGTCTGCCTGCCGCCAAACGAACTGACACTTAGCTCCCATGCCAATCTTGATAACTGTACGCTCTTTTTGGCATCAAGATCGATGCTCTTCATGTAACGGTACAATTGTTCGTGAATGTCGGTATCAAAATCCTTTTCATCTGGAATCATGATTAAATTGCTGGCACCGATCAATTGAACGATTTCAATCATGCGCGGATATATCTTTTGAAAATAAACATTCGCGGCAAGCAGAGGCTTTCGATTAGGAAGCATGCTGCCCCATCGATCTACAGCTGCCCCTTTCTCGGCTGCAAGCTGAAATGCCTTGAGCGTCTCTAAGGCTACAATTACCTCCGTAACCTTCTCAATGATGTGGTCATGATGATTTAAACCGGCGGCATCAACCAGCATCTCAATAGTTCCTAACAGAAACTCCGTTTTAGCAATGTTTTTGCAAATAATTTGTGTGCCAGCATGGGTATGAAAATGACTTTCTCCCATGAGTTGGTACGCCATCTTCTCGTCGCCGCATACAAATACACGATCCCATGGTACGGTAACATCATTAAAAACAACAAGCGTATCCATTTCTTCGAACCTGGAGCTTAGCGGATAATTATATGGGGATTCACCACCTACGAAGCTTTCCCTGCAAATAAAACTTATGCCTTCTAGATTGCTGGGAACAGCAAAAACGAATGAGTAAGGATTATCTTCAGTCTCTGATAAAGAGAAAGGCGTGGGGAATACTAGTATTTCGTCCGAAGTTGCTCCTTGTGTATCTAAAAGAAAGGCTCCCCGAATGATGATGCCGTCCTTGTTTTTCTCTGTTATCTGAGCGGCCTCCGGCTCTTCGAATGTGCGAAGAAACGTAGATACTCTTCCTGCCTTTGGCTGAATGAACACGTGGGAAAGCGTAACATCTTTTTCTCGGCAATATTCGTAGTATCGCTTCAAGTTGGAAGCATACTCAGGCTATTTAGGTTCAAGCAGTCCTGCTGCAGAAGAGAATGCCATAATGGCGGTGTTCATATAATCGGGAGCACGTCCGAGGAAGCCGTGATGGATGCTTGCCCATGTCTGCATCATCTGTCTGCGCAGCGCAAGATCTTTCTTTGATGTCGGTTGTTTGAAGGATAGACCAACCGGATCGCCTGTTAAGGATGAGGAATATAGCATTGCTGCCTTCGATTCTTCGGCATATTGCAAGTCGTACATCGAGGCTTGTGTCGCTATGAGTCCTTTGAAGGCCTTATGTTCCGAAACAGCTCCGTACACTCTCTCACCCGCGATCCAGATGTCGGGAAGATTATTGTTTATCCGCTCTATATACTCTCTGCCGCTCTTAGCTGGCATTGCAATCGCCTCCATCGCTGGCTCGTTCCTATAAGGATACTGTATTCGCCGCAAGACGGATTTGAATGAACGAGTACCTAATGCACACAGCGTTTAGCAAAATATAACGAGCGACTACGTCCTGATTCTCATCCTTTCCCGAATGATACGCGGTTGCTCCTCCATCTGAAGTTATGTAAGGAATCCCATGAACTTTTTAACATGGTTTGCATTTTCTGTGGAAGTAAGTGATTCAAGGTTGTCGCATTTCTTCCTTGTAGAACGCCGCTTCTGCCAAGCGGTAAAGCCCCTACACAAATCGATGCAATGTTCTTCCCTTGTCTATCGAATTCTCGGATAAATTCAAGCACATCGGGGCGAAAGGCATCCTTGTAAAATCCTGCCTCTTCAAAGCCGCCTGGTAATGCTAGCGCGTCGAATTCCTGGACGGTCACCTCTGAAATTACCTTATCGGGTAATACGGTAAAATTCCAGGTGCATGTTAATTGTGAATCATATGATACAACGATTTATTGTAGAATATAGCAGATGTCCGGTTCTCTAGCAAGCTGGTTCTTCCCACTCTTTTCACCGGTCTAGGCTTTCAATACACTATAAAAAATCGGACATAATTCCCTATTTATGATAAAATTAACTAAAAACTAAAGAGGCGTATGAAGAAAGAGAAAAACAGCAAAGGCATTTTATAACATCCCGATTACGCGGTAAAGGGGTAGTTCAATAATGTCGAAAAAAGAGTATATTCCGGCGATGAAATTCCATTGGTTGACCCCCATATACGATCCTTTGTTAAAACGGGGAATGAAGGAAGCGAAGTTTAAAAGCCATTTGATTCATCAAGCTGACCTGAGGCCTGGGCAACGGGTTTTGGATTTAGCTTGCGGAACGGGAACATTGACGCTGATGATAAAGCAAGCGCAATCGGAAGCGGAAATTATCGGACTGGATGCAGACCCTGAGGTTTTAGCCATTGCTAAAACGAAAGCAGAACAGAACAAGTTAGATATTACTTTTCAAAAAGGAATGTCACTAGCTCTGCCCTTTCCGGAGGCGCATCTGGATCATATTTTTTCAAGTCTTTTTTTTCATCATTTAACCTTCGAGATGAAGCGCAAAACCTTAGAGGAGCTGCTTCGCACCTTACGTCCCGGAGGACAAATCAATATTATTGATTTTGAAAAACCACAAAATCTCTGGATGCGGATCGCGTTTTTGCCTATTCAATTACTTGATGGATTTGAAACCACCAAAGATCATGCTAAGGGAATACTTCCACAATTATTTCGTGAAAGTGGTTTTGAACATGTTCAACAAACCGGTCAGTTTGCGACCATTTTTGGGACATTGCGCTCATACCGTGCACAGAAACCGGAATAACTCAAACTGTATACAGACTCAGCATATTGAGACAATCCTAGCGAGCCATCGAAGCTGCCCCGAATCCCAAGAATGGGAAATGGGTTACCTCCTTTTCAAAGCGTATAAAAAAACGACTCTAATCGCATCAATTGCGACAGAGTCGTTTTTACGCTTCTGAATTAAAATACTTTCGTCGTCCAAGATTCACAGTTCCATGTTTCCGTTACGACATCACGATAGAATTCAGGCTCGTGGGAAATTAGCAGGATGCTGCCTTTGTATGCCTTGAGTGCACGCTTCAGTTCTTCCTTCGCATCGACATCCAGATGGTTCGTCGGCTCATCGAGTACGAGCAGGTTGGTCTCGATGTTAACGAGCTTACAGAGGCGAACCTTCGCCTTCTCGCCACCGCTTAATACAGCAACCTTACTCTCGATATGCTTCGTAGTCAGTCCACACTTTGCTAGTGCCGCACGAACCTCGAATTGTGTGAATGAAGGGAACTCCTTCCAGATCTCTTCGATACACGTATTATAGTTCGTATCTTTTACTTCCTGTTCGAAATAGCCGATATCCAGATTGTCTCCGCGTTCAACAGAACCAGATATCGCTGGAATCTCACCCAGAATACTGCGCAGCAGCGTCGTCTTACCGATCCCGTTCGCACCGACAAATGCGATCTTCTGACCGCGCTCCATACGGAGGTTCAATGGACGGGACAACGGCTCGTCGTAACCGATGACCAGATCTTTTGTCTCAAACACCAGCTTGCTGGAAGCGCGGGAATCTTTGAAGTTGAACTGCGGTTTCGGCTTTTCCTTCGCCAGTTCGATAATCTCCATCTTATCCAGCTTCTTCTGCCTCGACATCGCCATGTTGCGTGTAGCGACACTCGCCTTGTTGCGTGCGACGAAGTCCTTCAGGTCGGCAATCTCCTGCTGCTGGCGCTTATAAGCAGATTCCAGCTGCTGCTTCTTCATTTCATAGACTTGTTGGAACTTGTCATAGTCACCGACATAGCGGGTTAGCTCTTGGTTCTCCATATGGTAGATCAGGTTAATAACGCTGTTCAGGAACGGAATATCGTGTGATATGAGAATAAATGCATTCTCATATACTTGCAGATATCGCTTCAACCACTCGATATGCTGTTCATCCAGATAGTTCGTCGGCTCGTCCAATAGCAGGATGTCCGGCTTCTCGAGTAATAGCTTCGCCAGCAACACCTTAGTACGCTGACCACCGCTTAAATCGTTTACGTCCTTATCCAGACCGATATCATTCAGTCCGAGCCCACGAGCGGTCTCTTCGACCTTGGCATCAATCATATAGAAATCTTGATTGGTCAACATGTCTTGGATCGTACCGACATCCTCAAGAAGTTTCTCCAGTTCTTCTGGAGTTACGTCCCCCATCTTGCCATACATGTCGTTCATTTCTTGTTCCAGGTCAAATAAATATTGGAAGGCTCCCCTCAAGACATCACGGATCGTTGAGCCCTTGCTAAGTACGGCATGCTGATCGAGATAGCCGACACGTACACGCTTGGACCATTCAACCTTGCCTTCATCTGGCTGAAGCTTGCCTGTAATAATATTCATAAATGTGGACTTGCCTTCTCCGTTGGCACCGATCAGTCCAATGTGCTCGCCTTTGAGCAGGCGGAAGGATACGTCCTTGAAGATCGCACGGTCTCCAAAGCCGTGGCTTAGTCGTTCTACGTTTAGTATGCTCATCCATGACACCTTTTCTTATATACTTTGTACTTGAAATATTATAAACGTTACCGGGCCTAAAAGTAAGCATAAAATAGCCCACCCGTATTATGAATGAGATATTTTAAGTGCAATTTTTCATATTATGGTGACTAAAAAATGCTGAAATGATTACAGGAAATCACTTTTGATTTAATCAAAAATATGAAAATGTACATCCGCTACATTTTTTATGAACTTCTTATCATGTGAGACAAATATGATGGTTCCTTCATATGCAGCTACAAACCGTTCTAATGCTTCAATGGCATGGATATCTAAAAAATTGGTCGGTTCGTCTAACAATAAAATGTTATATTCCCCTAAGAACAGCTGACAAAGTTGGAGGCGAATCGCTTCTCCACCGCTTAATGACTTCACACTTTTTCGTATATCTGTACCAACAAACTGCATCGAATGTAACACGCTTCGTAAAAATCCTTCATCATACTCTCCAATAATACGTTATCCTCCAACTGGAGAGTAAGTCTATCAGCGATAATTGGAAACTTATTATGCAATTCCAAGTACTTCCCAAATCGTTGTGACGAGTTCGTCAAGTACAGAACGGTCATGACTAATTAACACAAGCGCTCCATAGTAATATCGCAGATGCGGTCAAATTGATGGACAGCTAATCGTTCAATCTTTAATACCTCTTTATCTAAATAAGTCACTTCGACATTTTCTAATTCAAAGCATATGTGTTCCATCTATGCTACCTCTGAAGTGTTGTGATTTCGTATCGATAGCCATAGGATCGATACGAGCTTCTATGTCAAGAAGCTCGTATTAAAAGAATAATAAGAAGTGCACGCTTTCCCCTCCATCTTCGCCTTCAGAGCTACAACTGATGTGACTCAACATTTAAAGATATAGGAATATCATACCATCGTCAACTAAAAGAAAGAAAGCCCGCTAAGAAGCAGGGCTTTCATGTCAAACTGAGACCTCGTGCAACAAGGCCTCGTGCTTATCGATTGATTTGCAGCTCTGCCACCGCATACAAAACGGCAGTTCCGCTAATTTTGACCCGATCTCCAACGTACTGGCAATATAATGTTCCGCCTCGGCTGGAGAACTGCCTTGCTATCATGCTCTCCTTACCCAGGCGCCCGGCCCAGTAAGGAATGAAATTGCAATGGGCAGAACCGCATACGGGATCTTCATTGACATTTAATTTTGGAAAAAAGCTTCTGGACACGAAATCATACTTCGTCCCCCGTGCCGTGATCGAGACACCCAATCCGTCAGGCAAATGTTTTAATTTTGAAAAATCAGGAGCTGCGTTTTGCACATCTTCCTCTTTCTCCAGCACGAACATGAGATCCCTGTCCAGATAAGTTTCAACTGGAGTGACCCCGAGTGCTTCCACCATTTGTTCGGTCAGCGTATATGGCTTAGGCATTCTGCTCGGGAAATCCATCTCGTACCGTTCTTCTCTTTTGAGAACTACCAGTTCCCCACTCATTGTCTGAAATGTTAACCGTTCTACGTTTTTTTCATAATGATTGGCGATGACATATGCTGTGGCCAGAGTGGCATGCCCGCAAAGATCGATTTCTTTTGCTGGGGTAAACCATCTTAAACGGTAATCTTCCCCCTTCTTTACGGCAAAGGCCGTTTCGGAAAGGTTGTTCTCGGAAGCAATTTTTTGCATCAGCTCGTCTGCAATCCAATTCTCCATAATGCAGACCCCGGCGGGATTTCCTTCAAATATGCGTTCTGCAAATGCGTCTACTACGTAATATTTCATCTTCTTAGCCTCCTACCGAGATGACTTGGAATGGTATCCATTACTCTAACATCAACATTGTATGGTTTCAATGTTATAATTGTATGCAATACAATATTGGGAGGATTATGATGCCTATTAATTCATTTGAAAACTATCCAATGTCCTGGGCGCCAGATCGCAAAAAATTGCTCCCCCCTATTTATCGTTCCATCGCCAATTTGTTGGAATATGATATTTTGAACGGCTTTTTAGCGCCGAATACGAAGCTTCCGCCTCAGCGGGAATTGGCAGATTATCTGGATATTAATTTGAGTACCGTAACACGTGCCTTTAAAATATGTGAAGGTAAGGGTTTAATTTATGCGGTTACGGGTCGAGGCACCTTTGTTGCTCCTAATGTGAGAAATGCTATTTTTAAAGCGGAAAATGACGATGAAAATGGTTGGATCGAAATGGGAATTATTCAACCGCTTGATGGGTGCAATACACAGGTCGCAGAAATCGTTCAACAAATCGCGGGGAAAAGTTATCTTGAAACGTTGTTGGATTACAGACATCCGCTAGGAATGCCATATCACAGAATGGCGGCCAGAACGTGGATGCAGCAGTTTGCGATGGATGTGCCTGTCGAGAATATTGCCATAACGTCTGGAGCGCAGAATGCTCTCACGCTAACCTTAATGTCTCTTTTCCATCCTGGAGATAAAATTGCCGTGGATGAATATACGTATCCGAATTTCATTGAATTAGCGAATATACTCCATATTCAACTCATTCCCGTTGCAGGTGACGAAGCAGGCATGCTTCCGGAAAGCTTGGATGCGGTATGCGCAATGAACGTATTACAGGGAATATATCTCGTTCCATCCTGCAATAATCCGACCGCAATCCTAATGGATGCCGGGCGGAGAAAAGAGATATCCCGGATCATCAATAAACACAAGTTGATTTTGATAGAAGACGACATCTATTCGTTTCTGACGCCGCCGGGCTATTTGCCCGTTTCTCATTTTGTGCCTGATAGGTATGTGTACATCCTGAGTACGTCCAAATCGCTCAGCTCCGGTATGAGAGTAGCATTCATCGCTTATGCCAATCCATTTGTCGAGAAAATGACGTACGGAATCTTTAACATCAACATCAAAACCTCTGCCTTGAACGCGGAAGTTATTACGGAATGCATTCATACTGGAGTGGCGGATCAGATCATTCGCGCCAAGAGAGCTATTTCGGAAGAGCGCAATTTGCTTTATCGATCTTACTTTCAAATCGATAACCCTCATGAGAATCCGCTCAGTTTTTTTCGGTGGCTCCCGCTATCCGGGGAATATCAGCTGCAGGAGATTGAGCAAATCGCTTTGGCAGAGGGAATCCATATTTATCATTCTCAGCGATTCCTGACCCGAAAGGATGCCGAAGAGCAGTTTATTCGAATTTCGCTAACCTCTGTCAGAGATTCGGAGGAATTACATCAAGGACTTAGGCTGCTTAAAAAGCTTTTGGTAACAAGCATTTGAAGCAGCGTGCCGCTAACTCAAACGCATTTTTATTTGCTCTTAGTATAAGGAGGTCTGCTATGAAAAGAAATGTTATCATGCCAATATTAACGTTGGCACTTATGATAGGAACCGTTCTTTTGTTGGAACAGGCACGGTAGGCGTTTCTATGTGGCGCTCTGCCGCTTGCCTGTTCTTTTCTTTCACGGTTCGATAAGTATGCATTAGTCACACGTGAACTTTTTAATAAATTTTTTTTGATCCTTTGTAAACATATAGCCACGACTTTCGTAGAAATTATGAGCATGTTTTCGACTCGGGTGGGATAACAGTTTAATCCCTGAAAATCCATTGATTCTTCCCCAATGTTCAAGGCGTTCAACAACATGCTGCCTACACCTTGATTTCTATATCTGCGTCGTATTAAAAATCAAACACCGATGTTGCTTTTTTGATGTGGATTCTGCCTTTGGTGTCTTTTAAAGACGAAACAGCTGCCGGGAGGAAGCCGCCTTGCCTTTCGCCTTCATGATAGGTTCTTTTCATAGATTAATATCTCTTTGCTGTTGCCGTTTGTTTTCGAATTGATCCTTTTGAATCCTTGCCGCATCCAGAACAGATGGGCCCGCGTATTTTTCGTAATGACTCCGATCCTGTACTTGCTAATTCCCTGGTTCCTCATATCTTCTTCAAATAAAAGCACTGCCTGTGAACCGTATCCCTTCGACTGGAGTTCTCCGCTAATCAGCAGCACCCCCAGCCATGTACATTGATCGGCCGGATTGACAGGCAAGTACTCCAGGATGCCAATATAGTCCTGATTCTCTTTCAATAGCATCCGCTGAGCCCCGATGCGTTGGGCCTGCCGAATATCATCAAGCACTTCTTCCGTTGAAATCATCTCCTTATTTCTGGATATCAAATTAAATAAGGGGTTGGAATTGATAATTGCTTCTTCGGCATCCACTAGCTCCGCCGATGATTTCTGAAACGATAACATGATCTTCATCCTCTCGAATCATTCAATTGGGGCATGCTGCATATCATATCTGTCAGTTCATCGCCGGATAAAAATCCAAGATTCGAGTATAACTTCTCCGGCTCATTCCCGGAAGTGACAAATAGGCGCAGTACGGAATAGGTATCATTCATCTGATGTACCGCTCTGCTGAACATATACTTGCCCAGCCCCTGCCCCTGATAGGCAGGCTTAACGGCATTGAAGCAATGGCAATCGTTGCCTCTCTCATCATTTGCTGAAAAGCGTCCCAGATCGGTCTGAACGATAGTTTTTTTCAATAGGTTGCAAATGCTTGAAATAAGTTCTAGCGTCGGCCGGGATTAAATAATAACTCGTTTTGTGGTTTAAGAGTACGATAGTAACAATTGATAAAATTTTCTAAGTAAGATTTTATCCTACTTATCACTAAAATACTACGTTCTTGCCTCGTTATTCCGATAGTCCTCACTTGTCTCCTTGAAATAACGCCAGTTACCATCTGATTTCTGACAGATCAACAGACGGACCCCGTGAAACAGATATTTCTTTTGATAATCATCTTTGCTGATCGTCATAGTAAGTCTCGGTTTTCATATTCTACCATTTTCAGCGGCTGTCCTTAACATATCGGCAATGAATATCATATCAATATAGAGTAGAGTGAGCAGCGTTGCACGCATGAAGGCGGTGTTAAAAATGACTAGTATATTATATTTGGCAGAGATTGGTTACAAAAACGCAGGGGACCAAGTAATGTGGGATGTCTTTCGGCATCACTTCAACAAGAACCTCGAAGCCGACCGTTTCCACGTCGTCGGATCAATAGCCGACAACGCTGACCCCTTGGCATTCGATGCCGTTGTGCTTGGAGGGGGATCTTTAATCGCCCCCACCTATCTTGCGATGCTTGAAAAGGCGCGTAAAGGCAACAAACCGTATTATATTTGGGGTTCCGGCGTGGATAAACTCATACCTAAAAAAGGTCTGGATGCAATGCTTGGCGGCAGCCCGTTGCCTGCCGATCTCATAGCCCAAGGTATCCAATGCGATTTATTCCGAGACGCCCGCTTTGCGGCAGTCCGAGGTCCTCTCAGTCAGGCATTTCTCCAAATAGCGGGAGTCGATGCGGAAAACATTGCGGTGAGTGGCGACCCCGCTTTACTCCTCACGCCCGAGGAAGCGAAGCCCGTCTCGTACGAGCCGCCCCTTCTAGGTGACAGGCCCTTTATTGGAATCAACTGGGGTACAGCGATGAATCAAGTCTTCGGCAATGACGAGGCTTCCGTTGAGGACAAGTTGGTCACGGCCGCCAAGGAATGGATCATGCAAGGCTATTCCATTCTTATGTTCGTCATGTGGCCTCGCGATATACCCGCCAGCCGAAGACTGATGCACAAAATAGGATATAAGAATCGCGTGCGTTTGTTTGAAACAGTAAATCCGTACGAATTGATGAGCATTATAGGCCAATGTAAATTTACGGTTGATTTCAAATTACACGCTGCTGTGCTCTCGGCCGTCATGCGGGTACCTTTTATCGCCCTTGGATACCGTTTCAAGGTGTTCGATTTCGCCGCTTCAATCGATGCCATCCCTTACGTAATCTCGATCGATAGCCCGACCCTTAGCCATGAGCTATTGCATTTATCAAACCGCATCGAAGAGAACCATACTGAAACGGTCACCTCAATCGATAAACAAGTCATCCAATATCAAAAAATGAATATGTTAGCGGAACCTTTCTTCGGCAGGCTACAAAAGGAGGTTGGAACAAATTGAGTATTCAACCGGAGCGCATATTGATGTGTTACGGAAAAACCCCATACACACCGGGCAGCTATTTGGAAAGAGCATTTGTTAATATTGGTGTCGGCGTCGATGTGATCAAAGATGTCGCCGATTTCTCCGCCCTAGATACAAAAAAGTACGCAGCGGTTCTGTTCGTTGAGAGCCCTTCTCGCCCTCGGATTGACATTAAACACAGGGAGCAGGTCCAAGCGCCCGTTCTCTTCTGGTTCCATCACGGAGAAAATCGCCTCGCGGACAACCTGGAGATGTGCGAAATGTATCGTCCCGATATCCTGCTTATGTCTCATTCTTTGCATCTTGCATCTCGCTTCCCGATACCGGTCCGATTCTTCCCATTCGGGGTAGATCCCCATTTGTTTCATTCGGACATCCCCTATTCGATGCGCCGTTTCGACGTTTCTTTCGTAGGTACGCGCGGACATGAAATTTATAAAAGTCGGGATGAAAGTCTCCGCTTCATTGAAACGAAATTTCAAGGGCAGGCGAATCTGTCGCTCCGGAAAAATATATATCTGGAAGATCTTAGTGCGCATTATGGAAATTCGAAAATCGTCTTCAACCAAACCGCCGATAAATTTAAATCTTTTAACATGAGAATCTTCGAAGGGATGGGGTGCGGCGCATTGGTCCTAACGGATAATACTCCCGAACAATCTGAATTGTTTGAGAACGGACTCCATTATGTTATCTATGATTCGAAGGAAGATATGCTTGAGAAGCTGCGGTATTATTTAAGCCATCCGGACCAAGCCGCAAAGATCGCAGCAGAAGGGCAACGACATGCCGTCCGTTATCATACGTATGAACATCGAGCCCGGCAAATGCTTGAAGTTATCATGTCTTCGTAGAAAGAGGCAAACCGGGATTAGGAACAAAGCTTGCAGCGCTGTTTCTTTGTTCTCCAAGGTCTTATACAATAGTTGCTTGAACAACTCTATTATAACGAATAGGCATAAGGTGATTTTTTACTATAAGCTGGACTAAACCACTGGTCATACCCTGTCAAGTAGACAGATGAAAAAAGCTATGCAGCCAGCGCGTGCCGATACTCAATTGGCGCGCGCTGTTTGAGTTTGGCTTGAAAGCGCTGATAATTATAAAAGTAGATTTTCCTTTTCCCAAAGCCACCCAAGCAAAGGTCGATTTCCCCGAAAAGAAAATATCGAGTTTGGAAAATAATGTTGCAATTATGATTGCGATAACATTACAATACGCAACCATTGGTTCGTCTCGCTCACCTTATGCTAGAAGTTAATGAGGTAACGGACATAAGCTGCTCTTTCAGGTGAAAATATAAAAGGCAAGCCTGAAGCGCTCCCTTTATCCGGGAGAAGCTCCAGGCTCGTCTCGCGGGTGGCGGCGATTTTGTTGTTCATCCTCGTCATCCTCTCTGGAGTTCAATAAGTTCAGGCTTATCATGACTCTAATTGCGCAATTGGTTGCCAGCCTATTCACTTTCCCAGACGGAGATATCCGCCATAAGGTTGCAGGAAGGGGATGCCATTATACCCCATTCGCATATTTGCACAAAAGAACCACAATGCGGGGATTTGCCGCATTGTGGCTGGACGGGCAGCGGCAGCGCAGCTGTCACCGCCCGCAAACGAATGGATCTGATTGAAAATTTCCGCTTTTGCTGCCCGAGTTAGGACTGTTGTCAGAAAGCGAAGTGTTTTTATTGATTTCCCGATATAAACCGCTTCAGTCCCTCCAAGGACATGACTCCGACTTTTTTATTGACCGGTTCGCCATTTTTGAACAAAATCGTGGCCGGAATGCCCATAATTCCAAACAACGCGGCGGTCTCCGCATTTTCGTCTACATTGACTTTGAGAATCTTGGCGCCGTTGCTCCCTTCCGCGTCATACGCTTCAAGAATGGGAGCAAACATTCGGCAAGGTCCGCACCAAGTCGCCCAAAAATTGACGACGGTCAATCCTTCGCTTTGCAGTTCGTTGTGAAATGTGGCATCTGTAACATGGTAAATCGTCATTCGTATCTTCCTCTCTCCTTGGTTTGTACTTTATTTTTCCATTGAACATCCAGGTGTCATGCCAATCGCGATTTCGAGCCGATTCCAACAGTTAATCACATTAATCACCATCACGAGATCGATGTACTGTTGTTCATTAAAATGAGCGCGGACTTGTTCGTATACATGATCAGGCACCCCGTGCCCGGATACTCGCGTAATATGATCCGCAAGTTCGAGTGCCGCTCTTTCTTGGCTGCTATAGTTAGGCGCGTCCCGCCATACGTCCAGGAGTAAAATGCGCTCGAAATTATCTCCTTTGTCATAGAGAATTCTGCCGTTGACATTCATGCAGTAGGAGCTGCCATTCATTTGAGAAACTCTTAACTTGATGAGATCAATGATGGACGCATCCAAACCGCATGTCATGATATACGCTTCGAGTCCCATCATCGCCTCGTAAGCTGCTGGATTGACTTCATAGTGAACCATTCTTAATTCCATTCTGAATCCCTCCCAATTCAATTCGTATACAATTTCGTTAATAAAGGTAGGATCATGTAACCGAAGACCCGCCTAAAAATTAGTCCCGGAGGGGGCACGCCGGGTCAGCATGGTTGCGACAACTGCGGCGACCATATAGACCGGTCAGCCGTACCGAAAGCCCACGCGTAGCCTCGTACGGCATCCGCCTGCAGCGAAGCCACGGACATCAGGACCGCCAGCCCCAATGTCGGGCCAAGTTCCATGGATGTGTTCATCACGCCGCCGGCGAGACCCGCTTGGTGCTCCGCAACGGTGACCCGTGCGCCGAATCGCCCCACAAGGGCAGGGGCAGCCAGATTCGCAACAATCAGGGCGACGGACTCAAGGCGAACCTACTGGCAATCTTCAGCAGCGGAATCATGATCAACGAGATCGTGAAGATAAGCGTCGCCTGGACGATCGCCAGGATCGTGAATGAGAGTCGATTTTTGCGGTTTGTCATTTGAAATCTTCCTCCGTCAAGTCCATATTTACGCCCATAGCGGTTCGACTGCCGCTGGCCGCGGCAAAAACCACTTGGGAAGGCATGAAATAGGAAGCATCCCCCGCGGAATATAAACCAGGTATCGAGGTTCTTCCCAATTTATCCGTCCAGATCCCGCCCAGCTCTGTCCTTTCACAGCCCAGACATTCTCCGAACGGCGCGCTTTGCGCAAATTGGGGAATCACGAAGCCGCCGGTCCTCGGGACTTGCGTCCCATCTGCAAAACGGACATGCTTAAGCCGCCCATTTTGGCCGATGAAGGCCGCAACAGAATGCTCCATCACCAAGATTCCCTTGGATTGAAGCCACTCTTTTTTCTCGTCCGGCAGGGACGCCTTCCCGTTCGTGCAGACAATCAAATCCTTGCTCCAATTGAGGAGCAGCTTGGCCGTATGAAATACGGACGGAGATTCGGAAACAACGACAAGCGGTTGATCCCGCAGCTCCCAGCCGTCGCAATAAGGGCAATTGAACAAACTTTTCCCGTATAGCGGATAAAAGCCTTCGATTTCGGGAAAGATTTCCTTTACGCCCGTCGCCAAGATCAGCTTGCGCGCTTGAATGCGAAGGCCCGTCGAATCCAGCGCCTCAAATCCGGATTCGGTTTTGTCAACCGAAACAACCTCGGTTTGCAAATGATCGACAGTTGGATAACGACGCACCTCCTCATAAGCAATGCGGCGGAACTCGGCAGGCGTTACGCTATCTCTCGTAATAAAGCCGTGAGACTCATGCGTAACGGCATTTCTGGGCCGATTGCTGTCGATCAAAGCCACGCTTCGCCTTGCCCTGCCAAGCACAAGGGCTGCATTCAAGCCGGCGGGGCCTCCGCCAATAATGGCGCAATCGTATATCATGATGCTCATCTCCCCTAAATCAGATATTACAGACTTATTATATCTATAATAAGCCAAAAAAAAGCTTATTATGCGCTGCGAGCCGTATGCCCTTTTTCCACATAAGCGACTCGCCTTAACCTTGCTTTCCATTACCTTATTTTCTTAATACAAGTTGAATGACATGGGCTAAACCGGTGTGCGCCTTTCCTTCTACTCGCTCTTGTTCTCCATAGAAGAAATGGATCACCTCATGACCTTCGCACCAAGTAAGAATTTCTTTTGGTTCGTAAAGCATACCAAGATCTGCGGGTCCGCCTGTACCATAATTTAATTGGTCTTTGGAGTACACCTCAAGCATAATAATCCCTTCAGACTTTATAGCATTTTTCATTTTATTAAGTACCATTTTCTGAGCATCTCTATAAAAATGTCCAAATACCATGATTGCAGCATCATATTCCTCGTTTGGCACGCTATCTGCCAATAGGTCTACTTTTTTTGTATGCACGTCAACAGCATACTTCTGAGCTAGTTTTTTAGTTTTTTGCAGGCCACTCTCCGCATAGTCAATTGCTGTCACTTCATGATCTCTTTGTGCTAAAAAAACAGCATTCCTGCCTTCACCCTCTGCAAATGCTATAACTTTTTTACATTTGTCTAATCGAAAGGCTTGTTGTTGAATAAATACGTTAGGTTCTTCCCCATACCAATATTCCTCTGAATTAAAACGCTCATGCCATGTACTTTCCATACCCAATAGCCTCCTGTGACTAACGCATTACTATCACTATGCCTATCTATCGCTCCCTAAAACTTAGGAAATTAAATAAAATGGATTTGGCACCTAAAGCTAATAAATAAATGGCAAAGCAATTCAACGGGGCGCTAAATCATGACACTCACCTCCTCTTAACCGGATATTAAAGACTTATTATATCTGTAATAATGCGAAAAAACCAATTATTATACGTAGCGAACCGAACTTTTCCTTTCGACATAAAGCGACTCGCCTTAACCTTGCGATAGCTTTTGGGCCAGATCCGCTATTTTCGTTGTTTTGAGATGCGACTCCATTTTCTCTTCCGCTTCCTTCATTACCGCTTGAATCAAGCATTCGTCGCCGTGGAAAAAATCACATTCAAATAAGGAGGCATTGCCCTCGATGGCATGGATAATATCCAAAAACGTAATGTCCTCTTTTTTGCGGGATAACCGGTAGCCTCCATTGGCTCCGGATACCGATTCGATCATCCCTGCTTTCACAAGCCTCGTTAAAATTTTGGAAAGATAAGTAGGTGAAACGCCTTGGGGTTCCGCCAACTGCTGGACGCCTACCGGCTTCACCGGAGAAGCGGCAACGAGCGCGAGCATGGTATGCAGAGCATAGTTCGTCGCTTTTGTAAATCTCATGATAGCACCTCATTCAAAGACTTATTGTATCTATAATATCCTCGAAGTCGCTAATGTGTCAAGTTTCTGCTTTTCATAAAAAATCTACCCGTTAATTATACCGTTCGAGCAGTTACCATAGAACGCAGATCCGCCCTCCATATGGAATGCTCCGCCGCAAAATGCGGCGGAACAGCGAGTCGCTCCATGTACATATGCTGAAACCTGTTAGTCATATTCGAAATTAGGTTCTCCATTTTTCCACATAATGTACTGTTTAACCGCTATATCAGGTACCGCAAAAGGTTCTGTAAGGACGGGTTGATAACGCAGGCAGCGTGGAGTAATCAGCCTGTTCGGTGGAATGCGCGTAAGGGCTCGAAAGAACATCGAGAAGCCGTTCCATCAAGCTGTAGTCTCCTTGCTTCACCGCAGCTTCTAGTGCGTCTTCTACCCGGTGGTTGCGCGGAATTAGCGCGGGATTGCTATTTCGCATCAACTGATGCGAAGAGGCTTCTGATTCCTGCTGCCTGACTAGTCTCGCCTGCCATAGCTCATGCCACTGAGCAAATTCCGTGGTTCCAAACAGAGCAGTATCCTCCGGCTTATCAAAAGTTAATGCACGGAAGGTATTGGTATAGTCCGCACGATAATTCTGCATCATACCGAGTAAGTCTTCAATAAGGGATTCATCCTGTAACTCTTCGTTAAAGATTCCCAATTTCGCCCTCATTCCCGCGATCCATTTACGATGATACAACTCGGAAAAATCTGAAATCGCATCCTCGGCCAGTTGAACAGCCTGCACCTCGTTGACATGCAGCAGCGGCAATAGTGTTTCCGCAAATCTAGCGAGATTCCACGCGGCAATATGCGGCTGATTGCCATAGGCATAGCGGCCATGAATGTCAATGGAACTGAATACCGTTGCTGGGTCATAAGCATCCATAAAGGCGCAAGGACCATAATCAATGGTTTCTCCGCTAAGAGCCATGTTATCGGTGTTCATCACCCCGTGAATAAAGCCAACAAGCTGCCATTTGGCAATCAGTGCAGCTTGAAGCTTAATCACTTCCCGAAGCAGGAAAAGATAGCGATTCTCTTCATCGGACACTTCTGGAAAATGTCTTTGCAAGGTGTAATCAGCCAGGGCCCGGAGATCATGGGCAGTGCCCCATTTTGAAACGTATTGAAAGGTGCCGACGCGCAAGTGGCTGGCAGCTACGCGAGTCAGGATAGCACCGGGTTGCTCGGTTTCGCGGATTACTGATTCACCGGTTGTTACCACCGCTAGGCTGCGGGTGGTAGCAATACCAAGCGCATGCATTGCTTCGCTGATGATATATTCACGCAGCATCGGTCCAAGTGCCGCTCGACCATCGCCTCGGCGGGAGTATGGCGTTTTACCTGAACCCTTAAGCTGAATATCAACCCGCTCACCCAAAGGAGTGATCTGTTCGCCAAGCAGTAGAGCACGGCCGTCCCCTAACATGGTAAAATGTCCGAATTGATGCCCTGCATAAGCTTGGGCAAGAGGCAAAGCGCCTTCGGGAATCTGATTACCAGCAAGCACCGTTACCCCTTCAGTGCTTTGCACCGCTTGGACGTTCAACCCCAGGGATGTTGCTAACGGACCATTAAGAATGATCAACTTCGGTGAGCATACAGGGGTAGGGTTAAGCCTTGTAAAAAATGATTTCGGAAGAGAAGCATAACTGTTATCGAAGTTCCATCCTGTTTCTATGATTTCTTTTTTCTCTGTCATCATATCTCCTTTTTCCTTTTGTCTTTTAGCATCTTAGGTTTTCTTAGGGTTTGCTTCTGCAAATTTATTATACCTTAAATAGCCCTGCTGACTGTTTCGGACGGAGGGGGAATTTTGTATTGTATCGTCTATTTTGAAGAAGTACAATAGTCGGAGATACAACGAAGTTATTTGCACATAATCTCACTAATATTCGCTTTTCATTCTTTTTTTGAAAGCTAATATCGCAACAATAAAGATGATGATTGCCTAACCGCAGAGCAGCGAAAGAATAAGGGCTAAAATAAGCGGCATAGCGATACCGAGTAATGCTGTAAGTGGATCACGAGTAATTTCTTTGCGATTGCGTGTTGCAAAATAGGAGTATCTCATTGCATAGCCCTCCTTTGTGTAAGTTCTACAAAGGCGTCCTCCAAATATCCGCACCCGTCTGAGCTTTTAGCCCGCAACCGTACCAATTGCGATGAGTTTGCCTCTATTCATAATACCTATTCTGTCCGAGAGTCGGCTCGTCAAGAAAAAGAATTTGCGGATTTGAAATCAGTGCCATTGCGATGCTTAAACACCGCTGCATACCGCCGGACAAACTTGGGAATCACAATTTGTCCTTTTTCGCCAACCTTAACGGTTCCGAAAATATACTTTTTTCCCATCAGGTGATTTCATTTATTTCACTCCCACAAGTATGATAAGTATTATTTTCCTTACCTTTAATACTTATCGCAAAACATTGTGTCAATCATATTTCTCCAATTATATATAGAAATAGAGAGGCATCGACCTCTCTTTTACTTGGCTAGTGGAATGATCGAATGCGTATCGGGCATGATAGGTGTTAAATACACGATTTAAAATTTGAGGTGCTAGAAAATGAATAATGGAATCAGTATATGGACACTAAAAAAAATGCCGATGCAGCATGTGGTTCGATACATTGAGGAGAACAGTGGTATCGACTTTCAAGCTCGGATGGCAAATATGAGCCATAACAATTACGAGAAATTAACTTCCGCTCAAGCGCAGGAACAACTGGCGGCTGCCATCTCACGAATGAATGAGGAACAGTATACGGAGTACTTGTTAGAATTGATAGACGAGTAAAGAAAAATCCGTCAAAGCGTTCAGCACGTTGACGGATTACCTTGTACATATGTTCATATACTTCATTTAATTTATTTTCTTTTCTAGCTCGCCTTCTTCGCTTCATGTGCTTTTAGCAGCGCTTCTTGTCCCTTCTCTTCCAGTTCGGCAATCGCTTCATCTAACGTTTTTTGATTATCAATGATTGCTTGCAGCGCTTCTGACAATAGAGGCCGGAATAGGCCAATGAAATCTTCAGGAACATTTTTGTTGCCCCATAATCCTTCATAAGCAGATACTGCCTTCGGCTTCAGAAGATAGAATGCTTCTGTGCTCCTCCCTTCAAGCTCCTTAAAATAGTCAATGCGTGTAGGCAATCTTCCGTCGTTCGTCTTCGAAGTGGCCCGGGCCATGTCCGTGCCATTCACGAACTTGACCAATTCCCATGCCGCTCGCTTATTCTGGGAATCAGCAGCTACCGCATAAATTTCCGACAAGCGCACATTCGCGGATTCATCGGGAGTTGAGGGATCAACTGGAGTTGTAACGATGTCCCAGTCGATCTTCATTGCTGTCTCTTCATAGAGTGGACGGTCCTTCAACTCTCTCGTAAACCAAGGTCGATGGAACATCATCGCAGCTTGTCCCTTGAAAAAGAGCTCATACCCCTGACTCAGCCGATTGCCATTCTCATCTTGAGGCGGAATGTATACAGACTTGTTGCGCGCAGCATCTGTTGCCAGCTTAATTGCCTCCTTCCAGCCGTCCGAGTTAATGAGCAGCTTTTCTGCCTTTGCGTCGAACAGCCTCAACCCGGAGGAAGCAACAATCTCATACATCAATTGTTCGGGACCGCCGTAATCTTGATAAAATCCATACACTTGATCGTCGCCCGATCCAATATTGGAGAATCTACCGGCCAAATCTATTAATTCCTTCCAGCTCATCTTGTTTCTTGGTAGTTCAATATGATGCTCCTTGAATATTTCACGGTTGTAATACAATACAGTTGTTTCGAAATAGGGAGCCAGCCCATACAACTTCCCATTGCCCTTCGCTCTAATCCTGTCGATAAGTCCAGACATGAAACCTTCAATATCATATTTATCTTGAAGAATGGCCGCTTCAATATTGTACAGCTTTCCTTCTTGCGCAAGGACTTCGAACATGCTCTCATCCAGCAACAATACATCCGGCTTATACTTATCTAGTAATTTTCTTCTTTCTTCATCAAAGTCAAAAGATTCACCCTGTCCAAATTTGGCAAAAAGTTCGGTTTGGCTTATGACTTCTATATCAATATCAGGGTATTTCATTTTAAAGAAGTTTCCGTAATCGCGGTAGAACGCATCTTCATCCTGATAGACGACCTTGATCTCTCCTTTGCCCTCTTTTAATGGCTCCAGCTCTGATGTCCCCCCGAAGCAGCCGCTTAGCAAAGACATGATCGTCAGCAGCATGATTCCGATTCTCCCGATTCGCCATTTCTTCTGCACGTTTAGCTCTCCTATACCGTAAATTCGTATTCTACTTTATTTATTTTGCCTTCTTCGCTTCACGCGCTTTTAGCAGCGCTTCTTGCCCCTTTGTTTCCAGCGCGACAACCGCTTCATCTATCGTCTTCTTATTATCGATGACTGCTTGCAGCTCTTCTAACAATGGTTTATCGAATAAGCTAAAGAAATCTCTGGGGACATTTTTGTTGCTGAACACGCCTTCTACTTCTTTCGGCTTCAGAAGATAGAACGCTTCCGTGCTTCTACCATCAATTTCCTTCATATAGCCATTGCGTGTAGGCAACTTTCCGTTAGTCGTTCGCGAATAAGCTTGGGCCATTTCCGTTCCATTCACGAACTTGACCAATTCCCATGCCGCTCGCTTATTCTGGGAATCAGCAGCTACCGCATAAATGTCTGGCAAAGTTATACTCGCAGATTCATCCGAAGGATCTACTGGAGTTGTAACCACTCCCCAATCTATCTCCTTTTCTCCCTCTACATAAGTTGGACGCTGCTTTAACTCTAACGTAAGAAATGGGGAATTGAACATCATCGCAGCTTGTCCCTTGAAAAAGGGCTCCTTCTGGCTATACATTTGATCTTGAGGGTGAAAAAATAGGGACTTGTTGCGCACTGCGTCTGTTGCCAGCTTGATTGCGTTTTTCCAGCCGTCTGAGTTAATGAGCACCTTTTCTCCCTTCGGATCGAACAGCCTCAGCCCGGAGGAAGAGCCGATCCGGTACATTAACCTTCCGGGATCACCGAAAGCCTCATACAATCCATACACTGGATTGTCGCCCGATCCAACCTTGGAGAATCTTCCGGACAAATCGAACAATTCCTGCCAGCTCATCTTGTTGGTTGGCAGTTCGATATGATGCTCCTTGAATAATGCGCGATTGTAATAAAGTACTTCCCTCTCAAAATGGGGGGCCAACCCATACAACTTCCCTTCTCCCCTCGCTTTAATCCTGTCGATAAGACCAGGCATGAATCCTTCAATATCATAGTCATCTTGCTGGATGGCCGCTTCAATATTGTACAGTTTTCCTTCTTGTGCAAAGGTCTCGAACAGGAGCTCATCCAGAAGCAATACATCTGGCTTATGCTTCTCCAAGAACTTCTTCCTTTCTGCATAAAGGTCATCAATAGTTCCACCCTTTGGCAGGTTTAGGAACGTTTCAGTTTGGCTGATGACTTCAATTTCAATCTGAGGGTATTTCATATTAAAAAGTTTTCCGTAATCGCGGTAGAACGCATCTTCATCCTGATAGACAACCTTGATCGTGCCCGCTTGCAGTGGCTCCAGTACTTGCTTCTTCCCGAAACAGCCGCTTAACAAAGATATGATCGTCAGCAGCATGATTCCGACTCTCCATTTCTTCCTCATACTTTCCTCTCCCTCTGCTTTGTTTCCATGTTCATCGAACAGATCAGCATTGATGTTTACGCTTATGAATAATTGCTGTCTCTGTTCCTTTTCCCCGGGGTTGGAATGTTCCACAGGTTCACCTCCCATCCGCCTTCATCCTATATAACAATCCAAATCTTCGAATTGTGACATTCGTCCAAATGCTATTCAAAAAAACAGAAAGCGCCAACCGAATGGTTGTCCATAATCCTCCGCCTAAGTCCCCATTAGGGAATGTACTGTATCGCCATGGGAACCCCCTTGTTTTAAAAAATATATAAAAAAAGCCTCCTCACTAATCAATAGTGGGAAGCTTCTATTTCGGCAAGTTAATCGAGAGGAACGACAACTATAGTTTTTTATGTATTGGGCAAACCCTATCGTATATAACGGATCTCATATTCACAATGATCATCCCCGCATACGTTGCACATAACTTCTCGCACGGATACCTTGTCTTTCCATATTTTATTGATAGCCCCTTCTAATATGGCTCCTTCCAAATCACAGACCATCTTCCCTTCCATCACCGGAAGCCCCTTGCAGAAACATTCCTCAACTGCTATCCGAAGCTTATGCTCATCCTGATATACAACTTTAGGAATACCAATCTGAAGCTCTTCGAACAGAACCAAGATATCCTCTAACGTGGATACAGGCAGCGATTCTCCTATTTTGCGGCCAATTGTGACGGTAGTTCCCTTCCCGCCCATAGGCAGTGCTTGATGTAAGCCAATCAAGCGGATTGTCCGGAACAACTCCAGTGGCACCTGGGTTCCCAACTTCTCCCGACCGATTAACTTCATGTCTTAGTAAGTAAATGCTTCTTTCATGCCTGCTGCGCCTCTCTTTGCTTACTTTATAGGGTACGGCTATAGTTTAACATTTCAGTATAATAAGAGAGTGATCCTGCACACATTTATGAATAACAGTGACTCTAATTTGAGATTACATAGTATTTTGTACATATGTAATTAAATCGGATTCATCCCTTATACCAAGCCTTTAACAAGAACGGCGAATTTAAAAAGGACGCTCGCCTGAGAGCGCCCTTCATTCGCAACAAATATAATGGTAAGGTAACAGTACCATCATTTGCGCATCGTTAATCCATAAAATCAAGCTTTTCCGCCTGCCCACACGTCTTTGACATAATGTCCTTCAACCTCGAGACGATCCAGCCATTTTTTTGCTTCTGTTTCGCTAACGCCGCGAACAACTTGATAAGATTTTTGCAGGGTTGCCTCTACATCTGGGGCCATCTTGCTCCCGTCTCCGCACACATAGAACCGTCCTCCCTGATCCAAGATGCCGATTAGCTCCTGCTCACGCTGTTTCATCAGATGTTGAACATAAGTTTTCGGCTGCCCTTTAATCCGTGAAAATGCGGTGTGTACGGTAACAAGCCCCTCTTGTTGGTACTGCTCCAGCTCTTCTTCGTATATATGATCCATTGCATCGCGGCAGCCGAAATAGAGATGCGCTGTGCCGAGATGAACTCCATCTCGCTTGAGTGCGCGACGTGCCTGAAGAAACCCGCGGAACGGCGCGACCCCAACCCCCGGTCCTACCATAATAATCGGAGTCCCTGGATCTTCAGGAAGCTGGAAGCCCGACTGCGGCGTACGCACGAACATCACGATCGAATCTCCCGGCTGCATGTCGGCAAGATAATTGGAAGCAACCCCTCGATATTCATGTTGGCCGCTCCATGCAGGTCCGCGCACAACGCCAACGGTAATGCTGGCCTCCTGCGGCTGTATGCGAGGAGAACTGGAAATCGAATAGTATCTAAATTTAAGAGGAGGCAAAAGCTCCAAAAAGCGTTCGAACGACATTTCGCATGCCTCGTATTTTTCCAACAGGTCAAGGATCGAAATCCGTTTCTGAAGGACGTTCAATTTGTATGCTTCTTCCCCCATCATAGCTTCCAGCTCTAGCTTATGCGGCGGACATATGGTCAATGCGGCAAGCTCCCGAATCTGCGCTCGAGTTGCGGCCTCTTGCAATTCCACGCTGCGGCTCAGCAGGTCGTATAGCTTTACAGGGCGATCCAGCGGCAGGTGCGCCACGCTCAATCCGGTCGTATGCAGAATGACATGGTCGTTGCCATTCAACCCAAATCGGCTTAATACACGCTCGACAAGTTCTTTTCGATTCAGAGGAAAAACGCCCAAATGATCTCCCTCTCGATACGACACTCCTTCCGGTAGTTCGATTTCAATATGACGCGTACTGCGCCCATCCCCTCCTTTTTGGAGTTCGTGGTTGTCTAGTATCGTTGTGTAATGGGCATTATACGTTTCGGCAAGCGGTGCATCTACCGTTCCGCTGACAACCTCTATAGACAAAGCAGGGGTTACGCGTCTTTCCTTTTCTTTGACGCTCAATCCGAATGAGCCCATGACTGCAGGCCACAACTGATCACGCCAGATTTCCACCTCTGTCTCGAAATCGCCGCTGGCGTCGCCTTTCCCGATAGGAAGCAGCCTTGTTGCTCCTTTGGATGCGAGCTGCTCGTCAATGAATTTCGGGACGCTCTGATACGTGCTGGCCCAGTTATGGTCACCGCAACCAAAGACGCAATAACGAACACCTTCCAATTCACCGGGCGTCACTTCTTGCAACCACTGAACGAAGCCGTGCGCATTATTGGGCGGCTGGCCATTATAAGAAGCCGTTACAATATAAGTAACGCCGTCTGTGGGCAGTTTGCCAGTATAATCATTCAGAGGCGCAACCTTGCTTCGGAAGCCTTGATAACGTGCCGTATCCGCTAATTCCCGGGCAATACCCTCCGCTGTGCCAAGATCGGATCCATAAAGCACCAGCAACGGAGTATCATGGCGTTCCACCTGATCCGGCTCGCCTTGATTAACCGCTATATTCATTGCCGATTGCGTACTGCACCCGCCGCCTGCAGGGAGATAGCCGGCTTGTTTGTTGCGGGCACGGACTTGCATGGTGAACCCTTCGGGTTTCAATGTTAGCGATTCCATTAACTTCAATTGATAGTGAGTATGATCGATGAGTTCGAAATGTTTGAGAATCAGTCCCAGCACAAGCGTCGCCTCTTGCAGAGCAAATTGCTGACCGATGCAAGCCCGCTGACCGATACCGAATGGTTTGTAGGCATCATGGGGAATTCGGCTCGAATCCTCGAACCGCTCCGGACGGAATTCCTCCGCATCGTCTCCCCACGCGGTAACATCGCGATGCAATTGAGGGATCAGCACAAGCAAGCGATCCCCTTGTTTCATAGCATATTTTCCAGCGAGCAGCGTATCTTCTTTCACTTGCAGATTAAAGGCCGGGGCTGTAGGCCATAGACGCAGCGACTCATCGAGAATCATCCGGATATATTTCAAGTTCTTTACCTGAGCGTAAGTCGGAACGGGATCCGTTAATACGCGATCCACTTCCTCATATCCCTTTTGCAGCTTATCGCGATTGTTCAACAGAAAATACAACGCAAAAGACAATAAACCGCTTGTAGTCTCGTGTCCGGCTACCAAAAACGTAATGATCTGAAAACGAATATTCGCATCATCCAAAGCTTCTCCCGTATCCGGATCTTTTCCCTGCAGCATATGGGCTAACAAGTCATCCGTCTCCTGATGACCGTGGGCTCTGCGTTCGGCGATGATTTTATCCACTAATGAGAACATAACCCCGATGTCCTGCATAAACTGGCGCCTCGTCTTAATCATGAGCTTATCTTGAATGCCGAGACGCTGAGCTTGATTCATAGCTTCATTCAACGCCCGAACCATACTGGTGACGAACGGATGGGGTTGTTCTCGATAGAAGCTGTTGAACCGATAATTGAAGCCGCATAACCCGATCGTATCCATTGCCAGCCTGGTCATGTCCTCCGGAACCTCTACGCATTCGTCGGGATTCAGGCGCGACCACTTTTGAATAAGCTGCGTGGCCAGATCCAGCATCATATCAAAATATCCGCGCATAGCCGTGCGGCTGAAGCTCGGGAGCAAAATATTGTGGGCCTTCTTCCAATTCAGATCATCGGTTTCGGACGTGAACAAGCCGTCCCCTGCGAAAGCTCGCACGTTGTCTAAAATCGTTTTATCCACGACCTTGCCGAAGCGTGATGTATCACTCAATTCTTTCGCCAATTCATATCCCGAAATAACATGCAAGGTTCCGAACGGCAGCTTCATTCGATAAATTTCACCGAATTCTTCCGCAAGCTTCATGAATGACATAACGGGTGTGTCAGGATTAATTTGGGGCACATTTCCGAGTGGACCGTACGATTTGGGCTGTGGAATCGCAATGGACATGTTACTACGCCTCCTTAAATATCATACTTCTTTTTGGCAAGAGGTAGTTCAATAGGCGCCTGCTTTTGGTACTGAAAATCGACCTTAGTGAACGCGGACTAAAGTAGGAATGAATGTTCATTCCGCTTGCGTTATGAAGACGACCGAGTCAATGGACTCGGATCGCATTCCAGCAGCATTCCTCCACGCCTGCAAGAAGTTCGTCCGTTTCCTCCAGTACCTCCGCTCTTATCGTTTCAAATAATTTGACGAGAGCACCATAGAAAATGGAGATCAACGCATTAGGCGGTAACAAGGAGATAATGCCTTGCTGCTGTCCTTGGACTAAAAAGTGACGAATAAAATCCATGCCTACTTCGAATGATTTCAGGCTTTTATCGTCCAGTAATCGAGGATTCAAGTGCGAGTCGATGAACGAAAAAGCTTCCCTGTTCGCTTTTGCGAAGTGGATCGTTTGAGAAAAAATGTGATGAAACTGCTGGCGAACGGTTCCGGATTCGGGAAAACCTTGCGTTATCGTCTGGAAAAATTGCTCTACGCATTCTTGAAACAAGGAATTCAGTAGAACCTCTTTATTGTCGAAATATCGATAAATGGTACCGGCGCCTACTTTTGCAGTGTCTGCTATCATCGGTACGGTCGTCGCATCGAAACCGCGTTCGGTAAAAAGATTCAATGCTGCTAGTGAAATATCTTCTCTCTTATTCGTCGTCACTAGATCTCACCTTTCATGCGGAATGAATGTTCATTCCATTACATATTATACCAACAAAGTTAAGAATTCAAGTCTGAATATAACGTTGATTCAGCCTCTTTCGCCGTATCCCAATATTTCAGCAGCAAAAATTATCGTTACAATAAAAAAACCGCGATATACGCGGCTCCTTTGGTTCAATGTACTACGGCATTGCTACTCTTTGGCGTTATCTTAGTGTTAGCAGATAGTCGGTCTTGTCAGCTTCGGTAATTTCTCTAAGCACTTTACAAGGAACGCCAACTGCAATCACGTTGCTTGGGATATCAGAAGTAACCACACTTCCAGCGCCAATCACCGTATTGTCTCCAATAGTAACACCGGGCATGACCGTTACATTTGCTCCAAACCACACATTATCCCCCACTCTAATGGGCTTAGAAAAGCAACCGCCTTGCTTACGTTCTTCATGGTTAATGGCATGATTAGAAGTGTATAGTCCAGCTCTGGGACCAAAAAGTACGTTATCACCAATGGTAATTTCCCCGCCATCTAACATCACACAATCGAAATTTGCATAGAAATCATTGCCAATATGAATATTGGCTCCGAATTCACAACGGAATGTTGGCTCAAAATGAACATTTTCACCAATGCTACCCATAAATTCTTGGAGAATCTTTTCTCTTGTTTCACGTGGTTGTCCGAAACTTTGATTGTATTCGTTGGTTTTCAGTACTATTTTCTCTCTATACGCTACTATTTCTGGATCTAAATCGTTATACATTTTTCCTGTTTTCATAAAGTCAAACTTATTTTGAATACTCATATCATTTCTCCCATTGTAAAAAAAGGTTATATTTAATATGTTCTATATATAATTATTATATCGATATAATTCTGCTACTTCAACATCAATTCGTGACTGTATTCACTAACAACCTATTCCATATCAATCCAGTCAATGTTTGCATATGCCGCCTTTTTGTTGGCCCATTGTAATTTAATCCATCACTACTTATGCGGAATACGCATGCTCGTACGCGTAGTAATCATCTGATCAAGGTGATAGCCCATGGCTTGCGGAATGCAATGCGATTGACGAGCATTCGTAATATTCCTCATTTACTTTAAGAGTCAAGCTAGCTTTCTTGGCTAATCACCTGGAAACAATGTGCGGATTCTTTTGTTGGGAAAGAGCAACTGCGGAGGCAAGTTTTCCGAATTCACTAGGGTTGTATCCGAAGGTCTTGCGAAAGAGCGACGCAAAGTGGCTTACATTGTGATACCCAACCATGATGGCCGTTTCACTGACATTGGCTTTTCCTTGCTCTAATATATATCGCGCTTCATTCATTCGCAGGCTTCGCACATAACCGAATACAGTCGTGCCGAACAACTCTTTGAAGCCGAGCTTCAGCTTGTAATCGTTAAGCCCGGTTAATCTTGCAAGTCCAAGCAAGCTCGGAGGCTGCTTCCAAGTACGAGATAATATAGCCTTCGCTTCATGAAGGCATTGGATATCTTCGGCTGTCAGCTTGGATTTCACTTGCTGTCTCATCTCTTCCTTATCCGCTCCATCTAAATGAAAGGCCAGCAATTCGAGTGCTTTCCCTTCCAAGTAAAGCTTCTGAAGTGATCCGTTATACGGACAATGCTTCATTTGCTCCACGATGAGCGGAATTTGCGGAGAACCTGCCGTTTGTCTGCAGTAGACCGGATTGGCCGTCAATCGCTCCAACTCGGGAAGATTGGCGTCGAAATGCCGCAAATCGATGCGAAGCTCCATATGCTGCAAAGGCTCTTTTGGGGACAGCTCGGCATGCAGCCTCGCCTCCCTCATATATATCAGCGACGAGACGCCTGCGGATAAGTTGAAGGCTTGGGTCGATGTCTCCCAGCAGCCTGTGCCAGACATCGTATAAGAGATTTCCAAGTGAGGATAATGAATCCCGACATCCATCGTAACCGGCTCGTGCAATTCGGCGTCGAACCAATTGATCTCCAAGCCTTGTCTTAAGAAAATCCGTTGTAAATGCCCTGTTCCGCTCACTGTCGGAATGGAATAGATTTGATGGTGCTGCTTCTGTGGGGGGGATGGAGTGACATCTTGCCAGTCCCCGTAAGCGCCGCTCAAATCCCAGGTGTCTATTTGCAGTTTCAAAGCTACTCTCCTCCACTCTAAGTGCCATCAAGATGAGTTCATTTTATCCTAATAAAAATATGTTGTAAATACGAAAAACTTTTTCCCAAAGGAAAAAGTTTCGTTGTGAACATCCTTATGTCGATTCAAGATTTGACTTGCCAGCCATTGGAGTCCTGTTGCAGCCTCCACAAATTGGCATATAACCCTTCTTGGTCCAGCAGTGCCTGATGAGTACCTTCTTCAACGAGTTTCCCATGTTCAAGGACAAGGATCTGGTCTGCGTTCTGAATCGTTTTGAAGCGATGCGCAATCAGAATAACCGTTTTATTGGCAACCAGTTCATTGATGGCCTGCTGCACAGCAAGCTCGTTCTCCGGATCCAAAGAAGCGGTTGCTTCATCCAGCAGCACAATCGACGCATTCTTCAACAATGCTCTGGCAATCGAAATCCGCTGCTTCTCACCTCCGGATAATGTCGAGCCGCCTTCTCCTACCGGCGTATCATATCCTTGCGGCAATTGGGAGATGAAGTCATGACAACAAGCGCGCTTGGCCGCTTCTTCAATCTCTGCTTGCGATGCGTTCATGTTGCCGATGCGGATATTGTTGCCGATCGTATCTTGGAATAGATACACATCCTGGAATACCATGGACATATGCTGCAGCAGGTTTTCCGGATTGACATCTCGAATGGATTGTCCCCCAATCCTGATTTCTCCCTGTTGAACTTCCCAGAAGCGCGCAATCAAGCGTGTTACGGTGCTCTTCCCGCTTCCGGACGGTCCTACCAAAGCCGTGATCGTATTCGGTTGGATCGTATAAGACAAGTCCTTCAGGACAGGCGTATCGGCGTCATATCCAAAGGTGACATGGTCAAATACGATCGGCCCGGAAGACTCGATGCTTGCCGTGCCCTGCATCGGTTCATGCTGCTGCACGTCCATGATCCTCTGTGCGCTATAAGCAGAATACCGCATTCCGCCATAGTTCATTAACACGACGGTTAACGGCTCAAATGTTCGGGTCCCAAGCAGCAAGAACAAAAGAAAGATGGGTAGAGTCAACGTTCCGCCAACAAGCAGATAGCTCCCGGCATAAATCATGATGGTCATCCCGGAGCGGATCAGCAGCATCGCTCCCATAATCAGAGGACCTACGAGACCTTCCAGCCGAATAGAAGCGCGTTTCAATTGGTCAAATGAAAGGCGTAAACGTTCAAACCGATCCCCGCCCATATTGTGGGCTTTGATCTCGCGTATACCGGCTAAATACTCCTGCAGTCGACTGGCAGCCTCATTTTTGGCTTTGACATGACGTTCACTTAAGCGCGCTTGAATCGAGTCTGTCAGCCACAGCAGCAATCCCCCTATTGGGACCGCTATGAACATGGACAATGCCATTCTCCAGTCCACAAATACAAGTCCCGCAAATGCCAGTACAGGCAGCATAATCGCGCTAATCAATTGCGGCACATTGTGAGATATCGTATGTTCGACTTGTCCGTAGTCGCTCAGCAATAAGTTCGTCATATCACCTGGATCGCGCTGTCCGAAATAACCTAACGATAGATGTCGCAGGTGCTCGGCCATTTTTAAGCGACCGGATGCTGCCAAGCTATAGGCAGCTTTAAAGGATTTATCGTAAAGAAAAGAAGTAGCGGCATAGGACACCATCAGCCAGACGATCAGAATGATGCATACGATCCACATCCGCCCGGTGTTCAAGCCCTTTTCCGGATACGCAAAAGATTCATAAATGATATTAAAAATATCGATTAGCAAAGCTGCCGGAATGATTTTGGCTATGCCGTCCAATATAGCTGCAAAAGCGGAAGGCCATAAATTTTTGATGTTGCCTGCCGAAATGTTGTAAAAGTATTGATTCATCTGGAAGCCTCCCCTGCAGGAATTGCTTGTGGCGATATTATATTCTCCGCACCCAGTCTCCAAGAGGAGGCACTTTGATGTGCTTGCCACATTTGCTCGTACAACCCGTTTTCTGCCCGCAGTTCGTCATGCGTTCCGCGTTCGACGATTTCCCCTTGCTTGACGACAAGAATTTGTTCTGCCGCACGAATCGTGGACAGGCGATGAGCAATGATAAGGACGGTCTTCCCTTTCACAAGCTCAATCAGCCCTTGCTGAATCTTCTTTTCGTTTTCAGCGTCCGCATAAGCCGTCGCTTCGTCCAGCACCAGAATTGGCGCATTTTTAAGCAGCGCCCGAGCGATGGCAATTCGTTGCGCCTCTCCCCCGGATAAATAGGTGCCGCCCTCTCCTATTTTCGTGTCGTACCCGTGCTCCAGCTTCTCGATGAATTCATGACAGCAGGCAGTCTTTGAGACTTCAATGACGGCTTCTTTGGAAACTGTCATATTGCCCATTCGAATATTCGCTTCAATCGTATCGTAAAAAAGATGAACGTCTTGAAATACAAAGGAGACGGTTTCCATCAACTTATTCGTTCCCATCTCTCGAATCGGAACGCCGCCAATCGTTATCTCGCCCTCCTGAACATCCCAAAAACGAAGCAATAGATTGGCAATGGTCGATTTTCCGCCGCCTGAAGGACCGACTAATGCTGTCATTTCCCCTGCTTTTGCCACAAAATAAATGTCCTGTAATACTGATTTGAAATCTTTGCTTTCTTTCCGTTCATATGCGAATGAAACATGCTGGAAGGCGATATCGTAACTGACAGGAACTTGGGGTACAACAGGCTCCGTTACAACCGGTTCCGCAAACACAGCTTCAATCCGCTTGTTTCCTTCTACAATTTCTCTCAGCCCGCCGCCCAGATACATCAAATTCAACAACGGCGTGGATAAGCTTGGTGCAATAATGAGAAACAAAATAAACGTAATCGCAAACGATTGATTGCCGGAATTACCGCTCAACAACATAATTCCGATGGGGATAATGAAAGTAAACAAAGAGCTTACAATGACAGAAAAGAAACTGTACGGTGTCTTAAATAAATCCGTAATATGTAAAGAAATATCGCGGTATCTGGTCACTGCTTGCTTGAAAGTGAGAAATGAATCGGCCGTGATCCCGAATACTTTTACTGCCGGCATACCTCTGACATATTCCACGCCTGTTGCATTCATTTCTTCCACCGCATGTTGAAATTCTCTGTAGGCCGTTTGTCCCATTACGTTGCCGAACATACGGAACTGCAGCCAAAATCCGATGCCGATCGGAATGAGCAGCACGAGAGCCAGCCGCCAGTCGAGCCAAAATAAATAGCTGATCAATAGAATCGGCATAATCACCGCACAGACGGTATCAGGCAATTGGTGAGCAATAAATTTTTCTATTTTTTCAACACTGACCTCGATTATTTTTTTAAGTTCCCCTGTCGCCGTTTTCGTATGATAACCCATTGGAACTTTTGCAACATGCTCGGCCAGTCGAACCCTTAGCTTATAGAGGATGTTAAAAGCTGCGATATGAGAACACATTACACCGATATATAAAGTAAGTAACGCGGCAATCAAAGCGATGAGAGCAAAGATACCCCAATATAGGATATATTCCTTGTCTATGCTTGCAGGCTGCTGCGCATGTCGCAACAATTCCTCGATAATGTTATATACCGCGATAAAGGGTGCGATTTGCAACAGGCTTGAAAGAATGGAGAACAAGCTGGCCGCTGTTAATAATCCCTTTTTTTCACTGGCTATTTTTATCAAACCTGACATTTCAGATTTGGCACTCATGTCTATCCCTTCCTTCGTATAGTCTACTTAGCAGCAAGTGCTTAGTAATATAGGGTGATATATTGTTGTCTAGTCAACATGAGATTGAGGATTGCATGACTATAATCATTAATCCTATATTAACGATAAAGATAATCATTATCAATGGGTGCGAAAAAAATGAACCATTTAATATGGATGATTGCTATTGACCGGTTCCCGCTCTGCTCTCGGCAGTCCTATTTGTCACGGTAAACATCGTTATGGCCAACACGAGAACCAAAGCAGCGATGATTGCAAACGGAAGATGTCTATTTACTTGGTAAAGGCTTGTGCTAAGAATTGGCGCAATCACAGCCGAAAGACCTTGAACGGATGCTAAAAGACCCGCTATGCCTCCCTGTTGCTCGCGGGAAACGGCGAGCGATGAACCCGCCATAAAGCCTGGCATCATGAGACCCGCTCCTACCCCGAACAAAAAGAATGCCAGGTAATAGCTGAGCAAGCTATATAAGTTGAATCAAAGTTCTTAGCAACCCTTGGCAAGGAAAAATGAACTATTTGTCGAATAAGAAACAGATAAAGAAACGGACAAAGTGGGGGAACGCCATGGATAAGCATAATGAACTGGAAA